>NC_014364.1:1241058-1551323 GCF_000143985.1 Sediminispirochaeta smaragdinae DSM 11293 | reverse complement strand
CGGGACCGTGATGGTAAACTCGACGGCCAGGTTCTCGCCTTCCGCGATACGACGGAAATGCGGAGAATGAGCGAAACCATCAGCTATCAGGCAAGTCATGATACCCTAACAGGATTGATCAATAGAGACGAATTTTCCGAACAGCTACGCCGTACCATCGGTCTTGCAAAGGAAAGTGACGGTGAAAATGCCTTTATTTTTCTCGACATCGACCAATTCAAGGTAGTGAACGACCTGTGCGGCCATACCGCCGGAGATGAACTGCTTTTAAAAACCACCACGGTCATTAAAAGCGTGGTTCGTTCCAGCGATCTCTCGGCCCGTCTTGGGGGTGACGAGTTCGGTATCCTGCTTACGGGAGCAAGCATCAGTCAGGCCACGGAGATCGCCCAGAGGCTTCAATCCCGGCTGAGGGAGACCAAGCTGATATGGGACAAACACGTCTTTAATATCACCACAAGCATCGGTATCGTCATGATAAACGGCAACGATCAGGACATACATGATGTTTTTGCCGCGGCGGACGACGCATGTTACATTGCAAAAGATGCCGGGGGCAACAAAATTAAGGTCTACAACGTTGAGGAGAACCTCTTTACAAAGCGACGCGGCGAGATGCAGTGGATCAGCAGGCTGACAAAGGCCCTTGAGGAGGACCGTTTTCAACTCTTTTTCCAACCGATAGAGCCGATCAACAGTTCAAACTCGGGAATGAAAAAATGTGAACTCTTGATCAGGATGATCGACCAGGAAGGAAACACCATCATGCCTGCCGATTTTATTCCTGCTGCCGAACGCTATAACCTGATGCCTGCCGTGGACCGATGGGTAGTGCAAAACGCATTTAAAGCGTACAAATTGCTTTCCGACGAACTCGGCCAGGATCGGAATCCCTTTTTCTTTACCATCAATCTCTCCGGTGCTTTTCTCGCGGATGAGACCAGCCTCGACTTTCTCGTCTACGAATTTCAGGAATACGGTGTTCCCCCTTCCTCCTTCTGCTTCGAGGTAACGGAAACAGAGGCGATTAGCAACATGAAGACTGCAAGTCACTTTATCAATGAGCTGAAAAAGATCGGCTCGACCTTTGCCCTGGATGATTTTGGAAGCGGCTTTTCATCCTTCAACTACCTGAAGCTACTGCCTGTCGACTATTTGAAGATCGACGGGATGTTCGTGAAGGATATGGATACCGATCCGGTAAACAGGGCCATGGTAGAGGCCATCAACAGCATGGGCAAGGTGATGAGGATTAAGACCATCGCCGAATTCGTCGGAAACGAAGGGATACTACGGGAACTTGAGCAGATTGGTGTCGACTATGCTCAGGGCTACTTCTTCGGAAAGCCCACCCCCATCAAAATGCTGCACCCGACCGCCTTCGGTTAATCAACTCCGCCGCACATCCGTTCTGGATCAAGCAGGCGCTGCACGGTTTCGGAGTCAAGGCCGCTTTGCTTCAGGGCAACCTCTCTGACATTCCGTCCGCTGGCGTAGGCCTCCTTGGCGATCCGGGCAGCCTTTTCATAACCGATTTCCAAGGCAAGCGGGGTAACCATGGCGAGGCTTCCTTCGATCAAATCCCGGCAGCGTTGTCTGTCGTAGCTCATACCTGAGATACATCTATCTGCAAGGGAGCGGCAGAGCCGACTCAGCATTTCGGCGGAATCAAGCAGCTCGCCGGCGATAAGGGGCATCATGATATTGAGTTGAAGAGGACTGTTCTGGCAGGCAATGGTAAGACTTACATGCTTGCCCATGACCGAAGCGGCCACCTGTACGGCCATTTCGGGAATAACGGGATTCACCTTTCCCGGCATGATGCTGCTTCCCGGTTGAAGCTCGGGAAGCCTGATCTCCGCGAGACCTGCCCGGGGGCCGCTGGAAAGGAGTCTGAGGTCCTGGGCGATCTTCATTATGATCACCGCCAGGGCGTTGAGGACATCCCCGTATTCAAGGCTGGCATCCCGGGCGGCTATTGCGGAAAAGCTGCGATCCATGGCAACAAAGGGACATCCCGTTCCCTCCGCAATATGAGTCGCCGTAAGATCGGCAAAGTTGCGGCTGCTGTTTAGACCCGTACCAACCGCGGTTCCGCCGAGAGGAATGCGCTCGAGAACGGGAAAAAGGGCTTTCAGGCGTCGCAGGGCCTGATGCAGTTGATCGGCCCAGGCCGAAAGCTCCTGAAAACCGGTCATGGGGACGGCATCCTGGAGGTGGGTACGCCCAAGTTTGATAACGTCCCTGCTCTCCTCGGCCTTTGTCTCCACCGCTTCCGCCAGATAGCGAAGATCCCGCGCAAGACACTTGGCCGAGAGCCTGGATGCAATCTGAATTGCAGAGGGAATGACATCGTTGCTCGACTGTCCTCGGTTAACCGTATCGTTGGGGTGGACAGGCCCCCTGGAGCCGAGAGGAAAGCCAAGCAGTTCATTGGCCCTGGCGGCAACCACTTCGTTGGCATTCATGTTCCAGCTGGTCCCGCTTCCGGTTTGATAGAGATCGATGGGGAACTGATCGGCAAACTTGCCGCGGCGCAACTCACGGGCGGCCTCTTCCACGGCGTCACAGACCGCTTCGGGAAAGGTTCCGAGCTCACCATGTGCAACTGCGGCCCCCTCTTTTATCCAGCCGAGGGCGAGCCGAAGCCCTTCGGGGATTCTTCGGCTGCTCACGGTGAAATTTTTAACGGCCCGTGCAGTTTGGGCCCCCCAGTACACATGCTCGGGTACGAGCATCTCTCCCATTGAATCTTTTTCTATACGAAACCCTTTTTTGCTCTCCATGAATGCTCCCATTGACACTTTGAATCGCCCATAGAATACTCTTTGCCATGCAATCAGGTAAAGAGCTACCATCGATTCTTATAACGGGAATGAAGCATAGCGGCAAGAGCTGTCACGGCGAGGCCCTTGCAAGACATCTTACCCTTCCCTTCACCGATCTTGACCGATTGGTTATGGAACGATATTGGGCGCAGGGAGGCAAGGAATCCTCGGTCCGACGACTCTACCGTAATGAAGGGAAACAACGCTTTATGGCTTTGGAGGCTGAAGCCGCCAAGGCTCTGAAACAAGACGAACGGGCAATGGTTGTCTCTACCGGAGGAGGAATTGCCGACAACGACGGAGTCCTCGCGGGGTTTCACGACGAGGGTGGAAGGTCTTTTCTTATCATCCATCTAAGGCTTCCCGAAGGACTCCTTTTTGCCAGGATCGTGGCAGGAGGCCTGCCCCCCTTCCTTGAGGGCGAGGGAGGAATCAAGGGGGCACGGGAACGCTTCCATCACCTCTGCCTCAGACGGGAGAAGGTCTATCGCAGGTATGCCGATCTCGTTTTTGACCTGGAAGATCGTTCGAGAAAGGAAAACAGTCAGATTATCATCAGGGGGGTGGATACCTTCCTTTCTGGTAAGAAGGAGTAGACAATGGCAGGAAACAGCTTCGGAACTCGCTTCCGTATTACAAGCTTCGGGGAGTCGCACGGAAAGGGAATCGGCGTCGTGGTCGACGGAATGCCTCCGGGAATCGAGATCGATCCGGCCGCAATCCAGCTGCAACTCGACCGGCGAAAACCGGGCCAGTCTCAGGTGACCACCCCAAGGAAAGAGCATGACCAGGTTGAGATCCTCAGCGGGGTCTTCGAGGGCAAGAGTACCGGCACCCCCATTGCCATGTTCATCGCCAATAGAAACCAAAAAAGCGGAGACTACGACCAGTACCGGGACATCTACAGGCCTGGACATGCAGATTTCGGCTACGACAAGAAATATGGCATCAGGGACCACCGGGGCGGTGGCAGGAGTTCGGGAAGAGAAACCGCGGCCAGGGTTGCCGCCGGGGCACTTGCACGTCTGCTCCTTGAAGCCCGGGGTATCAGGGTCCAGGCATGGACCCTTGAGGCCGCAGGCATTAGGTGCGAAACCTGCGATCCTTCCACCGTGGAGAAAAACCCGATGAGGGCCTGTGATCCCAGTGCCGCCGAAAAGATGCTGGCAGCCGTAACCGCTCTTGCAGCGGAAGGCAACAGCGCCGGGGGAATTGTGGAGTGTACCATAAGCGGGGCACCTGCCGGTATCGGCGATCCGGTATTCGATAAGCTCGATGCACGGCTCGCAGGAGCGATGATCTCCATCGGAGCGGTAAAGGGAATAGAATTCGGTGTGGGCTTTGCGGCGGCACGCATGACCGGGAAAGCGGACAACGATGAAATGGACGGAAAGGGCTTCTTAAGCAACAATGCAGGCGGAATCCTCGGCGGCATATCGACGGGAGAGCCCATCAGCTTCCGTCTGGCGGTAAAGCCTACCCCAAGCATCTCTTTACCACAAAAAACCATCGACTCCGACGGCAGGGAACAGATCATTCAGGTAAGAGGCCGCCATGATCCCTGCATCTGCCCCAGGATCGTTCCGGTGGTAGAAGCCATGGCCGCTCTTACCCTTGTTGATCTTTTGCTGGCCACAAACGAGACTATAGGATAAGAATCATGTAAGGAGAATTTCATGGATAAGCGGGGAAGGCAAAAAGGTTGTAAAGGACTTCTTGCATTGATCCTGTTTACGCTCGCGGCCGGCCACCTCTGGTCCGGTCCGTTCTGGATAGACCTGGAAAGCGGCGGGGCCTTTACCGGCTACAACGATGTGCAGATTCCCTCCGATACGGGGACCCGATTTTCCCTGGCAGATGATCTTGATCCCGATGCTGTTTGGTTCTTCCGCCTCCGCCTCGGTGCCGATTTCGGCCGCAATAGCCTCTCCTTTCTTTATGCTCCCTTGCGTATCACCAGTAACGGAACTGTGAATAAAGACATCACCTTCCGCGATACACTATTTCCTGCAGGAACGAACCTCGAAGGAACCTACACTTTCAACTCCTACCGTCTGACCTGGAGCTATACCCTTATCGATGAGCGCCGCTTTCGTTTCGCAGCCGGGATTACCGGAAAAATACGGGACGCTTCAATCAAGTTAAAGAGCGAAAGCGACGAGGAAATTCGCAAAAATATCGGTTTTGTCCCGCTTATTCATCTCGATGCCCGATGGAACGTTGCCGAACGCTACAGCTTTGTCATCTCCGGAGACGGCCTTGCGGCACCCCAGGGGCGCGCGGAAGATTTCATGGCCGCCCTCCTCTACCGTCCGGAACCCGATATCGAATTGCGCCTCGGTTATAGGATACTCGAGGGGGGGGCCGACGGTGGAGGGGAAGTATACACCTTTGGAATGTTTCACTACATTCTGGCAGGCATACGCTATAGGATATAGGGAAATTATGCCTTTACCTCCGGCCCTGTTCCGTAGTTTTCCACAATGAAGTCGATGTCCTTATCCCCTCGTCCCGAAAGGTTGACCAGGATGGATTTGCGAGGCTCCTGCTTTGCAAGCTTCATGGCGAAGGCAACGGCATGGGCACTCTCCAGAGCGGGAATGATCCCCTCCTTGCGGCTGAGTGTATAGAAGGCTGTAAGGGCCTCTTTATCGCTGGCAGTCTCGTAGACCACCTTCCCTGCATCCTTCAAGGCCGAATGCTCAGGCCCCACACCTGGATAATCGAGACCGCTGGCAATCGAATAGACGGGATCCGGCTCCCCCTTATCATTCTGCAAAAGATAGCACTTGAAACCGTGTATGAGTCCGGGCTTTCCATAGCACATGGTTGCGGCATGTTCGCCCTTCTGCAGGGAACGGCCGGAAGGCTCAACACCGTAGAGGGTGGTATCCTCTTCGTCGAGGAAGGCCGTGAAAATGCCCATGGAGTTACTTCCACCTCCCACGCAGGCCACAACATTGTCCGGCATCTCGCCAGTCATCTCGAAAAACTGCTCCTTTGCCTCAATTCCCACAACCCGCTGAAAATCGCGAACCATCATGGGAAAGGGATGGGGACCGACCACCGACCCGATACAATAGATTGAATTGACAGGGTCCTCGAGATAGGCAGAAAAAGCCGAATCAACCGCCTCCTTTAGGGTCTTCAATCCAGAGGTAACGGGAACAACATTGGCCCCCAGAAGTTTCATGCGGATGACGTTGGGATGCTCTTTCCTGATATCGACCTCACCCATATGAATTTCGCACTCGAGTCCGAAATAAGCGGCGGCGGTGGCAAGGGCGACACCATGTTGTCCCGCACCGGTCTCGGCAATCAGCTTTTTCTTTCCCATGTATTTGGCAAGAAGTGCCTCACCCATACAGTGGTTCAGCTTATGTGCCCCGGTATGGTTGAGATCTTCCCGCTTTAAATAAATCCGTCCCCCCAATTCGTCGGAAAGGGTCCTGGCGTAGTAGACCGGAGTGGGACGCCCCTGGAAGTGTTTGCGGATGCTGCGAAGCTCGGAAATGAAGTGATGGCTTTTGCTGATGGAATAGTAGGCATCGGTGATTTTGTCCATCTCTTTTTGTAAAGCTTCAGGAATAAAACTTCCCCCGTAGGAACCAAAAAAACCCTTTGTATCGGGTTGTTGCTTAAAATAGTCGCGCATGTTTTTCTCCTTCGCGATGTGATGCATGGCCTTAAGATAGAAGTATGGTAGAAGGCAAATTCGTTTCTGTCAAGAGAAACGACTCCTTGTCATGTTTTATGGTCGATCATAATGCGGAATACACACCGGTACGGCCTATTCCCCCTGTTAGTTGGGAAAAATTGAACAACTTTTGAGAATTTCACAAAAACCAAGCAAAGAGACCTTTTCAAAGTATACACTGCATGCTATATCGTCGTTGTGTACAATGTTAACATTTCGGATAACAGACAGAAAGAGACGAATTGGGGCCGTACGGCGGTTTGTTACTCCGCCTGCGTGCATCGCAAGCTTGCGGGTAAGGTCCCTGGCAAGGTTGCCAAACCGAAGAGCCAATTCCCGCAGATCAAATAAAAAGAGGGATATCATGAAATCTATTTTTCGACTGCTTCTTCCGTTTTTGATAGTTCTGCCGCTGGTGATTTTAGCTTCCTGTAATCTATTATTTTCATCAGCATCCGACTCCGACGGCTCCAATAGATCTTCATGCTATGGGAGTTCCTATGACCCGGAAATCGAAACCTATGAATCCTCAGGCACAACGTACTTCGTAGACCCGTCAAGCGGTTCCGATCAAAACAGCGGTTCTAAATCGTCGCCATTTGCCAGCCTCTCCTATGCCCTTTCCCAGATGCATGGCGGTGAGCTTCTTTTACTGGAAGACGGAGAGTATGGCGATCTGAAATTCGGGGCTACCTACTATGAGGGAAATAATAAATGCACACCTATCGATGAGGTTTTTCCCGAATGGGTCACCATAAAGGCGGTGAACCTGCACCAAGCAAAATTGGGAATGGTAACCCTTGGGACCAAGACAAACGATGGAGGGTGGTTTTCAATCCCCTTTGCCCAAAATGGCAACAGCAACCTTCGATTGAGAATCGACGGAGTTCAGGCAGAAGCTATAACAGTCCTTGGCAGCCGTTATGCAGATATACGCAACTGTCTGATAACACAAAGCAAAGACTTTTCTTCCCTAAATAATGATGAAAAAGCGGATTTCATGGGGACGGCAGGGGTACGCGCTTCTTGCACCCGCTATGTAACGGTATACAATAATGAAATTACCAACACGGGATTGGGCGTCACCGGCATGGCAAATGATCTTGTCATCAAGAACAACCATATTCACCACAACATGCAAGACGGGATTCAGATTCACGGAGGAACAAACTGGTTAATTGAGGGAAACGTTATTCACGATTTAGATGATGGGATTGGCGACATCGATGGACAGCCAGCACTTCCCTACGGCAAGCATGTAGACTGTATCCATATGTACATGATCAACGCATCCGAAACATACGCTCATGATACAAAGAATGTGACGGTCCGAGGCAATCTCTTCTACCACACCGAATCCATGGATGTGATGATCAATGCGAATACTGCAGGTGGCTATTATGCTAACTTTGTGTGGGAAAACAATATCTTTGCCCCCAGCAATGGTAATTTATTCGTTATGGGTGCCGAATTTGAAGGCAATAACATATTTCGAAATAACACCGTTGTATATACCCCGAACGATCAGTGGACCAGCCACCTGGGACGTAGTTTCGGAACTGGATTTGATGACCCTCGCAGCCCCCATTATTATGTTCAGACATGGGATGTAGGAGCAAAGCGTCCTGGTGCGCAATTTTATAACAATAGTATGACAAGTGCGACCATTTTTAACCAGGGAAAGGGAGTAGTCTATAAGAATATCTACTACAATGGACGTTCCGATAGAACACTGGAAAACGAAGCAGGATACAATGTCGCAGATCTTCCCTACGAGGAGATCACAGGAGATATCCAGGATTATATTGACAGAGGTAAAATTCCGGGAACTCTGAAGGCCGGGAGTATCGCCATCGGGGAGGGATATATGGGAGAGCCAGCTCTGGAAGTCGATTTTAAGGGAGATGCACGGGTAGGAAAGCCGGATATCGGAGCCCTTGAGAGATAAGAATAGACCGAAAGGCTTTTTTACAGTATAGCAAGCATATCGTTGGTACCATGTGTTTCTGTGTCCGGCCGCTATCGAAAGATTCCTGTTTGCGGCCACAGGGGCTATGGCCGCACGGCACTATCCAAAAACAAATATAGTGTCCGGAATCCTGGTGGTCAAAGCCTCTCAATTTTTTTTGTTGCCGCCAATTACAGAGTATAGGGAGATACGATCAAGCAATCCTGGAAACCTAAGGATTTTTCCGGGAAAGACGGCATGAAACCACCAGGATTCCGAACACTACTAAAAACAAACCCTATAGAACATACCCACAGGAAAGCTATTTGCCGCATCCCTATAACAATAGTATTATTGAACTATCTATAGTGATAAGGATGGTACCTATGGAACAGTTTTCCACCTATATTCCTACCCAAATTCAGTTCGGTCCTGGATCGCTCGAAAGTCTCGGACGTGAAAAACTGCCGGGAAAAAAGGCGCTCATCGTTGTTTCGGCCGGCGGTTCAATGAAGCGCCATGGCTACCTCGACAGGACGGCGGCTCTTCTGAAAAAGCAGGGAATCGATTCGGTTATCTTTGATAAAATTCTGCCCAACCCGATTCTTTCCCACGTCATGGAGGGAGCGGCTCTGGCAAGGCAAGAGGGTTGCGACTTTGTCCTTGGTCTGGGAGGAGGAAGCAGCATCGACTCGGCAAAGAGTATCGCCGTCATGGTGAATAATCCTGGAGACTACTGGGATTACATCAACGGCGGCAGTGGTAAGGGAAAGCCGGTTACCGAAGCAGTGCTGCCCATTGTTGCGATAACGACCACCGCAGGCACCGGTACCGAGGCAGATCCCTGGACCGTTATCACCAACCAGGATAAAAATGAAAAAATCGGTTTCGGCACCCCCGACACCTTCCCCACCCTCTCCATCGTCGATCCCGAACTTATGCTTTCGGTCCCGCCAAAACTGACCGCCTACCAGGGCTTCGATGCCTTCTTTCATGCAGCAGAGGGGTATATCGCCAATATTGCCACGCCTATCAGCGACCTCTACGCCCTTGAAAGCGTACGACTGGTCAGCCGATACCTCCCCAGGGTCGTTGCGGATGGAAACGACATCGAGGCAAGAAGTAAGGTTGCCCTGGCCAACACCCTTTCGGGGATGGTGGAATCTACCTCAAGTTGTACCTCGGAGCACAGCATGGAGCATGCGCTAAGCGCCTTTAAGCCCGAACTCCCCCACGGGGCCGGGCTTATCATGCTTAGCAAGGCCTACTTCACCCACTTTGCATCGGTAGTCCCCCAGCGGCTTGCAACGCTTGCCGAGGCCATGGGAGAGGAGACCTCCGCAGTACCAGAGGCTGATCGTGCCATGTTGATGGTCACGGCCCTGGAAAAACTCCAAAGGGCGTGTGGAGTCGATGAACTAAAGATGTCCGACTACGGCCTTGAGAAGGCCCAGATCCCTGCGTATGCACAAAATGCCCGTAACACCATGGGAGGACTCTTTGAAATGGACAGAGCCCCGCTGAACACGCAGGATGTCATTGCGATCTACGAGAAGGCTTACCGCTGATGAAGGTGGCCATCTGCCAGTTTGAACCCCGCCTGGGAGAGGCGGAAGAAAACCGCAAACGGATGGTCGAGCTTTTAGCGTCCATCGATGCAGAGCTTGTGGTGCTGCCCGAGCTCGCCGTCAGCGGTTATAACTTTGCATCCCCAAAGCAGCTGCTCTCTCTTGCCGAAGAGGCGGAGGGAAAAACAGCTGAGGCTCTCACATCTCTTGCAAAGAAAACCGGTGCCCGATATGTCGTCGGTATTCCCGAGGCTTCCGGCGGGAAACTCTACAACAGCGCCATTATGGTTGGTCCACAGGGGCTTGAGGGAAGCTACCGCAAGGTCCATCTCTTTTATAAGGAGAAGGAGTTCTTTCAGTCCGGCGAGGCCCCCTTCGCCCTGATCGACGTCGACGGGGTAAAGATCGGGCTTCTGATCTGTTTCGACCATATGTTCCCCGAAGCGGCACGGACCCTGGCCCTAAAGGGAGCACAGATCATCTGCCATCCCTCCAACCTGGTGCTTCCGGAGTACGGCCAGCTTACAAGTCGTGTCAGGGCACTGGAGAACCGGGTCTTCTGGCTTTTGGCAAACAGGACAGGGCGAGAGAAAGGAGCGGCGGGAGAGCTTTCCTATACCGGTGCAAGCCAAATCGTCTCCTGCGACGGATCGCTTCTCGCCCGCGCGCAAGGAAGCGAAAAGGGAGCAAACGAAATCATCTATGCCGATATCGATCCCCGGAAGGCAAAAAACAAGGCGGTAACGGCGCTGAACGACCTCTTTGAAGACCGTCGCCCTGCGTTCTATAGCTTATGAGGAGCTTGTGAGGAAAGATCTCGCTGCTTACGGCTATACCGGATATTCCCTTCGGCTCTTCTCGATCCTTTTTCGGCTTGCACGAATCTCATCGCCGTAGTCGTCAAAGGTTTCCCTGAGAAGACGCCGGAGGCTTGCAAGCCCGAACTCACGGGCACCCACCTCAAAGTTGTGCTCAACCATTCGCGCTCTTCGTTCACCATCCTGCAGAAGCCGATGCATCTCTTCTACCGCAGAATCGGGGATAATGAGGCGGTTTTCTTCGTCGTAGATATCACGTATTTCGATATTATCGAAACCGGCAATCTTTATATCGGTTTTATAGACCAGGTAGGTTGTCGTCACGATCGGCACCTTTGCTGCAACCGCTTCCAGAAGTGCATTGCCGAACCCTTCCCAGACGGGGAGATAGGTGACCAGATCGGCATTGACCAGCACATCCCGATTTGTAAACATCATCCGCCCCTGTTCATCATTTCCTCGCTGAGCGGCGACCCTGTCGCTGATGAGCCGTAAATCAATCTTTCGATCCTTACACATGGAACGGATCTGACCGATGTAGTCCTGATCGGGTTCATCTCCCTGGTACAGGCTGATGACGAAACGCACCCTGGAGGCCAGCTCCGGATAACGGAGCAGGAAGCGCCCAACCAGTTCCACCGAGTCCTCGATCCGCTTTCTTCTGACGATTCGCGTCGGCTGGATAATGAGGATATCATCATCGGAAAAACCAAGTTCGGCGCGAAAATGGCCGTTATAATCATCCTTTTTCGGTGGATGCTCAAAATCCTCACAATTGGGAATCACCCGGGGATGAACCCGCTTAAAGGAGCGCAGGATATGTTCGGCATAACTTGAAAGAACCACATGTTCGAGCCCCGGTTCGGCGGGGGGCATGATCATGCCGAGGAGTTCTTCGATATGATTGTGGCTGAAACGACTCCGTTCCCACCAGAAATCGTGGTGATGGAAAATGGTGGCGACCCGCCGCTCCGTCGAAAGCTTGTATACCGCCATACCCGCAAGCAGTGCCATCGGCATGGCATTTGTATTCTGTGCGATGATCACATCGATACCATAGCGCTGAATCATACCGAAGAGCTCGTTTGCCAGCCTATTCCCCTGATCCTCAAGCTTCTCAAGCAAACGCTCCTTACGGTCGTCGGAAAGCCGAAAAGGGCCGCTGCGAAGATGGGGGAAAAACCAATTCTCATACTCGAGTTGATCCTCACTACCGAAACGGAGATCGGAAACAACAAACTGCCTTTCCTCGGGTATCGAGGAGAGGGGTTTCGGGTAGAAGCCCGCAAAGGTATAGATCTCATGCCCCTGGGCGAGAAGGACGTCAATCCACTTGTCGACCTCGAGAGAAACACCGTCAACATCACCCAGTTTTCCACAAATGATTGCCACACGGAAGGTGTCGGGTACCTGTTTTGCCATAGAGTATTATCCTATCTTACAGAAAAAAGTGGGCCCATATGTCCCTTCCAACGGGGGTTCTTGCTGGACATATCCTCGTTGTAGAAGGGGGGCGGAAGAGGAGTCGAATCGGGCTGAATGATCCGCAAAAGGTAGTTACTTATCCAGCGGGAAAGCTGGAGGACAACCATCTTATGTCGCAAACGTCCCTGTACATCCCGATTCAAAATCTCGGGGATGGTACTGGTGGTAACAATCTCATCGAGAACGGAATCGTTGAGATTGCTTCTGCACTCCCGGCTCGAATAGAAGTGGGTTACGAAAAAGACGATACGATTCGGACCGGCGCTCTTGAGAAGACGACACGCCTCGATGATGGTATTTCCCGTTCGGACCATGTCGTCGATAATGACGATATCCCTTCCGGCAAGATCGGAAAGCGCGATCTCGGATTCGGGCGACAGATCGATCTCCACACATCGTTCGTCTTTACGGCACTTGTCAAGAAAGACAAGGGGAACATCATCTCTTCCGACGGACTTTTTCACACGTCGCACGAAATCAAGTGCGCCCTTGTCGGGAGCACAGAGTACCATTCCCTTCTGTGAAACAACATCGGAATCGCTGATGTAGTCCGCATAGAGATCATCGGGAAGAAGATTATGAAAGCGCCCCTCAAAACGGTCCATGAAAATAGCCTGAACGGAAACAGAATGGTTGTGCACGGTCACGATTTCATCGACCCCCGCCGCCTTGAGCAGATCGGCATAGAGGCGGGCGGAAAAGGGCTGGCCGTCGAATTTCTGATAATCCTCTTCGTTTCTCACGAAGGCGGTATAACCGTGCTCGCGTCTCGGCCCCCTGTCCTGAGCGCTGTAAAACAGATCGGGTTCGAGAAGAATCACCTTATCGGCCCCGTTGTCCCGCGCAGCCCTTGCAATAAGGAGCGTACGCATCGCAAGCTCATCCCGGCTGCTGCTCCCGTAATTGGTGCTGATGATCACAACGGCCTTCCCTTCGAGCTGCCTGCCGGGCTGGTCGTTGGATCTGTCGGAAATGATGAAACGGGGACAAAATTCGGTGTTCACAAAACTTTTCAGACTAATAAGATCGGAGTAATCCTCGTGCTGCTGGAGATGATGGGCTACATCTTCCACAACAGGATTGTCGGCCACGGTTCCAACAATCACCACATTTTGCATTACAAGCCCCTCCCCTTCTGGTCAGAATCGTAAAGTCCAGTCGCACGCTATTCTACCCGTTTTGCGCCTCGGTGAAAAGCGGTTCTTTTTTTAACAGTGCAAGATCTCGCAAAAAGAAAAATCCGGTGACCATCGCGGCAAGAAAATCGGAAATAGGGGGCGCAAACCAAATTCCGTTCAATCCGAGAAACGAGGGCAAAAAAACAATAAGCGGAATGAGGAACAGCACCTGACGACTCATGGAAAGAATCATAGCCTTCTGAGGCTGGCCGGTGGCTTGAAAATAGTTGGAGGAAACCACTTGAAACCCCACTAACGGCAACATCAGAAAGAATTTCCTAATGGCAGGAACGGCCATGGCAAGAAGGTTATCGTTCCCCGGAGCAAAGAAAGCGATCAGCTTTGAGGGAAAAAGCTGGGCAAGGCAGAAGCCGAGGCTGGTAATTGCCGTGGCGGCAAAGATGGCAAGCCAAATGGTATGCCGTACGCGGGCGAAGGAACGTGCTCCGTAGTTGTAGCCGATCAGAGGCTGGGCTCCCTGGTTCAGGCCGAAAATAGGCATCATAATGAACATGAGTATGGAATAGATGATCCCCATGCTGCTAATCGCAAGATCACCACCGTATCGTTGCAGTTGGTTGTTGAGAATCATGTTAAACACGCTGGAGGTCAGCTGCATAACAAAGGGGGCACTGCCGAGTCCAAATATTCGCAACACGGTGGTCCGATCCAAACGCATCCCGGCAAGGGTGATGGAGAGAACACTTTTCGGACCGAAGAAGTAGCTGAGGACCCAAAGGCTGCTGACAAACTGGCTGATAACCGTTGCTATGGCTGCTCCGCGAATCCCCATATCGAGCACAAAGATAAAAACAGGATCAAGGATGATGTTGATTCCCGCCCCAATCAGCATGGTGATCATGGCCGCCCGAGGATTTCCTTCGCCTCGAATAAAGTTATTGAGACCGAATCCAATCTGATTGACCAGGACACCGAGCAGGATAACGCTCAGATAATCCCTGGCATAGGGAAGCGATTGTTCACTGGCCCCGAAAAGCTTCAACATGGGATCAAGAAAGATCAACCCAAGGACCATAAGCAGAAGAGAGACAATGATCAGCAGTGTAAAGGAGTTCCCCAGTATCTTGCGGGCAAACTCCCGGTCATTTTTCCCCAGGGCGATAGAGAGTGCCGACGCTCCACCGATTCCGATCAACATACCAAAGGCCATAATAACGAGCATAACGGGAAAACCCACGGTGGCACCGGCAATTCCCATGGGGCCAATCCCGTTTCCGATGTAGATTCTGTCTACGATGTTATAGGTAGCCTGTACCATCATGCCGGCGATGGCAGGCAGTGAGAAGTTGAGCAAGAGGCGAGGTATACTCCCCGTGCCCATCATTTTTGATCTGTCCATATCCGCCCACTTTGCACCGGAGTAGATCAGAAGGTCAAGTATCTACTCCAAGCATTTGCCTCATAACGTCCACAAAGGGCGTGAATGGCTGCATCATCCGGTCCTGCGCTTTCCTTTGAATAGTCGGACAACTCCCCGGACTCAAGGCCGAAACAGCGGATAGCATTCCCGGCGGTGAGCATCTCGATCTTCTCCTCTGTCGTACCGACTCGCCGCATCTCCCTTATGAGGAGGGGCCAGGCAACCAAGGATGGAAGGCCGGAAGCAAAGCCCTTCCGCTTATCATCGATACGGTGGGGTGCATGATCGCTCTCGATCCAATCGATTCGTCCGTTCACAAGAGCATTCCAAAGCACGCTCCTGCTCTCGGGAGAGCGTAAGGGGGGATTGACCTTAAAAAGCAGCCCCTCTTCTCCCTCCGGAACCAGTGAGCTGTCCAGAAGCAGATGGTGAGGGGTCGCCCCACATGTGATGCGAAAGGAAAGCTCGCCGGCAGCCGAGGCCTTCCTTGCCTCTTCAACCAGGTGAAGGGCCTCAGGTGAGGAGATATGGCAAATATGAAGTGTTCCGGAAAAGCCGGCCAGTCGTGCGGATGCTATCTGATCGGCGACCGAAGCAACTTCCGCCTCCTCAGGACGGGCCAGGGAGTGGGTGGAAGGCTTCGCAGGGTCCCAAAGCTCAGGGGAAAAGAGCCCCTCCTTTTCGCAATGGACCGCTACAAGGCCCTTATATGATTCCCGGGCAAGACGTTTCCAAATCGCTTCTTGCCGTTCTTTTTCAACAACGGCCAGAGAGCCGGTTGATCGACCGGCAAAAAGCTTCATACCGATGAGCCGGGGGAAAAGTTCCCGCCAGAGGGCTACCATCTCGGCAACCTGGTCTCCGTCAGAAGTAAGCCCCCCGTAAAGGGCATAAAAGGGCGCGGATTTTCCGGTACGTGCAGAGAGCATCTCTGCGGCCCCTGCGGCATCGGAAAGTCGCCTGCGGATATGATACTCGTCGATTAAAGGCGGCTGACAGTTGGGCATATCGAAAAGGGCAGAGACCCCGCAGAGCATGGCACTCTCCATGCCGTGGTACAGGCTTTCCTTGTCTATCTGTTCCCAGTCGCGAAGGTGAACATGAGGATCAATGATCATCGGAAAAATCTCCCGGCTTTACGCCCCGCACCTCAAGCTCGGTAAGGGTGAAAAAGGTTCCCTCTCTGCAGGTGAGCTTTCCGGCACAGACACATTCGCCACAGAGCCCCACACCGCAACGGGTGGATGTCTCTATGCTGAGGCTGATTCGATCCGCAGGAATCCCGGCGGCCCGGCCTGTTGCTGCTGCGGCCTCCATGAAGGGGGCCGGGCCGATAACATAAAGGGCACTCTCCGCCGCCGATCCCTCTGCAGCAAGCTCGCCGGCGAAAACCTTGACAGCCCTGCCGATCACCCCATCGTCCTGAACCACCTGGTATGATCCCAAAGCGGAAAGTTCTTTGGAAAAGAGGGTGTCGGCATCACGCATCGTCCCTGCCGCCGCTTCCCGATCGGAAAGGGCCATGAAAATCGAAAGCTTGCTTCCCCTGCCGGATAGGGCAGAGGCAAGGGTGGGAACCACGGCAAGTCCCGTTCCCCCGGCAAGGATCCAGGCCCGCCGGGTAGCAGGAAGCCTTGCGCCGCTGCCGTACATTCCCCGCATGTACAGGGTATCCCCCGCTTCCAGGGCACAGAGAGCACGGGTCATCTCGCCCCGCTCACGAACCAAAAAGGTGAGAGGATCGGAAAGGGCGACGGAAAAGGGCTTCTCCCCTACTCCGGGAATCCAGAGGAACACAAACTGCCCGGCCTCAAAGGGAACCCTTCCGTCGAGGGTGATTCGACGCAAGCCCCCGATTCCCGACCGCGCCGAGCGTATCCGATAGGGACGATAGACCATCTGAGGCTTTTCTATCCTTGGAACAGCCGTACGTCCGTTTTTTTCTGCCCCATCCGAGGGGGCAAGTTCCTCGAACCATCCCTCCCAATCTTCAGGCCTCACCATGGCAAAGGCGCTGCCGATGCCAACGACATCGGCCCCGGCCTCCCGCATGGCGATCACGCCCGTCGCATCTTCGACCCCGCCCATACCGATGATAAGGGGATCTGCCCCGACCTGCTCTCTGATGCTCCGAACCTTTTCCACGGCCTCGCGGTGAATCCAACGTCCTGACTTTCCGCCCTTTCCTCCGTGGATGTTCATCAGTATCGGCTTACCGGAGTGTTTTTCGATGTAGAGCTCGGGTCCGAAGGTGTTGACCGCAACAAGGCCGTCGGCCCCCGCCCTCATTGCCGCTTCAGCCACAGCCCCGATATCCTCGGTGTTGGGCGTGAGCTTTGGAAGAAGCGGAAGGTCCGTCACCTCACGGATTGCCTTGACGTAACGCTCCACAAGCTCAGGATCGACCCCGATACTCATGCCGTAGCCCGGCGCAGCATGGGGACAGGAAAAGTTGAGTTCAAGGGTGTCCGCAACAGGGGAAAAGCCCTCGGCAAGACGAACGAACTCCTCCGGGCTGCTGCCGGAGAGGCTTACGTTCAGCAGCGCACGCATCTTCCAGGAACTTCTGAGGCGAATCAGTTCTTCGAGAGCCTTTTCCATCCCGGGATTGCGCAGACCTACGGCGTTTCCAAAAGAGCCTGCGGAGGTCTCGACGATGATAGGCTCCCGGTTCCCCGGATTCGGGACAAGCTGGTAGCTCTTGGTGGTAATCATCACCAAACCGGGGATACGGCGATCGAGTTCCCGAATCATCTCAGGGCGGGTTGAGAGGATACCGCTTACCGTGGCAAAACCACCGAAACGCCCTTCGCCGCAACCGAGCCGACTTCGAAGCGCCTCCCGCCTGCTGCCGGCATCTTTCGGCCAGGAAAGGCCGAAGCGATCTTTCTCAGAACTCACGGCTGATCTCCTCAATGAGCCGGGCAAGGGCATCGGTGGAAAGCCTATCCCAATCCGGGGGAGGAGCAAGTTTCTGCTTCACCCAGGGATGGGTGATACCGCTGGATGAGTTTATTCGTGCAAGATCGATGGGATAGCCGCTTTGCGAAAGCGTGCGGACCGTCACCCCGGCACTGCCCCCCTGGCCGCCGACACCGGGAATAAGGAGAGGAACCTGCTTCGATGCGTAAAAAGCGGAGAGACGGCCAAGCTCCTGGGGATTGGTAGCCCCGACCACAGCCCCGCAGCCGGGAAAGCGAGCGGCGCTCTCGGCTATGGCCCGGGCTACCGTCATGTAGAGCGGAGCAAGTCCTCCCGCATCGTCACGAAGTTCCAAGTTCTGGAGCTCCGCGCCACTGGGATTACTGGTACGGTTCAGGATATAGACCCCCTTTCCCTTTTCGCACCAGGAGACAAAGGGACCGGTGGAATCACTGCCCATGTAGGGGGCTACTGTCACAGCATCGGCCTTCCAGCAGGCAAAGGCCTCCTGGGCATAGTTCGCACTGCTGCTTGCAATGTCTCCCCGCTTTGCGTCGAGGATGACGGGAACACCGGGAAAGGCTTCCTCGATCATCGTCAAGACCTGTGCAAGGGTCTTACTTCCCGAAAAATTTCCCTCACGAGGCCGATCCAGCCGATGATAATAACCGATATTCGGCTTAAAGGCAGCGGGATAGAGCGAACGGGTGATCATACGGTCAAAAAGGGTTTCGAAGGTCTTTATCACCCGTTGGGCCGGAGGAAGCTCTTCAAAGGGAAAGTGCTCGGGCAGCGGATCCAATCCGAGACAGACGATATTGCCCTGTTTCTGCGCACTTGTACGCAATGACTCTATATACATCTCACTCTCCTTTTTTCGGCGGGAAACCGTTTTTTTCTCCCCATCCAAAGGGATCGCTTCTCCAGCTGCGAAGTTGCTTCTCTTCTTCCGAATCAATATCACCACGGCGGCGGGCCACGTCGATAAGCGTGTTGTAATCAAGAATGGGATGGCAGCGGCATGCCGGATCTAAGGTCGAGAAGGCATCGGCCGCCTTATCCAGGCCGTAGGAAAAGATGGCGAGGCAGAGGGGTACCTCGGCCCCGCATTCCCGAAGGGCATTAAGGGCGGCAATACTGCTGCCGCCGGTGGATATAAGGTCCTCTACCAAAACGAGGCGCTTGGCCGCAAGATCATCCGGGGATGCAATCCCTTCTATCCGGTTGCCCATGCCGTGGCCCTTGGATGAAGAACGGACATAGACCAGAGGAAGCCTGAGCAGATCGGCCAGCGTAGTTGCATGGGGGATTCCTGCGGTAGCTGTACCGGCGATGATGTCGAAGCCGTCTTCCTCTTCGAGCATGAGACGAAAGGCAGATGCCACCAGGTTTCGGGATTCCCAAGAAGAAAGCAGCATTCGGTTATCATTATAAATCGGCATATGATAGCCGGACGCCCAGAGAAAGGGTTTCTCGGGGCTCAGGCGGATTGCCCCTATGGTAAGGCTTGCCTCTGCGAGAGCAACCGCATATTCATGTGCTTTATGCCTGCTGTTCATTTCCAGATCTCCTTGAAGGTGTGTGGCTTCTCGCAATATTTGCATACGAAAATATCTCCTGCAACCCGGAAAAACTCGGCAGGGACCGACTCACCGTTTGAGGGGTGGCTGATACATGCCGTATTACTACAACTGATGGTGTCGAAATTGTAGATCCGCGGCGGCATGTGCAGCCGCAGTTTTTTGACCACCCTGCTTTCATGGATGATGTTGAGGGTGCTCCCCGGCGCGATGGCCGCAAGCTGCTTCATTTGCTTCCCGTCAAAACCCGAGAAACCGGGGCGGAAAATGATTCCTTTCATGGTACCGGGAGCGATGCGGCTGCTGGTTACCCACTCGCCGCCCTTTCCGTAGAGCTTGAGCACCCCGATGATTCGTGCCATATGCTCTCTGATCTCCTGCTCGCTGTCCCCCCGGCAAATATGATCGATCACGATACCGTCTGAGATAGGATTTACCCCCTCGGCATACTGTTTCGGCGGCCCATCCTGGGCAACGGGGACATCCTGAAGGAAGGGCTCATCATCGACCGAAGCAAGAGGCTTTTCTGCCTTAGGGACAAAATCGTGTCCGATTTTTCCGGCGATGAGAGAGAGCAGTACGATACGGATCAATTTCCCGTTGATCGACTGATTCTCCCAGCCGTTGAGCTCGGTATCGTCAAGGAAGGTGGGAATGGTCGGGTGCTCCTTGTGTCGGGGAAGGGGATGATAAAATTTCGTTCCGTCAGCGATTTTAGAAAGGAACTCCCTTCGAAAAACGATTTTGCTGCGGAGTTCATCCTGCCGTTTCAGAATATCGTCACCCATTCGTTCTAACTGTGGACGGGTAAAATACCAGATCGGTGCCGTATTCGATTGGGAAAGATACTCTTCGATGGAAGAAAAAGTGCGGACAGCAAAATCGTTCTCTTCCATTTTCCTGACATAGTATTCGGGCATGGCAAGTTCCTTCGGTGCAATCAGATCAACCGAGACCGAACCAAAGAGCTTTAAACCGTCGACCTTCGAGTGAACCGTTCTGCCGTGATACAAATCTCCTACAAGGGCAATATGCAGCCTGGATTCGTCCCAATCAAGCTGTTCAAGGAAGCTGAACTCATCGAGCAGCTCTTGAGTCGGATGTTCGTGCTTACCGTCTCCGGCATTGATGAAGGCGGGGGGCACGGAAAGTCCGTTCCGGCGAGCAAACTCCTTTCCGTTTTCTTCAAGCCATCGGCAAACCCCTTCCAAGGTACTGCGGACAATAAAGATCTTATTATCATAGCCGCAAAGGGTATTGAAGGTATCGGCATAGCTCTCTTTTTTATTGATGGAGCTGTGTCCGACATCGAGGCTGTTGAGTTTGACTCCATGAAACTGGGCCGCATTTTTGAACGACTCCTTTGTCCGAGTACTGTCCTCCAGAAATACCTCGTAGATACCGAAGTCGCCGTCGTCGATACGATACTCATCGACGGTTTTCCTGTCGCCCTCCAAAAGTGCCTGCTTCAATCTTCGAGTATGCGAAAAAAGATAAAGCCGTTCTTCCTGACTGAAGTCCCTGATAACTGCCAGGGTCCTCCCCTGAAACGTATTGGTATTCATCCTTCCTCCTTAATAACATTGGGGCAAAAAAAAACCGGCACAACGGCCGGTTGATTAATCATAAAAAATTCATCGGAAAAACAGGACGGAAGATGCATCCCGTTTCCCACCGGATGCTTTTCGTTGCCTATACTCCGCATTATCCTTGCTTGACCCATATATAGGAGGAGTATACCCGAGAAACACATTTTTTTGCAAGTCCCTTCCTTATTCCACATCCTTATCCTATACCAATCCTATACGACGTTGTCTCCGTAAAATCGGAGAGAAGCTTGCATGATCGGAGAGATTGGTTATACTTTACCTATGAAAACAATCAACGAGAAAATCAGATGGGGAGTCCTCGGTGCCGCAAATATTGCACAAAAAAGTGTTATTCCCGCGGCTCAGAAATCCAGACAGCTTGAAATAACAGCCATTGCCAGCAGATCGGAAGAAAAGGCGCAGGAAGCGGCCGAATTCCTCGGCATAAAGAACTATTACGGGAGCTATGAAGCGCTGCTGCAGGATCCCGACATCGATGCACTCTACATTCCCTTGCCAAATCATCTCCATGCACAATGGGCGATCGCGGCAATGGAGGCAGGCAAGCACGTATTGTGTGAAAAGCCCATCGCCCTTTCTCTGGAGGAGATCGATGCGATAATCAGAACCAGAGACAAAACAGGAATGAAGATTGGTGAAGCCTTCATGGTAAAAAGCCATCCTCAGTGGGAGGCTGCCGTAAAACTGAAAAATGAAGGAGTCCTGGGGACGCTGACCGGAGGTCAGGGAAGTTTTACCTATTACAACGATAATCCTCAAAATGTCAGGAACATGTACAACAAGGGAGGAGGAGGTTTGTGGGACATCGGTGTGTATCCGGTTTTCACCAGCCGTCTCTTCTTTGGAGAAGAGCCAGAATCGGTCTGTGCGATCGTGGAAAGCGACCCCCAATTCGGTATCGATCGACTTGCATCGGCCATACTGAAATTCCCTTCCGGGCAATTCTCTTTCATCTGCGGAACACAGACAAACAGTTATCAGCATATTCGGTTTTTCGGAACAAAGGGAACGCTTGAGATTCCCATGCCTTTCAACCCTTCCCCCACGGAAAAGGCCACTATTCTACTCTCCGGCACGAAAGCGGATAAACAGCTACAGACGATCTCTTTCGACGCTGTAGATCAGTACACCCTCGAACTGGAGGCCTTCTCCGAAGCCATCCGAACAGGAAGAGAGGTACCTGTGCCTCTGGAAAACAGCAGGCATAACACCGCCGTCATATTGGCCCTTTTCAGGGCAGCCGAACAAGGGAAATGGGAGACCGTATAGTCTACATATGAAAACACTTTCGAGTTTGACAACACGCCGCCTTTACCTTTTGCTTTTTTTATTGCTCTTCATCCTAGTGCTGGTCATCATTTTTTCGGTTACCGCCGTAAGATTTGAGACAATGGGTACCGACTACCGGGCGGCCCTGAATAAGGTCAACGGGGTAATCACTGAATTGCACCATATCAGACTTATGCCGCCGGAGCAGCGAAGTTTCGACCGCCTTGAGGAGCGTCTGGACGCCCTTTCCGAAACCCCGGCGATTACAAGGGGAAGAGCCGAGCCGACAGACGATCTACATGGCCTTGTGGCGAAGCTGAAGGAGGGGAGCATAAGTTTTGATCAAGCCGTCGATGTGGTCGGTTCTGTTGCACGAAACCTGTCCACCCGTTTTTATCAAAACAGAAAGTGGCTCATCTCCATCGCAGCCCTTGATATCATCCTCAACCTGGCGGCTATCGTCATTCTTCTTGTGGTAACCCTGAGCCTCAGGAGTGCGACACACTACTTCTACGGACAGATTGGCAGAGGTCTTGAGTCTATGCAACAGGTTCTCAACTATGAGCAGGATCGACTTGAACTCATTCCCCCGAAATGGGAAGAGGGGCGGCGCTTAAACGAGGCGGTCAGGCGTTTCACCGAACAGATCGATCAGGATCGAACCCTGCGGGAGATGGAGCTACAGACAAACATCGAAGCGCTCCTTCCCATGGTAAAGGAGCTAATAGGGGATAAAATTCCATGCGATCGCATTTCGGTTGCCTTTCTCGATACCCAGGGAATCGTCATTGCAGAGGCGGCCATCAGTTCCATGGAAAAAGTCGTGCTCGAACCTGGGTTTACGGAGCACATAAACAGCACAACCCTGGCCAGGGTCATCGCACAGAAAGAGCCGAGGATCATTAACGATCTTGAGGCTCATTACAAGACAGTACATGCATCGATATCGACCGGGAAGATTCTCGAAGAGGGGATCAGGGCGAGCATAACCGTTCCGCTGTTCTTCGAAACTCGATGCGTCGGCTTCTTTTTTATCTCGAGCAGGTTGAAAGATGCATACCGTAAGAACCATGCATATCATGCGAAAAGAATCGCCTATACCATAAAGCAGAACCTTTACTACACCTTTGTCCTTCAGCAGGTCGTAGCAGAATCTGCCACCGCCTTCGTAAAGCTGACGGAAAAAAAAGATAACGAAACGAGCCTTCATATTCTTCGAATGGCCCGTTACAGCTATCTTATCGCCCGCCAGATTCTTAATTCGGGAACCTACTCGATATCGCCCAGGTTCATCCGGGAAATACTCTGGTTTGCCCCCCTCCACGATATCGGTAAGATAGGTATCCCTGATTCCATTCTGTTAAAGCCGGGACCTCTCACCCCTGCAGAACGAAACATCATGGAAAGTCATGTCACCATAGGAGAAGAGGTGATTTGGTCGATGGACAGAGGCTTGCGGAAAACGATGGAGCATTCACTGCTGAGGACCGCCATCGACATCATCAAAAGTCATCATGAGAAATGGGACGGCAGCGGCTATCCCGACGGATTGAGGGGGGAATCCATTCCCCTTGCGGGAAGAATTACCGCCATTGCCGATGTATTCGATGCATTGACAAGCAGGCGTTCGTATAAAGAGCCCTTTTCTGTGGAAAAATCCCTAGGAATCATACGAAACGGCAAGGGTAGTCATTTTGATCCTGTGGTGGTGGAGGCCTTCGAGACCACACTGCCCGAGATACTCGCTTTCTACGAAACCCACAAAGAGGTGTGACAAACTATGAGTCCTCTTACCCTCTATGGAGCCGCCGCAACACTATTCCTCATCATGGACCCCTTCGGAAACATTGCAACATTTCTTTCGGTCCTCGCCTCGGTTCCCCAGCGACGAAGAAAAAAGATTATCATTCGTGAAATGCTTATCGCCCTCGTCATTCTTATGCTCTTTCTCTTCTTTGGAAAATATATTCTTGAGGGAATGCAGATCACCGAACCGGCCTTAAGCATATCGGGGGGAACGATTCTGTTTCTCATTGCGGTGAAAATGATCTTTCCAACAGGCGGCGGAGGAGACAAACAGCAGCCGGAAAGTGAACCTATTGTTGTGCCTCTTGCGGTCCCCCTGGTCGCCGGCCCTTCCGCGATGGCAATGGTCATCCTTTTTTCCACTCAGGCACCGGAGAAAATACTTCTCTGGTTTCTCGCCCTTCTCATCGCCTGGAGTCTCAGTGCACTTATCCTCATCAGTGCCGAAACCTTGAGCAAACTTCTCGGACCCCGTGCAATTAAGGCGATCGAGCGGCTGATGGGAATGATTCTCACCACCATGGCAATACAGATGCTCCTCAGCGGAATTGCCTCGTTCGTTTCCTCGCTGTGACGCGCTATTGGCCAAGCAAGAACAATCTGCTACCATCTTTTTTTATGGAGGCTCGGTGATGTCTGTGTACCGAATTCATTTTACCTGGAACAAAAAAGAGGTTGCCATAAAGGCGACCAGTCTTGATTTGACTCATCCCTACTTCGTCTCCATGAAAGGGCTTATCCTTCCGGAAAGCAACGGCCTCATCATCGATCCCAGTCGGGATGAACTCACAAAGGCCTTCGGGGAAGCAGACCATATCATGATCCCTTTTCAGACCGTCTCCCTCATAGAGGAGTTAAAAGAGAGCGATCCTGCCGACGAACTCGGTTTACGGCACAAGGTCACCCCTTTTCACCTCATCGAAAACGAGGATGAAGGCAAGGATGACCAGGATGAAGAGCCGGAAGCCTAAACGACTCCAGGCCCTATTAATCTTCCATCAGAAGAAACAATATCGGAAACAAGGGTGAGCTTATTCAGGGCAAGAGAGACGGCTGGAACGCTATCGTCGCCCGAAAGGAAGCGAGCGATGGCGGTTCGTTTTTTTTCACCCAACGCAAGGAGCACTATCTCGGAACCGGCATTGATCCAGGGAAAAGAGAGGGTAATGCGGCGATGGGGATGATTGGGGGATTCGGAGATAAAGGCCTCTTCGCGCCGCTTCCAATCGGCGGGACAACAGGGAAAGAGGGAGGCGACATGGCCATCGTTCCCAAGCCCGAGAAGCGTCAAGGTCGGTGGCGCAAGCCGCTCATCAGAACCTTGAGATCCTGAACCGAGCACCTGAACAAGAAAATCGCGAGGATCGGCATCGGGCGGAAAAGGATGAAAGCGTTGTTCAAGCCCTTTCCAGCCGCCTGTCAGGTGTTCCCGAATAAGGCGGGCATTACTGTCGGGGTGGGTCTGAGGCACGATGCGCTCATCGGCCTGTATCAAAACCAGGGGCTCCCAGAAGGAGGTTCCCCTGCTCTTCCCTTCATCCCGCCAAAGATGGAACAGCGGTAAGGGAGAAGTTCCTCCGGGCACGGCAACAACGACGGGGTATTGGGAAGCGGAAACCAAGGCTTCGATACGCCCATAGATTAGTCGCGCCGCATGATCGGCATCTTGTACCGCAAGAAAATTCATTTTACCCCCAGAGGCTCTATCCAGTGCCTGCCTTCTCGTTCGATCAAATCGTGGGCCTCACCAGGCCCCCAGGTTCCTGCGGGATAGAACGGAATCGAATCCCGAGACTCCCAGTAGCTAACAAACGGATCGGTAAAGGACCAGGAAGCCTCCACATCATCCTGACGAACAAACAACGAGGCATCTCCCCGCATGGCATCGAGGATAAGCCTCCTGTAGGGAGGGATGGCCCGGGTCCCGAAGGTTTCTCTATAACTGAAGCGAAGGTCTACGGGATAGAGCATATTGGCGGCTTCCGGGTATTTTACGCCGATATGCAGATCAATCATCTCCTCCGGCTGAATAACAATCCTGAGAAACGAGGGTTCTAAGGGGTTGCAGTCGTCGCGGAAAAGCTTAAGCGGGGGTTGCTTGAACTGTAAGATGATCTCCGTTCCCTTTACAGGGAAACGCTTACCGGTACGCAGGTAGAAGGGAACCCCTGCCCAGCGCCAGGAATCGATATAGACCTTTGCAGCGAAAAAGGTGGGAACGACAGAGGCGGAATCGACTCGGTCCTCCTCGCGATAGCCCGGCACCTTTTTACCTGCAATGCTCCCCGCAGCATACTGCCCAACCACCGAGCAGTCGGCAACCTCGTCGACGGAGACGGGACGAAGCGAGCGGAGCACCTTGATCTTCTCATCCCTGACCCGTTCGGCGTGAAAATCGGTAGGAGGCTCCATTGCAACAAGAGCAAGCAGCTGCAAGAGATGGTTCTGAAAGATATCCCTGATTGCTCCGGTCCTTTCGTAGAAACCTCCGCGATGGCCGATGCCGATATCTTCCCCCACGGTGATCTGTACAGAATCGATCCCGTTGCGGTTCCATATCGGCTCAAAAATACCATTGGCAAAACGGAAGAAGCTGATATTCTGAACCGTCTCCTTCCCCAAATAGTGATCCATACGAAAGATCTGCTCCTCCCGAAAGGCGGAGGCAACAAGGATATTCAGCCTTCGGGCGCCGGAAAGATCCTTTCCAAAGGGTTTTTCGATGATGATTTTCACCCGCCCGGCTTCCGTCGGCAGAGAAGAGGCGGCAATCTGATTGATAATGGTTTCGTAACTTGCCTCGGGAACAGCCAGATAGTAGAGCAGCTGTTCGGCATCGGGGAAAGATTCGATGAGCGTCGCAAGACGATCGTAGCCCTCCGCCTTCTCAAAATGGCCGTAAAGGAAATAGAGGCGGGAAAGAAAGCTGTCGAGATCGTCAGCCCGATGATCGGGGCACTCCTCCTCAATAGACTGACGTACAAGAGAGCGAAATTGGCCGTCATCCAGTTCCTGCCGTCCATAGGCAGCAATGGAAAAGGTTTGAGGGAATTCTCCCGAGCTAAAGGCATTGAACAGGGTGGGAAAAAGTTTCCTCCTGCTCAGGTCCCCAGCGCCTCCAAAAATGATGAGCGAAAAAGGAGAGACGGGAACAGCCTCCTCGACATCGCATTCTGTCATATCAAGCTCTCCGATGTACTGACGAGGACACCCTTCATCCTGAGTTCCCCTACCCGCTTATCGGAAAAACCCGCAGGCTGATCGACAGGCCTGCAAAGATCCTGCAGTATCGTCGTTTTATACCCAAGGGCAAGGGCATCAAGGGCTGAAAAAAAGACACACCAGTCCAGGGCAAGGCCCGCAAGAAAAACCGTATCGATTCCGCAGGTTTGCAGATAGCCATGAAGTCCGGTAGGGGTCTTTCCGTCGTTTTCGAAAAAGGCCGAGTACGAATCGAGATGGAGGGAGGTTCCTTTTCTTAGTATCAGATCGGCCCTGTCGATATCCAGGACGGGATGAAAATCGGCTCCAGGCGTTCCTGCCACACAGTGAACCGGCCATAAATTTTGGGTGATACCGTTGGCCTCTATCCGATCATTGACCTTTTTCCCCTCATGGGTGGAGGCAAAGGAAATATGGCCTAAGGGGTGCCAATCGGCGGTAGCCACCACCTTCCCGAATCCCGAACGGCCGGGGGAGTCAAGCAGACGGTTGATAGGTGGGACAATTGCATCCCCGTCCGTAACGGCCAGGGCACCTTCGGGACAAAAATCGTTCTGAATATCAATTAATATTAATGCGCTTGCACTCATGTCTCCATCATACACCAAAGCCCTGTTCATTGCCAGGTTGGTAGATGGGTGAAAGAAGGATAGTTTGACCTCCGTTGCCATCGGTGATATTTTCAAGAAAGGCATACCGCCGAAGGGGAACAGATGAAGATCGAAATCAAAAATTGCGAAATCATGCAGTGGAAGAATGGAGGAGCAGAGTTCCTCCGAGGCAGCATTGCAATCGGGGAAGGCACCATCCGGAGTATAGGAGAAATTCCGAAGAGTTTTTCTCCCGACCGCGTCATTGACGCAGGGGGTGCCCTTGCCCTTCCCGGCTTGGTTAACGCCCACACCCACGTCTCCATGAGTCTTCTCAGAAATCTTGCCGATGATCTTGAACTGATGAAGTGGCTTCAAGATAAGGTATGGCCCATTGAGGAGAAGATGAGCGAAGAAGATGTCCATATCGGGGCCCTTATCTCCATGGTGGAGATGATCCATAGCGGGATTACCGCCTTTGCCGACATGTATTTCTCCATGGACCAGGTAGCGGCCGCAGCAGCCGAAGCAGGCCTCCGTGCAAACATCGGGGTGGGCCTTACCGGCGACGGGGAAACAAGTAAACCAAAGTTACAATCCTTTCGGGAATTCTACGATCGCTACAACGGAAAGGCCGATGGGAGAATTGTCGTGGACCTTGCGCCCCATGCCCCCTACACCTGTGACGGCGACTGCCTTTCGGCCGCTGCCGAGGTGGCCCGTGATCTGGGTTGCGGGCTGCATATTCATCTGGCTGAAACCTCCGGCGAGGTAGAAGAGTGTAAAAAGCGTTACGGGCTCTCTCCAATATTTCTCGCCGAACGGGCAGGTCTTTTTGAAGGAAGGGCCATTGCCGCTCATTGTGTCCATGTGGATGAGGCCGATATAGAGCTTCTTGCCGACAAGGGAGTCCATGTCGTACACAATCCGACGAGCAATCTGAAGCTTGCCAGCGGATTCGCTCCAACTGCAGCCATGATAGAGGCAGGGGTATCCCTTGCCATCGGCACCGATGGTCCGGCAAGCAATAATAATCAAAACATGCTTGAGGAGATTCATCTCGCGGCTATTCTCGCCAAGGCCGTTGCAGGTGATCCCACGGCCATGCCTGCGGCACAGGCCCTTCAGATAGCCACCGAGGGAGGGGCAAAGGCATTGGGGCTTGCCGAAGCCGCAGGGTCACTCAGCGAAGGAGCCCCGGCCGACCTCCTATTGCTGCGAACGGACAAGGCCCACATGCGGCCGCTGCATGATCCGGTTGCGGCCGTTGTTTACGGAGCCGGTCCCTCGGATATCGACACCCTTATCTGTGACGGCAAGGTGATCATGACAGGGGGAATAATCGAAACCCTCGACGAAGAGGAGATCATCAAAAAAGCACAAGAGGCGGCAATTCGTTTGATTTCGCGTTGATGACGACAGAAAGTATAAAAAGAGGAGAACGAATAGATGCAAAGCATAGAAACCATCGCGTTTAAGAAGGGGGCTCTTCACCTTATCGATCAACGTAAGCTCCCGGGACACTACGAAATCTTCGTCTGCAGCGATTACCGTGATGTGGAGTTCGCCATACGAGATATGGTGGTGCGGGGAGCTCCCGCAATTGGAGCCACTGCGGCCTACGGGGTTTATCTTGCGGCAAGGGATCTTTCAACGTTGGAAGGTGAGGCCTTTTTACGCGAACTGAAGAAGGCCTGTGATGTTCTCGAGGCAACCCGGCCCACCGCTGTCAATCTACGATGGGCCATCAGGCGCATGTATACCCTTGCCGACAAGGAGAGCGCTAAGGGCAGCAGATCCGTTACCGAGCGTCTGAAAAAAGAGGCTGATCTCATCCACGCAGAAGATATCGAAACGAATCACCGAATGGCAGAATACGGAGTCGAACTGGTCCCCGAAGGGGCAAGGATTCTTACCCACTGTAATACCGGTGCCTTGGCAACGGCGGGTTGGGGAACCGCCCTGGGGGTTATTCGGCAGGCCTATTCCAGGGACAAAAGCATCTTCGTCTACGCAGATGAAACACGCCCCCGACTCCAAGGCGCACGGCTTACCGCATGGGAACTTGTCCAGGAGGGTATTCCGGCAAAGCTCATTCCCGACAACGCCGCTGCATTTCTCATGCAACAGGGAAAGATAGACATTGTCATGGTTGGTGCAGATAGAATTGCCACCAACGGTGATACCAGTAACAAGATCGGAACCTATATGTTGTCCATCTGTGCAAAAGAACACGGTATTCCGTTTTATATCGTGGCTCCTGTTTCCACCATCGATTTTGAAATCTCCTCAGGATCCCAGATACCCATTGAAGAACGTAGTGCCGAAGAGGTGACCCATATCGGTGGTGTTCAAATTGCCCCCGAAACGGTCGATGTCTATAATCCAGCCTTCGACGTCACACCGGGAGCACATATTAGCGCCATCATCACGGACAGGGGCATTCTACGCCCCCCCTATGCCGAGGCAATGAAGGTTTTGCAGGAGGAATTGCGATGAGTTCCAGGCACGGCTTCGAAACCCGACAAATCCACGCAGGAAGCACTGGTCCCAATCCCGAAAAGGCGCTAAATCCGCCTATTTTCATGACCAGTACCTTCACCTTCGATTCCATCGCCGCGGTGGATGATGTTATGAGCTTTCGCAGCGACGATTACGTCTACACCAGGGGAAACAATCCTACGCTCAGACTCTTCGAAAACAGGATGGCCGACCTGGAAAACGGCGTCGGTGCGGTTGCCTTTGCATCGGGGATGGCGGCAATAAGCTCGACCCTTTTCAGTCTCCTGAAACCGGGGGATTCGGTCGTGGCGCATAAAACCCTCTATGGATCAAGCCATTCGGTAATAACGACGCTCCTGCCCCGCTACGGAATTCGTTCCATCATCGCCGACCTCACGCTCCCTGGCGAGCTGGAACGGAAGGCCGATAAGAACACCAAGCTTGTCTACTTCGAAACACCAGCCAACCCCGATCTTTCCATTATCGATATACGGCAAATCGCCGAACAGGCGGCAGCCATTGGTGCAAAGGTCGTAGTGGACAACACCTTTGCAACCCCCTTTCTGCAAAGGCCCCTTGACCTCGGCGCCTTTGCAGTGGTTCATAGTGCGACAAAGTATCTTTGCGGGCACGGTGATGTATTGGGTGGAGTGACGGTTTCAAAGGATATGGATTACATCCACGAACTGAAATTCGGTTATATGTGCGAATTTGGGGGAACCATGAGCCCCTTCAACGCATGGCTCCTGCTTCGCGGAATGAAAACCCTCTCTTTGAGGATGGAACGCCACCAGGAAAATGCAAAAAAAGTTGCTAAATTCCTTCTTCAGCACCCGAAGGTCTCTAAGGTTCTCTATCCGGGACTGACCGATCATCCGGGACACGAGACGGCAAAAAAACAGATGAGCGGCTTTGGAGCCATGATCAGCTTCGAGGTGGCGGGCGATCTCTCTGCCACAAGTCATGTGGTCGATGCCATGAAACTTCCGGCCCTTGCCGTAAGCCTCGGCGACTGTGAAACCCTCGTAGAACTTCCCGCTGCCATGACCCACCGCGGTTACGACAGGGAGCATCTTGCCGAGTTCGGGCTTACCGAAAGCATGATACGGCTCTCCATCGGTCTCGAAAGCGTTGTCGATATCATCGAGGACCTGGGGCAGGCCCTGGGTCGGCTTTCATGAATCGTTTCTCGGATCTGCGAAAGGCCTTTCCCTTCTTCGGGCGACAAAAAGAGGGAGAGGAGCGAATCTATTTAGATTCGGCAGGCACAAGTCTGAGCCTGGGCTGTAGTATAGAAGCGATGGAAGCCTACCTGAACGATTACCGGGCCAACATCCACTCAGGGGGCTATCGCTCTTCGATGCAGGCTTCAGAGGCCTATGAGTCGGCACGCAGAGAGGTTGCCCGCTTCATCGATGCCGAAACCCCCGAAGAGCTTATCTTTACCGCAGGCACCACCGATGCCGTTAATATGGCTGCAAACGGATGGAGCCGAGGTCAGCTTGGAAAGGGAAAGGCCATCGTCGTCACCCAAGCCGAACATCATTCCAACTTTCTCCCCTGGCGAAGGGCGGCCCAAGAGCTTGGTGTGCCGTTTCGCATTATACCGGTTACCGAGGAGGGGGGCATAGACTATAGCAAGCTTGAAGAGATCATCGACGCCGATTGCGGTCTCGTGGCCGTTACAGCCCTCTCAAACGTCAGCGGTGAAGTTGTCGATATGGAGTCGGTCATCGCCAGGGCCAAGGCCTGCGGGGCCCGGGTCTTTGTGGACGGAGCTCAGGCAGCGGCACGCATCCCCCTTTCCGTGCGGAAACTGGACATAGACTTTCTCGCCTTCTCCGGTCACAAATGTTACGGAACCACAGGCTGTGGCATCCTCTATGGAAAACGCAAACTGCTTGAAAAGCTCCCGCCTTTCCGTCTCGGAGGAGGCATGGTACAATGGGTCGACGAAAAGAAGGCTGAGTATGCATCCCTGCCCGCCCGCCATGAGGGGGGAACCCCGGACATCGGTGGAGCCGTGGCTTTAGGGAGTGCCTTACATTTTCTGCGGGAAACCGGGATGGAGGCAATATACCGCCACGAATGCATGCTGACAAAGGCCTGTACCGACGCCCTTGCACCCCTTGCCGGGGTACAGATCATCGATGTGACCAGCCGCCCTCACTGCGGTGTAGTCTCCTTTAACATCGAAGGGGTACATCCCCATGACGCCGTCACCTTTTTAGATAGTAAGGGAATTGAACTGCGGGGCGGGCTTCATTGCGCCCATCCCCTTCACACCGCGCTGCACTGGAACGGGAGCATACGGGCCTCCTTCGGCATCTACTCGACAGAAGAGGAGGTAGAGACCCTCATCAGAGAAATCAAAAACTGTATTCGTTTTTTTCGCTAAGCAAGGAGGAATTATGACAAATCCATCCGACCTTTATCAAAAGGCCTTGCTCTCGCTCTCCCGAAATCCTCTCCACAAGGGCCCATGCGACCAGGATCCGGAACGCAGACGCTTGCGTAATCCCATCTGTGGGGACGATATCGAAGTGTCTCTCAGCCTCGGACGTTTCGACGGCTATGCCTGTGCCCTTTGCACAGCCTCTGCAGAACTGCTCTGCAGAAGGATCGAGGAGTTAAGGAACGGAAACGGAGCAACCGAGGAAACGATAAGGACCGAGGTGAAACGGATTCTTATGCTGCTGCAGCATCCGGAAGATTCCTCGTGGTCGAAGGGATCCCTCTTTGACGACCTCAAGCCTCTTCTCGCTGCCCATAGGTTTCCCTCAAGGCTCGACTGTGTCCTGCTCCCTTGGAGATGTGTAGGAGAAGAGGCAGAAGATCAATGAGAAAACGACTTTTGGTCTTTTTTGCCGCCGTCATCCTCCTGACGGGCACGCTTTTGATAGGCATAGCCGGAAATACCTTTTGGCAAAGCCAGCGGAAGATTATCGATCAAATGCAAGAAGACATTGTCGGTCAAGTGGAAGAACGAGTCGCCAATTTCGATCTCCTTCTTTTCTGGACCGAAGAGGCTATGCAGAAGGAAGGAACAGAGGCAATGGCACGCCTAATTTCCGACTATCCCGAGATCGAGAAGCTGCTGAAGATCCCACCTGCGGAATTAAAGAAGATGGCAAGTTCTTACGGTCTAGATGAAATCTATGTAATAGATCCAAACCAGATCGTTGTACAGAGCTCTCTTATCTCCGATATTGGGATCGACATTGGAAAATTCAGCAGACGTTTTTCACGTTTCCTTCGTGATATTGTCGGATCGAGACGCATTGTAGCCCAAAAGCTTGTTCCCTCCAGTACGACCGGTATTATCAATACATATTTTTATTACGGCTCCCCCGCCTCACCTTACCTCTTGGAAGGAAGTATCTCCGTCAGTAGTTTTTTCGGAAAAAATTATCCTCCTCACTTCTACGATTATCTTTTCCACGATTACTTTTCCGATCTTACAAACGGAAGAAGTTATGTTACCTCAATTGGGATTTATCACCTAAGCCACGGAACACAGTGGTCGCTCATAGATGAAGACCGATCCTTTGTCGACCGTTTTGCCGTTGTCCCTCAACTCAGAGAGGGTAAAACGATAACAATACGGGAGGGGAGCCTCCTTTATCGATATCAACCGCTGCAGATCAGAAGCGTGACCACGGATTTTTCTTATCCGCTTTTCATCGAAATTGTTTACGATCTTTCTCCTATACAGGTTATTCAAAAAGAGTCCTTTGCCCATGGATTCACACTTATGCTCTTTTTCCCTTTTATCATTATCATTCCCTTCATATATCTCTTGCAGAAATTGTTTCTCAATCCACTTTCTGCAATCGAAGCAAATATCCACAAAATTGAGCGAGGAGAGCATCCCAGCAAACGCGATCACAGCGGAGATAATGATCTTCAGGCAATCGACTCTGCAATCATCAAAATGGCCGAACGTATTGACGAGCGAACAGGAGAGCTTCAAAAAACCAGAAATTTTTTTCGCAATATCATCAATGCAATGCCTTCTGCCATCTTTATCGTGAATGAAACGGGTATGATAGAGAGTGCAAACGATACCGCAGCCTCAATGTTTGGAATGGAGAAAGGAGCGATTGTGACAATGGCCTTTGACAAGCTTCTTCCGGAAGTTTCACCCATGCTGGCCGATATCACGAAAAGAACTTCACACAATAGCGTCGAAAGTCCCCGACTTTTGAAAATCAACAGGAACCAGAAAGAACTACTTTTCGCTCTCTCGATTTTCACCGTTCAAGGTAAAAACTCTCAAAGGGTTATTCGCCTTGACGATGTGACGGAAAGCAAACGCAAGGACGAACAGATACGACAGGCTCAGCGTATGGAAACCATCGGCTATTTGGCAGGGGGGCTTGCACATGATTTCAACAATATTCTCGGAGGTATCAGTGGTACGGTCAGTCTGATGAAGCTTGAGCTGGAAGAGGAGCCAAGCCCAAATCGGGATACAATCCTCCATCATCTCGAGACCATTTCGGATTCGGTATCCAGCGCCTCGCAAATCGTGATGCAGATGCTTACGCTGGCAAAGAAAAAGGGATCGGAGAAAAAGATTTTTGATCTGAATGAGATAGCCGGTCGTTCGGTAGAATTTTTACGAAATTCAACAGATAAAAGTGTCGAGATAGCTTTTACGCCCTTCACAAGAGCGGCGATCTGCGAAGGATCGCCTTCTCAGATCGAGCAGGTAATTCTCAATCTCGGAATCAACGGTATTCATGCCATGACTACCATGCGGGGAAAAAAAGAAGAGTATGGCGGAAAACTTTCGATTTCCGTGGAACGATCGATACTAAGCAAAGAATTTTTTGCGTCCCATCCCGATAGCAGTCGGGGAGGATATTGGAATATCAAGGTAAGTGATACGGGAATCGGGATTCCGGAAGAAAATCGTCAAAAAATTTTCGATCCCTTTTTCTCTACAAAGAGCAGGGGACGGGGCACAGGTTTAGGTCTCACGATGGTCTACAACATCGTACAGCAACACGGAGGCATAATCGAAATAAAAAGTACCGATGGGGAAGGAACAAGCTTTATCATTCATCTCCCCCTCCCCAGTTCTGTGATGACAGGCTCGTTGCCGACCAGTGCGCGTGGTTCCGGCCACGCTGCCATAATCAAAGGATCGGGAACCGTTCTTTTCGTGGACGACGAAGAGATGCTCCTTTCCAACGGATCCGCTATGTTGCATGCCTGCGGCTATGAAGTAACGACTGCCTCCTCGGGCAAAAACGCCATGGAATTACTTCGAAAAGCCCCGGATCGCTACGATATTGCCGTCGTCGATATTATCATGCCGGAATTCAGTGGATTAGAATGTTTGAAAGCCATCCAGAAAGAGGTTCCATCGCTTCCGGTGATTCTTACAAGCGGAAATTCCGGGGACGAACAAATCAGTGAGGGAATAGAAGCGGGAGCCGCCGCTTTTTTGCCAAAACCCTATTCCATAGAGACACTAAGTTCTTTGATAGCAGATACCCTTAAACCTCGATTAATATTGAAAGATGAGCTATAATATAAGAAATAAAAATTGTTCAAAGGAGAACAACAATGGCGCAAATATTGATCGCCGATGATGAAATATATGTTCGCGATCTGATAAAAAGAAGTCTTGCACATGGCCCTCATTCGTTTTTTGAAGCCTCAGACGGAAATGAAACAATCAGAATTCTGGAAGAGTATCCCGTGGATCTTTTGATCATCGATATGGTAATGCCGCATAAGGGTGGACTTGAAACGCTTATGGATCTGCGGCTTAAAAATGAAAACCTAAAAGTTATTGCCATTACCGGAAAAATTTCTACCGATCGCGATTCAATGAAGGGACTTGCCAGGCAGTTTCATATTGATGCGGTGTTCGAAAAACCCTTCGATATCTTCGAATTTACCCAATCGGTTGAGTCGTTACTGGAAAAATAGTGCAGCAGGTGCTTGCTTTTTCTTTATTTTTTCGTTAACCATGTAACCAATGAAGGTTAACACATCGCGAAACATTCTTCATATGCTCGGCAGCCGGGAATGCATCTCGGGTGAAACCATGGCAACACATCTGGGCTTAAGCAGAGTGGCCGTCTGGAAACAGATACAGCAGTTACGAGAGCGGGGGTATGTGATTGAATCAAGCTCGCGCGGTTATCGGCTGATTAAGCTTCCTGAAGAACCTCGCGCGGAACAATTTCCTCCGTCTTTTCCCTTCAAGGTGGAATACCGGGAGGAAACAGGCTCTACCATGGAAGATGCTCGAAAAGCAGAGGAGAGGATCGCCACCATCTTTCTCGCAGGAAAGCAAAGTTCCGGACGCGGGAGAAAAAACAGGAGGTGGCAGAGTCCCGAGGGAGGCTTATACGCCAGCGTTCTCTTTTTTCCCGGCAGTGAGTACGGTGCCGCTTTCTTTTCGCCAATGAAGCTTGCCGCTTCCGTCGTCAACGTCCTTCGAAAAACATATCATATCCCGGCCCGAATATCCTGGCCTAACGATATTGTCGTAGGAGAACGAAAGATTGCAGGAATCATCACCGAGCTTCACGGCAAATACGATCTTGTCGACAGGCAAATTATCGGCATCGGAATCAATCTTCAACCTGTTCCGGGGGTCCCGCGTTCCGGCGCACTTCAGGAATTCGTCGATAGGAAAAAAAAGTTACCATCTTCTGCGGATCTGGCGAGAGGAATTTTTTTCGAATTCCATTCTCGCATGAATCGGTGGAGTCCACAGCAGACCATTGCTGCATGGAAGGCTGCCTCCGCAACAATCGGCAGAAGAGTCCGAATTGAAAAAAGCTGGGGGACGGCGTTGACAGGTCGAGCAAAAGATATCGGAAGTGACGGCTCCCTCTTGATCGAATCGGACGAAGGATATGTAGAATCGGTGCGGGAAGGCGATTGCATCATGCTTTCAGAACAATAAATAGAAAGGAACAACAATGGCTAACAACGACACGAACAAAGCAAAGCCCCTGGCTTCGATGGTATTTGCGGCTCTCTTTTCGGCGCTCATATCGGCAGGAGCCTACATCGCGATCCCCCTGGGCCCTGTCCCTCTGGTTATGCAGAACTTTTTTGTCTTTCTTACCGCGTTACTGCTGAGGCCCCGCGATGCGCTCTTTTCCATCCTCCTCTATCTGGCGATCGGTTCAGCAGGCCTGCCGGTCTTTTCAGGCGGTACCGGGGGCATTGCCCATTTTTTCGGCCCCACGGGAGGATATTTGCTTGCCTATCTGCCGGCAATGATAGCAGGATCATTCATTGCCCATCTACGTCGTGAAAAAGGCTCAAAAACAGCGGCTCTGCTCATCAATTTCTCGGCAGCTTTGGTTGCGGCGCTTATTACCTACATAATTGGATTGCCCTGGCTTAAGATTGCAGCAGGTATCAGCTGGAAGGCGACCCTTGCAGCCGGGCTCTACCCCTTTATCATCGGGGACATAGTAAAGATCTGCGCCGCTGCCGTGCTGGCCATCCCCTTAAGAGAACGATTGGAAGAGATTCTCCATGGCTGAGAGGGCAGAGATGATACTCGAGCTTCGGAATGTCAGTCGCCGATTTCGTGACGGCACAACGGCGCTGCGAAATGTGTCTCTTAGTTTCACCAGAGGATCCTTTACGCTCCTTCTGGGAACCAACGGGTCGGGAAAGTCGGTGCTCCTAAAGATCATTGCAGGCCTCTTGGAGCCTCAGGAAGGTTCGGTGGTTCTGGAAGGAAAGCCCCTCTCCGATCATGGTCGTAGCCTCCACCAAAAGATTGGTTTTATCTTTCAAAATCCCGATAGCCAAATCGTCGGTCAGACCGTGGAGGAGGATGTTGCCTTCGGACCGAGAAATTTAGGATGTACTGAATCACAGATTATCGAACGTAGTGAGAAGGCTCTTGAAAAGACCGGGCTGTTACATCTGAAAGATAAACGGCCTCACCTTCTCTCGGGAGGAGAAAAGCGGAGGCTTGCAGTGGCGGGAGTGGAAGCGATGGAACCGGACATCGTACTCCTGGACGAACCATTCGGGAACCTTGATTATCCGGGGGCCATTGAGCTGCTCCGGATTCTCAAAGGTCTCAAAGAAAGCGGACGGACCATCATCCTTGTAACACACGATTTGATGAAGAGTGCGGCCCTGGCGGATCGGGCCATCGTCCTGTCGAAGGGAAGTGTCGTGGAAAACGGTCCTCTGGAAACCATGAGAGAGCGGTTGAAGGGCTTCGGAATCAAACCTCCGCCTGAGGCCTTTCCCATCGAAAAATGTAGCTGGCTTGATGAAACAGCGTGAACTATTCAGGTTCCTGCCCGGCGATGATCCGGTCAGAGGCTTTGATCCGCGATTGAAACTTCCGATGCTCTTGCTCTGCGCATTCAGCCTGGCAAAGCTTCCCCCTATGGCGTACCTGCTGGCCCTTTTGATACCTGCCACTGCAGCGGTATCTGCAAAGATATCACCGCTGAGAGTATTCAGGGAGAGCCGTGGCCTTTTGCTGATTGCCCTCTTGCTCATGGTTGCTACGGCCCTATCCGATGGAAGGCCGGACAAAGGCCATGTGGCAGAAGCGTTGCTCCAGGGTTGTCGTTTTCTCTCAATCGTATTTCTTGCCCATATCGCTGTGGAGACAACAAGCACCCAGCAGTTTGGTGCAGCGGTCTATGCCTATATAGCCCCTATCGCCCCCCGCTTTGCCGCAAAGAGTGCACTCTCAATATCCCTTACCATCCGCTTTCTGCCGATGATCTTCGGATTGATAGACGAGATTGAAGAGGCAAAAACAGCTCGGGGGATTGCTGCATGCCGCAATCCCATCCGGAGGATACGTACTACCGTAAATCCTTTGTTTACCTTGCTTCTGGAGCGGAGTCAGCAGCTTATTGAGGCCCTGGAATGCCGGGGAACGGGACAAGACGGCTCCAACATTCCGCCGAAGCTCGGTCCCCTTGAAAAGAAAGCAATCATGGTGTTCGTACCTGCAGTCACATATCTGCTTTTCCTGATGCTCTGGTTTCGCTGATTCGTGTTACGAATCCCGGTGGGCATCAAGAGGCTTGCAACACCTATCGCCGAAGTGCGGCATCGGCATTCTCATCCAGCAGATACACAAGAACCGAGGAGTTCCTTTCACAGTTGTATTGCTGACGCTTTCTCACCGGTATCTCATCCAGTGATGCACGGCGAAAGCCCTGTTGCTCGAACCAATCCGCCGTACGGGTCGTAAGAACAAATAACTGTCTCAGACCTCTGTTTCTGGCCCGTTCGATCAGAAAAGAAACGAGGCGTCCTCCTATACCGGTACCGTGATACTTTCGATTTACAGCCACCGCAGCAATTTCGGCCTGGTCATCTTCATAGATATGAAGAGCCGCACAACCATGAACAATTCCGTCGACATCGAAGACAATGAAATCGTGATAGAACTGCTGGAGCGTCTGCTTGTCCCTGGGTACGAGGATACCTTCTTCCACATAGGGATCCATGATGCGTAGCACATCCGAAACATCCGATGCGCGCATATCACGAATGCTCTCGTAAAGATTCGTATGAACCATGGTACCGACACCCTGGTTGGAGAAAATCTCCTGAAGCAGAACACCTTCACGCCGCCCGTCCAGGATGTGAACACGGGAGATACCCCGGTCGCAGGCCCTTCGGGCCAGATTGATGCGGAAGAGCTCCCCGCTCTTTTCGGGATTGAGTTCGAGAAAATGAGCGGCGGTAGAGGCATCGATCCGGCTGATTCTTCCGTCACGGGAAACCCCGCATTCCGCAGGACAGTGGTAGTGCTCGGCCGAAAGTTGAGTTTCGGTGGTGATGAAAAAGAGTTTTTCCGCCCCCAAAGCAACGGCGATCTGCAGCACAAGCTCATCGCTGGATAAATTGTAGGGCTTACCCGTCGAATTCCAACCGATGCAGGGGAAAATCGGAATCATCCCCATGGAGATGACCTCACGAACAGGATCGGTCAGAATCCGCTCAACGGTACCGGAATAGTGGAAGTCGATACCGTCTATGACACCGAGGCTTTTCGCCCTGACCCAATTGCCCACGACGGCATTGACCTCCTGGCCTGCCAATCCCGTCATTAATCGGTTGGAAACGTCGAAGGCGGCCATACGGGCAAAGGGAATCGTTTCTTCGGTCGTGATACGGATGCTGCGATGATATTCTGTCGTAAAGCCGTAACGGCTAATGATCTCATCGATACGCTCTCTGGCACCCGGCACAAGCACCACGTTGATACCCAGTTGCTGAAGCAGGGCAATATCCTTTATCAGAAGAGGAAATTGAGGATGATCGATGACGGTACAATCAATCTTCACGACAAAAACGGCATCCCGATAGCGATGGGCATAGGAAAACCCCTGGCGCAGTAAATTCATGTCGTCCTGTGATTGAACGGTCTTCATCCCCGATTGCTCCTTACGGTTTCGACAATTTCAGCCGCAACGGCAAGGGCAATCTCTTCGGGCTCTTTTGCACCGATATTAAGGCCGATGGGACCTCGCAGCCGGGCAAGATTCTCGGCGTTTACCCCTTGTTCCGCCAGTCGGTCCCGACGGGCGGCAAGGGTTTTGCGACTACCGAGCACCCCTGCATAAAAGCAATCCGAGTTCAGGGCCCCGAAAATAGCCTGATCATCTATTTTGCTGTCGTGAGACAGGGCGGCGACGGCAAAACGCTTGTCGATACATAGTTTTTCAAAGGCGGGTTCCGGCCACATATTCAATACGGCGTCCGCTTCGGGAAATCTATCCGCCGAAAGAAAAGCCTCACGGGGATCGACGATGACGACACGCCAAGCCAGGGCTTTGGCAATACGGCTCAAAGCCACGGAAATATGTCCGCCTCCCACGATGCAGAGATTGACCGGAGGAGGAGACATCATTACAAACCAGTGTTCATCACGAATGCCCCGCTTCAACTCCTCAGACGAGGCCTTAGCAATGAACGCTTTCAGCACCCCCAATTGGGCAAGAGAAAGATCGGAAGAAAAGACAAGCTCATCGACACGCTCTCCGGCAAATAAAAGTCCGGCGGAAGCGGATTCTCCGTCCAGAGAAACTCCCCACAGAGCGCCTTTACCCTCTCGTATTAACTCGATGTATCGTTTCTCAACAAGTTCGGACCCCGGATAGATCATGACCGATACGGTCCCCCCACAGGGGGATATGGTACCAAAAATGGGATCTTGCACCTCGCAAAAGCTGAGAAGAAGGGGATCGCCTCCTTCGAGCAAGCGAATGGCCGCCCGTATCACCTCTCCCTCTATACACCCACCGCTGACTGAACCGGTTATCGTTCCGTCTGCGGAAACAAGCATAGTGGCCCCCACGCCTCTGACACCGGAACCGGCAATATCCACTACCGTCGCCAGGGCATGCCGATCCTCTAAGCGGGAGGAATCGGACAGCTCGATAATCTCTTTCATAGCGTATAAGTATATCCGCAGAAACCTAGCGGGTCTATATCATGGTTCGGGCCGAAGGGGAATCGTCAGTGTAAACGAACTTCCCTTTCCAACCCCTTCGGATTCGACCGTCAACCTTCCGCCATGGTCCGTTTCGATAATCTCTCGGGCAATGGCAAGTCCCAAGCCGCTGCCGCTTTCATCTTCCCGTGTCGTAAAAAAAGGTTCGAAAATGGTATCGATCAACCGCGGATCGATACCGTTGCCGTTATCGCTAACCGTACAAAAGAGATAGCCATCGGCCGATCCGCTCTTTACAAGAATCCTTCCGTCCTTGAGATTCTCTTTCTCTCGTATGGCTCTAGCTGCATTGGTAAGGAGATTGAGGAGTACCTGATTGATCCGTGCCCCATAGCAGTAGATAGGCGGAACTTCGCCAAGTTCCAAGACAACCTCGGCGCTTTCGCCAGCAAAGGTGCGTATCAGAGCCAAGGTAGATCGAATCCCTTCATTGAGTTCGTACCACCCCTTGCGTGCCCCTATGTCGCCTCCTCCGGCAGAAAAACTGCGGATACTAGAGACAATTCCGACAATACGTTCGAGTCCCTGTACCGTCTCATCGATGATCTCGCTCAGCTCAGGCCCCTCTTTTGAAAAATCTTCGCAACCGGGGCTCGTAGTCTCATCACGAAGCTGGTTGATCGATTTCCCGAGGGTTCTGACATTCGATTCGACGAACGAGAGGGGGTTTGCTATTTCGTGAATGATACCAGCCGACAGCATACCGATGGAGGCCAGTTTCTCTTTGCTGATCACCGAACTCTGCGCATGACGAAGTGAGGCCTCGGTCTCCTTTCTATGCCACCAGCCCCCAATCATCTCGGCCGCCATGCGCAAAAGCCTCCCATCGGCTCCGCTCCAAGGCCTGCGAGATTCTTCACGATCGAAAGCGATACATCCGGCTGCCCCCCCTTCGGGGAGGAAAATCGGCATGGCAAGATAATTGAGCGGCGGAGCAAAAAATATAAGTTGAGCCTCGTGGGAACGGAGCCGAAGCAACTGATCCCTTCGCTCAGGAAGAAGATGCAAAAGAGAGGGGAGTTCCTCGCTTGGAATATTACTCTTCCCCTGCTCGGAAGGAGGCCAGAGGGCCATATGTCGGACGATTCCCTCCCGGGGAAAAATCTTAAGGAGCACCACCCTATCGGCCTGAACGAAGGTCCCGAGCGAGTTCAATATAGCGACGAAATCGGGATCTCCGGGCTCATGCAAACGACGATAGATCCCGGATATCATTTGTTCAAAGGCTATTCTCCGACGAAATCGTTTCTCAGCATCAATACGGCTTTCCACAATCTCGATCGTGCTGAAAAAAACAAGCTCTTTAAACGGTTTTAAGAGAAATCCATAGGGGCTGGTTTTACGCGCCCTTGCGGCAACTTGAGGGTCCTCGGAAGCGGTAAGATAAATTACGGGAATAGGCTTTTGTACCGATACAGATTCCACGACATCGATACCGTTGCGCTCTCCTCCGAGAAAAATGTCGATCAACATCAGGTCTATCTCGTCGATCATTTCCAAGATGGAGGATATTGCCGAATCGGCGTCACCAAAAGAGCCCACCACCTTATGATCACGGGAGCGAAACAAGGACTCCAAATAAAGACGTGTCGTATTGGAATCCTCGACGAGAACAACATTCATCTGAAGAACCTCCTCTTCCATCATTATTATCCATTCCTCCGCTGTCAAGAAAAAGAGAGAACTTGACAGAAGGAAGTATGCCGCTTATGGTTTTCCTATGAGAAAGAGTAAGCGCGATTATGCGGATGTCGATAATCGCAGTCGTATCATCGATGCAGCAACCGAATTGTTCATAAAGCAGGGAGCCCAGGATACCAGTCTCTCTGATATCGCCCGTAGTTTGTCGATCAGCAAAGGAACGCTCTATTACTACTACTCCAGTAAGGCCGACCTTCTGTTCGATGTTTCCGAGAGCTACATGACACGGATCTCCAATCGTCTGTTGGAATGGGCAAAGAACCTTAAAAAACCGATGCCTGCCGACGAAGTTGTAGGGAAAGTGCTTAAAGAGTTGTTTTCGGCGGAGAATAGAGGAAAACTCCACCTTTATCTTATTTATGAATCAATAACAAATAACGAAATGCTCAAAAAAAGGCTTATATCGGCCTATGATCAGTGGCTTGTCATGATTAAAGAGGGATTATCCGTTCTCATGAACGATACGGAAAAAGTGACCGAATATGCGGAGTTGCTGCTCATCATGATTACCGGCGGCATCGTACACTCGACCCTCGGCTTCGGCCCGCAAAGGATCGACGGCATTATGTCACTTATTTTTTCAGGGAATCCCGCCTGAGCGGGATTCTCCAACGCCTACCGGCTCCATTCAGCCAAGCAGTTCCTTATCGATAACCTCTTTGAAGGTATCCTTTGGTAATGCGCCCGCAGCCATCTGCGGCTTGCCCTCTTTAGGAATAAAAAGCAGGGAAGGAATGCTCTGGATCCCGAAAGCCATGGAAAGTTCCTGCTCCGCCTCGGTATCGATCTTAAAAAAATTGACCTTTCCCTCGTACTCCTGAGAAAGCTCCTCAATAATGGGCGCGACCATCTTGCAGGGGCCACACCAGTCCGCATAAAAGTCGATAACGGCCGGAAGTTCGCCTTGATATTCCCACTCTTTTTTGTTTTCATAATCAAAAATCTTTTCAAGAAAATCGGTTTTCGTTAGGTGTTCCGCCATAATGTTTTCCGCTCCTTTGCCTTCGTTGAAGGCTCCCTTTGTATATATGGAAAATAATATATTATAGAGAAAGAATCAAGCAGAAAAAATCTTTTCTTGATCCCCTTCCCTCTATTGAGTATACTTGCAGATCTCCGGGAGGCAAGTATGAAAATAAAAACCCGTTTACTTATTTTGAATGCGCTCTTCATTGCAGGTATAATCGGAACAACTTTTATTGTGGAATACGACCAGGCGCAGCAAGCCGACATCCGCCAAACGGTTGAAACGGGTATCAACATCAAAGCGGAACTCTTCAGAAGCAATTCCATGACAAAGGAACTACTTCTGACCTCGAACATGAAAACCGGCTATAAGGTCTTTCAGGATCAATACAAGCAGTTCGAACAACTTCTTGATCAATTTTTTCGGTCGGATCAGTTTCAGAAACTGGTCCTTTCCAATGCCGCAGGAAAGCGGCAGGCCGAGGCCATGACAAATATCGCCGACTATGCCAAAAGAAAGGTGGGAGAGGTTGAAGAAAAGCTTGACGCTCTGATGACTCGGTATCCCGCCTATTTCCCCGGTTTGTATGCCGCATACCAGTTCTACGGAGATGTCGATCTTAATGTAGCGAGTAATGAGGTAACGAACCTTACCATATATCTCGGAGATTCCTTTGAACGGACCCTTACACAGCTTATCGACTATCTCAATCAGCAAGCGGCGGCGGTACAATTGCGCATACGTATTATAAGCAGAAGTAGTATAGGACTTTTACTAGTCGTGGTTCTTATCCTCTCTTTGGGAATGATCCGGAAACTAAGGAATCAGCTGGAGGGGCTGCATAAATCGATGCAAATCCTCGCTACCGGAGATTTCTCGCGCCGTCTTGTCGTAAAGGGAAACGATGAACTTGCGGGTCTGGCAAAGGCGATGAATCTTTTTATTGATGAGTTTTCCTCGGTCATTGATGAGGTAAAAGATATTGCCGTAGAAAGCGCGGATCTGAAAAGTGAGGTCTCCAGTGCAACCAATGAGTCGGCAGCATCGGTACATCAGATGTCGGCAAATATTTCTTCGATGAGCCAGCAAATCAAGGACCTTGTTGACAACCTCTCCACATCGGACAATGCAACAAGAGTCATCACCGACGGAATACGGGCTTTGGCCGAAAAGATAGAGGATCAGTCGTCGGCAGTAACGCAATCCTCCAGCAGCATTGAAGAAATGACCGCCAGTATCGAAAACGTGACGAAGATAGCCAATCAGCGACAGGAATCCTCCGAGTTGCTGGCCGAAATCACCACTCGTGGAGGAGAACAGGTAGACGAAACCAATAAGCTGGTCGAGGAAAGTGTCGCCGACGTAAAAGAAATCCTCGAAGTCATTGAAATCATCAACAATGTAGCCAGCCAGACCAACCTCCTCTCCATGAATGCAGCCATTGAGGCGGCCCATGCCGGAGAAGCTGGCCGGGGCTTCGCCGTGGTCGCCGAAGAGATTCGTAAGCTTGCCGAATCTACAAACGAAAATTCAAAACGAATAAGAAAAACCATCACCACTATTGCAGACAGAATTAATCAGGTGCTTGAAGCCAGCAACGAAAGTCGCGATTCCTACCAGAGGATTGAAAAGGAAACGCGAGAGAATAGCAAGGCAATGGCGGAAATCGCTTCCACCATGAAAGAACTATCACTCGGCAGCAATGAGATTATGAATGCTATGACCAGCCTCTCCTCCACGACACAGGATATTCAAGAAAATTCCGAACAGATAAGTCAGAATACCGTCAAAGTCAGTACTGCACTGTCAAGCATAACCATGATCGGAGATCAGGTTCGTGATGGTATTCAGGAAATCGAGTCAGGAGCCAAAGATATAAGCACTGCAATGACTCATGTGAACGACTTGAATGAAAAAAGTAGCAACTCAATCGATCAGTTACATCACCAGGTCGAACGCTTTAAAACTGCTTGTGAAAATGAAGACGACGCAAGTGAACTCCTCGAGGGAGAGGTTGAACGGGTCTGCGTGTACGATGATAATGAAATTGAAAAGCCGGATTCCGAATAATTTCGAATCCGAAAAACCATAGAAAAGCCGCCGGGGATGTTCCTTTTCCCATCGGCGGCTTTTTTTATGCATTACGTTTGCAGCAATGCAGCAAAAAGAAATCAGTTCTGGGGAAGATCAAGGAGTCTATTGATTTCCGATTTTTCTTTCTGCTCGTCAAGGAAGGCCTTCACCAATTCACCAAGGCGAAGCTTATAAAGGTGATCGGATATCTGAGGTTTAACCTGGTCAAAAGGAAGCGTTCCTTTCTCGTTTCTTGCCGTAAGCCTTATAAGATGAAAGCCGAATTTCGTTCGTACAGGATCACTAACTTCTCCAACCTTCATAGAAAAGGCGGCATCTTCAAAGGGCTTCACCATCTGATTTCTTCCGAAAAAGCCGAGATCGCCCCCTTGTGAAGCGCTTGGTCCCTCCGATAGCTCTCTGGCAAGGTCGCTAAACTCTTCACCATTTTTGTAACGCTCCAGGGCTGACTCCGCTTTGGTCTTTGCGGCCGCGACATCCTGATCCGAAGCATCTTCCGCAACAGAAAACAGAATATGGCTGGCTCGAACACGCTCCGGCTGAACAAAGTAGGAAGGATTATCATCATAATATGTCTTACTATCTTCTTCCGTTACGGCGACCTGGCTTGCAAATCGATCGGAAACGAACTGCTGAACAACCAATGATTTTTTCAACTCTGCAAGGAAATCCTGCTCGGAAATTCCCTGCTGTGCCAAAGCCTGATAATACTGTTCCTCCGAAGGAAACTGTCCTTTAATCTGCTGCAGCTGTTGATCGACCTTCGTCTGATCCGCTTCATACCCCTGCCCCTTCGCTTCCTGTGCAAGAAGTTCCTGATCAATCAGACTTTCGAGAACCTGCCCCTTTAATTCGGCCATCTGCTCTTCAGGCACCGAGATGCCCTGCATAAGATACTGCTGCTGAATCACACTAAGCTGTTGCTGGTACCTGTCGAGAGGAATGGCAACTCCGTTGACAATAGCCGCATTATCCGATGGGGAGGCTACCTCAATGGGTGTACGTTCTTTCGGAGTGGTCTCCACGCTTTCGGTTGCTTCAGGCGCAGGCTCGCTTGATTCTTTCTTTCCCCCCGCCCACATGAAAGAGGGAAATAGGAATACCACTATGAGAAACAAGGAAAGAAAAAGCGGTTTTCGTGTAATCGTCATAGACGCTCCTTTGGCAATTGCTATTCGCCCAATATAACACGTTCTCTTTTCCAGGCCAAGAAGCTCCAACTCTTTCCTGAAAACAAAAAACCCTTCGCCAGCACGGCGAAGGGCAAAACGCATAAAAGAACAGAATCAGGCGGCCTTTCTCCGGCCCCCAAAGCTGCGCGGCAGGATTGCCTTTTTATAATAGCGACGTCGCTGTTCAAGCAGGAAAAGGGCAGTAAGAGCAAAAGCACTCACGAGAATACCGATCTCGGCAAAGACGACAGTGCTATCGATAATCGGCAAAAGAATCCCGATAAGAAGAGCCGCAAAAGAAACAAACATAAGCTTTTTCATGGTAATACCTCCACAACGTATCGATTCGTAAAAAAAAGAACAATTCATTCGTTATGCGATCAATATACCAACATAGATAAAAAAGTCAAGTATTTCATCAAATATCTATATTATTTTTTATCATATACTCATTTTATTATTCATTTTTTACTAATTATCAAATAATGATACATTTTTATCGTATCTAAAATCATGACCGCTGATAGAACGAAAATGCTTGGGTATCTCTTTTGTAATGTGGTATCTTATAGCAAGATAGGAGGACCTATGAAAACAAAATGGTTAAAATCGGCGTCTTTAGCCGTCCTTTTTTCTCTCCTCATTGCAGGTTGTGCAGGAACGCCGGAACCCGAACCAGTAGCTCCGGAACCGGAAATGCAACAACCGGCCGCAGAGGAAAAGCCCTTGCCGGAAGCGGAACGGGAAGAAGCGACACGTATCAGAGAGATCATCATTGAAACAGGAACCGATAAAGTCGAGGCCGAAGACTTTGCTTCTTCACAAGCCGACTTCGATGCCGCAGAGGCCGCTTATGGAAGCGACAATGAACAATCAAAAGCGCTTTTTCTCAAGGCCAAGGAAGGATTCCTTTCCATCCTGGAAAAGCGCTACGGTTCCCGATTGATCGAAGCAAGAGACTCTGCACAGGCTGAAAAAGCGAAAGCCGATAAGCTTTTTGCACCAAAGGCAGCAGCACAGGCCTATAATCAGGGAACCTCATATCAGGAAGAGGCGCAAAAGCAGAAGAGCAACTACCACTATCCAGCAGCAATCGAGGCCTATGAAAAGGCTGCTGAAGCCTTCAAAGAGTCGCAAGCCATTGCCGCGGAAAAACGAAGGAAGGCCCTGGAGGCGATCAAGAATTCCGAAGCAGCATATCAGAAAACCCAGGATGAGGTGACCCAACTGGAAAGCGATGTTCAGACCGAACGAAGCGCAAGCGAAGCCGAGGCGGAAGCAGAGGCAAGTACGATAGGCCAGGAGGAGGCAAGCGAATGAAACATACCATTATTACCGTGCTGCTCCTTTCGATACTGACAATCCCCGGTTTTTCTCAAAACCTCTTTCAAAACGATGAACTTCGTCAGTCCCGCCAATTACAGATCGAAGCCCAAAAGGCCTTCGACCAGGGAGATTACGAACATTCTATCGAACTCTCACGCCGGGCCGACGAGCTTGCCGCAGAGGGAAAACGTAAAGCAGAGGAGATGGCGCTGGCCTACCGGGCAAATACCCTCCTCAACAGGGCAAAGGCAAGAATCGATTACGTACGCCTCATTGGAGCGGCGGAACGCGTGGCCGATCGATATGCAGAGGCACAAGAAGCCTATGGCAAGGCTCAGGAAGCTCTGGATCAGAAGGCCTACGAGCAAAGTATGACCGAATCACAACGGGTGCTTAGTATCCTGGAAGGAATTAGTCCCCAGAGAACGGGAAATGCCAAGGTACTGCCGAAATACTATACGGTTCGCCTAATCCCTAACCGAAGGGACTGTTTTTGGAGAATAGCCGAGTACGACTTTGTCTACGGCGATCCCCATCAATGGAAAGAATTGTACAAAGCGAACAAGGACAAACTTGTCGATCCCGATAATCCATCCCTGATTCATCCGGGGTTGGTTCTGGAAATTCCATCTATAAACGGCGAGGTCCGGAGAGGGACCTGGAAAGAATAGGGATTGCAGAAGTAAAGTGGAAGTACATTGTTTTTCACTGACGGCGGTGTGTTTGTGCACCGCCGTTTTTTTCTCCTCAGAGAAAAATTTCTACACGCTTTTTGAGAGGAGATCGCTTCGTCCGATGTCTGATCCCTGTCATACTGAAAGAGGATCTATTACGGCATAAAATCCTTGTTTACGCTAACATATAACGTTTATACTATAATAACGTTAGTATGAAAGAAAACATTAAAACAGCGGATATACGTTTCACGATTCTCGATATTTTCGACAGGGACGAACTTCAGAAAATTCAGGATGCTTTTTCAAACGCCACAGGCCTTGCTTCCCTCATAACAAGTCCGGAGGGCACCCCAATAAGTAAAGAAAGTAATTTCACCCGGCTCTGTAGAATGGTACGAGGTACAACAATCGGATTGAAAAACTGCCGGTATTCGGATGCGCTTATTGGAAAAGGCAGCGACGGGCACCCGTCTATCCATGCATGCCTTAGTTGTGGCCTGTTGGATGCGGGAACTCCGATCATTGTCGGCGGTGTTCATATTGCCAATTGGCTCATCGGGCAGGTACGAACGAAAGAGACAGACCAAAAGGCAGTTGCAGCCTATGCCGACGATATTGGGGCAGACCGGGATGTGTTTATGGAGGCTTTCTCAGAGGTTCCCATGATCGAAATGAAACGATTTGATCAGATTGTCGAATCACTATCGGTCATTGCCGGAGATCTTGCTTTCAGGGCCTATAACAACGTCAAACAGCGTGAACTTTTTAGACAATGGTCAAAGGTCGTTAAAGATCTTGAGAGCAGTAAGGCCCATAATATGGCCCTTCTTACAGCCCTTCCCGATCTTGTTCTTCTCCTGGACAGGGAGGGAACAATTTTAGATATTCGGGAAGGAGGAGCAACGAAAGCGTTAAAAGCGCCTGAAGAAATCATATCGAAGCAGCTACGAGAGGTTTTACCCCCCTATCTAACCGAGCTGACCTTAGAAAAACTGGCGAACCTCTTCGAAACAAACCACAGGCAGGAGTACGATTATGAATTGGAGATTAATGGCGAGATTCGTGAATTTGAATGTCGGCTCGTTATAGGAGGGGCAAACGAAGCCATTGCCGTCATCCGCGACATTAGCTCCATCCGCAGAGCCAACAGGGCCCTTGAATCGTCACTGAAGGAAAAGGAGCTTTTGATCAAAGAGCTGTTTCATCGAACGAAAAACAACATGCAGCTTATCCAATCGCTGCTTGCCCTGCAAGCCTCCGACGCAGGTGATGAACAGGTTGCAACAGCACTCCAAAAGGCAGAAATGAAAATTCTGGCCATGTCCCTGGTGCATCAGCACCTTTACAGATCCCAGGACCTTTCAAGCATCGACCTAAAGAATTATCTTCAGGATTTGCTATCTCAGCTCTTTGATGCGTTGCTTCCGCACCAAGAGCATATCTCGGTCTGTTTTAGCTGTGCCCCCGTCCGTATATTGATCGATGTCGCCATTCCGATCGGACTCATCGTCAACGAATTAATAAGCAATGCAATCAAACACGCCTTCCCCAACGATAGAAAGGGAACAATCAGCCTCACCATGGAGCTGGTCAAGGAGCGAGGCTTCCATTTACACTTTTCAGACGACGGGAAAGGAGTAGCCAAAGACTTTTCACCCGATAAGACAAAAAGCCTCGGACTCAAAACGGTGCAGGTGTTGGTCCAGCAGCTGGAGGGCCGCATCGAATGGGAAGGAGGACAAGGCCTTGCCTACGATATATACTTCGAAAGCAAGGGATATCGCCCAAGGATCTGAAAAGGATATAAGAATTCCGAAGTTACTGCTCGGTACGCATCCTGTCGAACTGTTCTACCCTAGTGGTACCGCTCTCGACCAGCGTCATTGAAGAAACACGAACCACCTGTGCCTGACGATGAAGTTCGTCCAGCGAAAGTACACCGATATTGCACATCGAAGCGCGCAATTTCGCTAAAGTTGTATCCATTTTTTCGCTCAAAGGGCCGCCATAAGGAACGTAAGCGTCAACACCTTCCTCGAAGAGCATGCCGCCACCCTCTTCGTCCTTATAGCGCTGCCAGTTTCTTGCTCGAACCGAGCCCTCACCCCAGTAGGGTTTATACAGCATTCCACGATAGTTGAGCTTCTGGGTAGGACTTTCCTCGGCCATGGCAAAATATTTGCCCATCATGACGAAATCCGCACCAAGGGCAAGAGCCATAATGATATTGGTATCGTTATTAAGTCCGCCGTCGGAACAGATCGGAACGTAGATACCGGTCTCCTCAAAATAGCGATCACGTTCGGCCGCAACCTCGACAACGGCGGAGGCCTGTCCTCTTCCGATCCCTTTCTGCTCTCTGGTGATACAGATCGATCCGCCACCGATTCCTATCTTGACAAAATCAAGATCTCCCTCTTCAACCAGGTAGCGGAATCCGTCTCCCGAAACGACATTTCCACCGCCGAGGACGATGGAACGACCGTAACGGGCACGCAGCTCCTTGGCCGCAGCAACCTGCCATTCCGAATAGCCATCGGAAGAATCGAAGCAGAAAAGATCGGCCTCCGCAGCAATGAGTGCCTCGGCCCGTTCCAGATAATCGTGGGTATTCAGGGCGGCTCCGACAAAGAGACGCTTGCGATTATCGGTAAGTTCGTAGGGGTTTGCCTTGTGGTCGAAATAATCCTTGCGAAAAACAAGAGAAGCAAGATTACCGTTTTTGTCGATAATCGGCAGACACTCCTTCTTTTCCCGATGAAGGATCCCCGTAGCCTCTTCAAGGGACACCCCTTCAGGAGCCCAGACCAGTCGCTTTAGCGGGGTGAAATAATCTTTGACAGGACGATCGGGATCATCCTTGAATTCCCAATAATCCTTGTCGGTCAGAATACCAAGGAGTCTGGAATGGCGCCCACCATCCTCGGTAACGGCGATGGTGGAGTGACCGGTCCTCTTGCTGATGGCAATTGCCTCGGAAAGAGGATCATCGGGAGAAATATTTGAATCGGAATCTACAAAACCTGCCTTATGCTCTTTGACCTTTCGAACCATCGCCGCCTGTTCTTCGATGGGCTGGCTGCAGAAGATAAAGGAACAACCACCCTTTCGGGCAAGGGCGATGGCAAGATCGGAACCGGAGACGGACTGCATGGCCGCACTGCTGAAGGGGATTTCAAGATATCGTGCCGGTTCCTCTTTTTCCGGACGAAACTTTGCCGCGGGAACTCTCAAAGAAACATTGGAAGGAAGATGCTCCTTCGTTGTCAGCCCGGGAAGAATCAGGTATTCGTCAAAGGTTCTGGAAATATCTTCCAGGATTTTTGCCATGGCAGGCCTCCCTTGTTCTATTGAATTTTCCGAACAGGGTACGTTTTTTTCTTCGAAAGCACAAGGGAGAGCGGCGGAAGTACAAGGAAAAAGATCTTATTTCCGTTTCCGACCTTCCTTGCAAACAGCCTTCGGTCTATAGTTTAGCTCCCGGTCGAGGGGAAAGATTGGCCGGGAAAGGTTCTTGTAGGGCAGGCTTTCAAGAAGTTCGTTGCTGCTGCCTTTGCTCAGGGCCATGATCGACCGCTTCGCCCTTACCTTGTGGTATGCGGTGAGATAGCCCAGCTTTACAACCACAACGCTATAATCTTCCGCCTCACATCCCAAGGCGGTAAACATATCCGGCGTGATGAAACCGATGTGCTTCGAAACGAGGATTAGGTCGACATGGCCGACGCGTACCATGGCCATGTCCGCAGCAAAGCGCTCCCAACCGGAGACCAGAGAACGGACCTTTCCGGATATGGGAAGCGGGGCACTTGTCTTTCGATCGAAAGCGGCGCCGACGCTCATATCGACTTTGCCGCCTAGGCCGGCGGCAAAGCAGGCGCAGGTGGCCGCCGGATCGTAGATTCCGGCATAGACCACGGGCTTTTTCAGCGAGGCAAGACAGCTGCTTGCAAGTACCTTTTTGAGAAAGCCGGTACAATCTGCAGAGGATCCGGCGGTCGGGTTGTCTCCCGAATCGGAAAGATAGACAGGCCCCTCCACTTCCGTCGTCGCCTGACAGGCAAGGGCAATCGCTTCGTCTTCTTCCCGGGTGACGGTATGGAATTTGAACTGCTCCCGGCGTTGCCAAAAGGCATCTGCCAATTCCTCGGCAAGTCTTCCCGCCTGCTCCCTGCCGTTCCTTGTAACGACAACCGCGGAAACCCCGTTCTCCCGGCAATCGGCCCAGGGAAACCCGAGAAGATACGAGGCCGCCATCACCTCCTTGCGGGTTTCATACTCGCGCAGGAGATCGATGAGCTCATGCATCGGCTCCACACTGGTCTCGCTCTTTTCTCCTGCGATGAGGAGGGGGAGCTTACACCAGGCAATGGAGGGAAGGGTTCCCTTTTCCAGAATTTCGATCAACATGGTTGCCGCATGCTCGCCAGTCTCGAAACAATCGGTATGGGGTGCCTGCTTGTAGCCGGTAAAGGCATCGAGCCCATCCAGCATGGCATCGGTGATGGTGGCATGCATGTCAAGAGAGGCCGTGATCGGAAGCGTGGGAAAAAGGACACGGAGGTCCCGCAACAAATCACCTTCGGCCTCCCCGATCTCCTCCACCCGCATGGAACCATGAAGGGAGAGTGCTATGCCGTCGTAGGGGCCTGAGGCCTCGGCACGCTGCAAGAGCTCCCGCTTCAGATCGAGGTACAACTGTTTCTGGACCACACCGTTGGGAACGGCCCGGGCCACAAGCGCGGGAACTACCTCATAGCCGGCCGCCTGAAGCGTCCTGACGATCCCGCTGACGCTGTCGCTGTCGTTCAAAAAAGAAAAAAGTTCATCCCCCCGCTGCACGGAAAAATCTTCTTTCCCGGTAAGGATCGGATTAAAGGTATTTGATTCGTGATGGATTCCCGCCACCAATATCTTACGCATCGCATGACTCCTAAACATAGATTGTATATATCGTCATTGATCAATGAGATTTGTCAAAAGTGAATTCCAGATTCTCACATTCTGCTCTCCGTTGCCCACTTGAGGAATTGCATACAAGGTATTCAGCATGGCAGCAGCGGCTCCCGTCGCCGCATCATAAGCGGCATCATCAAGAACTTCGATTCTCACCCCATTGGCAGAGAGGCGTCTCCATTGAGGGGCAAACTCCCCTTCAAGAACACCTGCGACAAGATCCTGTTCTCCTGCAAGATCCCCACCGATAAAAAGGGCCCGGGGATTGGTGATATGCATAATAAGGATCAGGGTCCCCAGCAGCTCGACGACAAGCTTCCGCCGAACGGTACGATCGGAGGCCACAAGCCTCATCTCTGCAAGGGAGAGCGAGAGCTGTCCCGGGACCTTCTCCTCCTGCCTGAAGAAAAGGCTCCGATATTCACCGGCACGATGGGTAAAGCCCTGATAGATTTCGCCGTTATAGACAAGGCCCATTCCGATACCGACCGAAGGATAATTCTCCGGCAGCAACTCGCTGCGATGAAAACGCGGAAGCAGATAGATAAAAGAATCGTGATCGCCGCTCCCCTCATACCAGAGATTTTTCCAGGCACAGCAATTTGCATCGTTCTCCACCACAATGGGAAAGGAAAAGTTCTCCTCCAGAAAAGGGCCGAGGTTATGATGCTGAAGGTTGTGGGTCCAGCACTCTTCGATGATGGGTCCGGATGGATCGACCACACCCGGGATGGCGACCCCTGCCCCGAGGACAGGGCCTTCCCCTCGCACGGATTCACGAACCTCTTTCAGCACAGAGGCAAAGCGTCTTTCAAAGGTCTTTGCCTCACCGTCGTATTCCCGGTGGAAGGACCCGACAACCCTTCCACCTATGTCGGTAACCACGGCATTGTAGTAATCGGCCTGCAAATCGAGCCCTATGACCGTACCGTAATCATTGTTGAGTTCGATTCTGATCGCCTTACGCCCGCTCCCGTTTCCACCGATACCGGAACTTTCCCGGACCAAGCCAGCCTGCAGCAACCTATTCATAATGTAGGTAACAGTGGATGGCTGGAGGCCAAGCTCCTCCGCAATTCTGCTTCTGGAGGTGCCACCCTGCTTTCTCAGATAGTTAAGGATAAGAGAGCCGTTTGCCGCTTTTTGATATTTGCTGTTACCCACAATCTTCATGATATTCTCCGATCTCGTTTCCTATTTTGAGCCGAGACCCCGGAGCCGTGTGACCATATCCCGGTCGGTAAAGCTGTTGACAAATTCCGGCTGCCTGAGGAGTCCGCCCATGTATACATCACCGGGACGGTAGGTCATGCCGCTCTCTCGCTCCCGATCGACAAAAACATGATACTCGCGGGCACCGGTAAGCTCAATGATTTTCTGCATATTCCGAGGGGTGATACCATTGCCCGGCATGATGATGATACGCCCCGCCGCCCGATCGACAAGTTCACGTACCAGTTCAACCCCCTCGAGCACCGTGGGAGCCTGCCCGCTGGTCAGGATGCGGTTAAAGCCGAGATCGATGATGGTCTCAAGAGCATCGAAGGGATTTCGTACCACATCGAAAGCACGGTGAAATGTGGCATTCATGGGACCGGCAAGCTCCCGAAGAAGTGCATTACGATCTCTGTCGACCAGGCCGTCGGGCGTAAGGATCCCAAAAACGACACCGTCGGCCCCGGCCTCTCCGGCGGCAAGAATATCTTCTTTCATAACCTCGAACTCGTAATCGCTGTAGAGGAAATCACCTCCGCGAGGTCTGATGATGACCTGAAGACCAATATCGATTGCCTTTCTGGCGGCACGAATGGTACCGATGCTGGGCGTTGTGCCCCCCTGAAAGAGGTTGTCGCAGAGCTCAACCCTGTCGGCTCCGCCCTGTTGTGCATTGATTGACGACTCGACAGAGTCCAGACATACCTCAATTGAAATTTCTTGTAAAATCTGTTGTGTGTCCATGTAAAAGAAACTCCTTATGCTATTCCTTGAGTGCACCTTCGCCAAAACCCTTGATAACCATATTATGTGCCCCGATGTAAAAGAGAATCATGGGAATCGTGCCGATGACCAAGGCGGCAAACTGCATGCCGTAGTTCACGTTGAGCCTTCCCGCAAAGGCATTGATCGATACGGGAAGACTTCGCATATGCTCGCCGCTGGTGAGAATAAACACAAGGATAAATTCATTCCAGTTGCGAAGAAAGGTGAGAACGGTAATGGTCGCCATCACCGGTGTCGATACAATAATGATCACTTTGAGAAAAATCTGGATGTAACTGGCTCCGTCGATCACCGCCGCCTCGATCAAGGAATCTGGAATCCCCCGGATGTAGGAGGTGGCAAGAAGTACGGCCATGGGGAGCCCAAAGGCGATATAGGGCAGAATCACACCGATTCTGGTATCGTAGAGTCCCATACGTGTTTCCATGATAAAAAGCGGTGCGATAACCGAATTCACCGTAATCAAAAGCCCCAGGGTGAAGGCGGCGTAATACCACTTTGCCGAAGCATAGTTGAACTTCGTCAGGGCAAATCCCGCCGCAAGGGAAAAGAGAACGGTGAAAAAGGTTCCTATACCCGTGTAGAGGATGCTGTTGATTGCGGCAATTCCCATATGGCCGATACTCCAGGCATCCCGATAGTTTTTAAACGTCGGTTCCTTGGGAAGGGAGAGGGGGTACATCATGATCTCTCCCTGAAGTTTAAAGGAGGAATAGAGCATCCAGAGGAGAGGCATAAGCGTAATAAGCGTAAAGAAGATCAAAAAAACATATGCGAACAAGCGCCATCCGGCGGAAATATCCCGGTTAAGTTTCGGCATATCACATCCCCCTATTCGTATTTTTTCTGGTATCGGCCGTAGAGCGAGCGGGAGAGTGTGATCAAGCCCACACTCAGAATCACAATGATCACGGAAACGGCGCTTCCATAACCGTAGTTGTTGTAGGTGAAGGTGTGTTTATAGAGGTAGATCGACATAACACTGGTATAATTCACCGGCCCTCCCCCTGTCATGGCATAGACAAGATCAAAGCTTTTCAAGCTTCCGGAGATGGCAAAAATCGAACTGGTGAAAATTACATTGACCAGGGCAGGGATAACAATTCTGGTAAGAATCGTCGATTCCGATGCCCCGTCGATCTTGGCCGCTTCGATAACCGATTGGGGAATTCTTTGCATATTGGCCAGAAACATGACCATATACAGGCTGGTATGCATCCACAGAAGCACAAAAAGAATCGGAATCATGGCCCATTGGGGACTCTCGAATATGGTCACCACATAGTCAGGATTGTCGGTGATCATCCTCATACAAATGGTAAAGATACCCACCGGGGAGAAAATTCGGTTCCACAAGAGTGCGACGACAACGGCGGAAATGGTTATGGGAAGAAATATCATCATCTCGAAAAAACGGGTGGCCCTGACCAGCTTGCGATAGAGCAGATAGGCAAGTACGATTCCAAGGGGAATTTGCCCCAAAATCGAGATCAACATGATCTGAATATTGTGCCAAAGAGCCTGGAGAAACTCCGGATCGGTAAAAATCGAGATGTAATTTTTCATCCCGATAAACCCCACAAGGGCGAAGTTCTTCCATTTGGTAAACGAAAGCAGTGTGCTGACACCTATCGGGAAGATAATGATCGACAGGTAAATCAACAATGCGGGTAAAAGTAGAATAAAGAAGCTAAGTTTTTTATCTTTCGACTCGATCATTATCTTCCCCCTTTATTTAGTTACCAAGCCGGTTGGAATCGTTTTCCTTCACCCAAGCTTCGTACTTTTCGGCGACCTCCTGCGGAGTCATATTGCCGAACATCATCGCCTGAATGGAAGGATTAAGGACGCCCATACCTTCACCATCCATCTTTGCATCGATCACATAGCCCATGGGAGTATTTTCCTGAAAATCGGCATATGCGATCTGAAGACGCGGAAGATCATACTGGGAGTAGTCGAGTTTACAGGTGGGAATCTCACCATACTTCAGACGAATGGCAGCCCCCTCGGGACCGTTGTAAAACTTCAGGAAGGTAAGAGCGGCCTCAAGCTTTGCAGGATCATCCGCAAGTTCCTTGTTGATGCCAAAGCCCTCGGAAGGAACGGCAACACTGGTACCATGATCGACAGCACCCGCTATCTCGGGAAACACCCCCATATAGACCGCATTCTGGAAATCCTGAGGCAGAGAGGTGGTCATGGCAGAGGTTCTCCAGCCCGCATCGATCAAATAGACAGACTTGCCCTGGTAAAACTCCTGATCAGCCTCGGTATTGGACATCTGGTTTACGCCGGGGCTGAAGACTCCCTTATCCACCATCTCTTTTACGATTTCAAGCGAGCGGACAAAGGGTTCATCGGTAAAGGAGGCCTTACCAACCATTGCCTTTTGGAACCACTCTTTGCCTCCCATCCTATCGACAAGGGCGCTTAAAAGCCACGAATTGACGGGCCACTGATCCTTGTTTCCGAGAGAAACAGGATAATAGCCTGCCTTCTTGATGGTGTCGACCTGGGAAAGAAGTTCTTTATAGCTTTTGGGAAAGGAGAGACCAAGCTCATCGAGAATTTTCGTATTGGCATACATCACATGGCAGACTGCCATGGAAGGGGGAATGGTGTAGATCTCCCCTTCACTCCCCTGCGCTTCCCACGCCGCGGGATTAAAAGATTTCATGAAGGCATCATCCAGGTAGGCTCGAAGGTCCAGCACCTTTCCGGTTTCGGTAATATATGCAGTCCGCTTCCCCACATAGGTGGTAAAGACATCGGGCATACGGCCGGAAGCGGCCATGGCCTGGAATTTCTGATGAAACGATTCGCCGGTGGCATATTCATGCTTGAATTCAATCTCGGGATGTGCCGCGGTAAAGGCTTTCATTACCTCATTGTGTCCTTCGTACTGCGGATTTGCCGGGTCGATCTGAAAATAGGTGGAAAGAACAATCTTTCCATTCCCCTTTTCCTGGTCACCTCCTGCCCAGGCAAGCGTAGATGAAAGTAGCAAGATCACTCCAGCCAAAGCCAGTGCTCGCACTCTCTTACGTGCAGTTTCTGTCATAGAAACCTCCTTATTAATTCATTCAATGAATTAATTAAACAAGGAAATTCCTGAGCTGTCAAGGATTTTTCGCACGTTTTACTGTCCCGAATAGTGGTGATACACCGGTTAAAGCTTACACAGCCTTCTCAACGATCATTAACATTCTCCACCACGACAAAAAAAACCGGAGCCAAAAGGCTCCGGTACGATGCTGCAGCACGTTGATTGATTAGACTGGTTAATAGATACGCTTGCGGGCATCGGTCAAAAGGTCAAGAAGCTTTTCCGACGGATTGCGGAATTTTGCAAGAAAAATCATTGCCGCAATAATATAAGGCTTAAAAGAGGCCTGCTTGTAAAGAGGATCCCGGTAGCGGTCGAAAACCGATGCCGCAACCTCACCCTTTTCGCAGGAAACGCCGGAGATGTCGGCAGGAAGACAGTGCAGATACAAAGCTTTTCCCTCCCGAGTGGTCGACATCAGTTCTTCGGTACATTCCCAGTCGATAAACTGGGCATTCTGGGCAAGACAACGCTTTTCCAGCTCCTTGAGTGCCTGCTGATCACCGGTCTCAACAATCTTGGTCCGCTCTTCCATGACGCTAAACGGGGCCCAGCTTTTCGGGTAGACAATATCGGCATCCTTAAATGCCTCGGCCATGGAATTTACCTTGGAGAAGGAGCCCCCGCTCTTTTGAGCATTCTTGGCAGCAACCCCTTCCATCTCGGGCATGACATTATAGCCTTCCGGATGGGCAAGTACGACATCCATCCCGAAACGGGTAAAGAGCCCGATAATCCCTTGAGGAACAGAGAGGGGCTTGCCGTAGGAGGGACTGTAGGCCCAGGTCATGGCAAGCTTTTTTCCCTTGAGGTTTTCAACACCACCGAACTCATTGATGACATGAAGGGCATCGGCCATGGACTGGGTCGGATGGTCTATGTCACACTGAAGGTTGACAAGGGTGGGACGCTGCTCAAGCACCCCGTCGTAGTGTCCGTCTTCCACGGCCTGGGCAACCGTTTTCATGTAGGTATGTCCCTTGCCAATGTACATGTCGTCACGAATACCGATGACATCTGCCATAAAGCTGATCATGTTTGCCGTTTCCCGAACCGTTTCACCGTGGGCAATCTGACTCTTTCCCTCGTCAAGGTCCTGTACCTCGAGGCCGAGAAGATTACAGGCACTGGCAAAGCTGAAGCGGGTACGGGTCGAATTATCCCGAAAAAGGCTGATGGCAAGACCACTATCGAAGACCCTGCTCGATATGTTGTTCTCTCTCATGCCGCGAAGGATCTCGGCAACCTCAAAGGTGGCCCGAATTTCATCGTCACTGTGCTTCCAGGTGTGGAAAAAATCCTTCAGATACATTTTCTCTGTTCTAAGGGTAGAGAGTGACCTGATCATCTCCTCGATTCCAATTTTGTCCATGTAAACTGTTCCTCCAAAAATTATTCTCTCTCTATTTCAGTATGATATTCGCCCCGCCATAAGGCGGGGCAATGCGAGCGTTATTAGCCGAGTCTTAGAGCTTTCCGAGAGCCCGAAGTACCTTCTCCGGTGTAAAAGGCCAGTCCCGGATCCAAACCCCGACGGCATCGTGGATTGCCGAAGCAAGAGCGGGAGAGGCACCGTTCAGGCTGATCTCCGATACGGATTTTCCGCCGAAGGGGCCGTAGGCGTCGTCGGTAAAGACCAAATGTGCGCCAAACTCCTCAGGCAAGTCGGTAATCATGGGGATACCGTAGTCCCTCAGGGTCGGGTTGGTTAGGACACCCTCTTTATCGATCACCATCTCTTCCCACAGGCTGTGGGCGACCGATTTAAAGGCACCTCCGTAAATCTGTCCGAGAGCAAGTTCCGGGTTGATGGGAGTCCCGCAGTCCTGAAGGGCATGATACTTCTGCACCTTTACCTCGCCGGTACGGGTATTAACCGCGACCTGACAGAAATGGGCCCCATAGGGAAAGGCAAAATCCTCACTGGTGAAGCTTGCGTAGCCGACCAGCTGACCGGAGCCAAGGCCCGCCTGGGTCTCCTGGGCAATTTCCCTATAGCTCACCTTCCCTTTCTTTCCCACAACAACGCCCGGTTTCTCAACGGCAAGCTCCTCTACGGGCTCGTCGAGCATCCTCGAGGCAACCTGCAGAATTTTCTCCTTTAGGTCCACGGCAGCCTTGAGGGAGGCATTGCCGGAAAAGAAGGTTCCGCTTGAGGCATAGGCGCCGGTGTCGAAGGGTGTTGTATCGGTATCGCCGGAAAGGATCGAAACCTGCTCCATATCCACCTTCAAGGTCTCGGCAGCCACCTTCACCGAAACCGTATCAAGGCCGGTTCCGAGATCGGCACCGCCGGAATGGATCATGAAGCTTCCGTCGGCAAGCATTTTGACATCGGCACAGGAATGATCCAGACCGGGAAGTCCCGATCCTTGCTGAATAATGGCAAGTCCCTGACCGATGTGAACATCGGGGTTCGCAGGCTGATCCTTCTTTCCCCAGCCTATCAGATCCGCTCCTTCCTCCAGAGCAGGGCCAAGGCCGCAGCTGCCGACCGGCGCAGGAGTACCCTCCCGCCCCTCACCGAGACAGCGAAGGATTTCCAGCATGGTCCCCTCTTTGACCCGTACCTTTTCCACAAGTTTGAGGTGATCCATCTTTAACTCATCGGCGAGTTCCGCCAGGGCCATTTGCAGGGCAAAGGAGCCTTTCGGTGCTCCGTAGCCCTGGTAGGCACCGGTTATGGGAATATTGGTATAATAGGTGATAACATCGAATTTAAAGTTGTCGCACATCACCAAGGGAAGACTCTTGGAACAGGCATTCATCGGAACGGTGAGACAATGATTGCCGAAGCAGCCGCTGTTTGCAAGCACCCGCATGTAGACAGCGGTGAGGGTGCCGTCACGTTTTGCTCCCAGCTTTACCCGAACCTTCATGGGAAAGCGGCTGGAGTTGCTGGTGAACTCCTCTTCCCGGGTGTAATGGTAGAAGACCGATCTGCCGGTACTCCAGGTGGCAAAGGCGGCGACCTCTTCAAGAACGATATCCTGCTTCGATCCGTAACCGCCGCCGACACGTTCCTTGATCACCCTAACCTGGTTTTCACTGACACCAAGGATCGTGGAAACAATCCGGCGAAGATGCCAGGGAACCTGGGTAGAGGCGTGGATAACAAGCCGCTCCCCATCCATCTGGGTATAGACGACATGGGTCTCCAGAGGGGCCTGTTGCACCTGGCTGGTCTCGTATTCTCTGTCGATAACCACATCGGCTTGAGCAAAGCCGATGTCGACATCCCCGATCCCTCCGGTCACACTTGCGGCAATATTATGACGGGGATCACCGTGGATTGGAAACTGATAGATGATCTTACCGTCCCGGGGATTTGCTCCTTTGTTGTAGGAATCAAGCTCGTCGGGAGCTCCTGCCACATACTCAACGGTTCCGCCGTGGATGACAGGTGCGCCTTCGGCAGCGGCTTCTTCGATGGTAAATACAGGCTCAAGTACCTCATATTCGACCTCGATAAGGCCCAAGGCCTTGTCGGCGATCTCCCCGTTTTCGGCAACAACTGCAGCGACACGGTCACCTACATGCATAAGCTTCTGATTGAACATCCGTCTGTCATAGGGAGAGGGCTCGGGAAAGCCCTGGCCGGCAAAGGTGTACCAAACATCGGGACAATTTTTATAGGTAATGACCATGACGACTCCAGGCAAGGCCTCGGCCTTACTGGTATCGATACTGGTAATATATGCATGGGCATGAGGGCTCTTGAGCATTTTGAGGATGCAGGCATCCTGTTCCACAAAATCCTCGACAAAGGCCTTGCGGGCGGTAACCAATTTGGCACCGTCCACCTTTTTTCTCACCTTCCCGACCACATCGAGGTCTTCCCGAAACTCGGGAGCGATCTGTGTGGTATAGCCGGGATCTTTCATCCGTCGGGATGCGAGTTCCACAGCCTTGAAAAACTGCTGATACCCGGTGGCACGATTATAGATCCCGGAAAGTGCGTCTATCACCTCCGCTCGGGAAGGATCGGGACTCCGTTCGAGGAGATCTGCAAGGGCGAGAGCCGCGGCAGGGCTGTTGTAACCGGACTGGACTACCCCCGCATCGATCATCGATTCCTGGACGATCGAAAGCTTTTTTCCTTTCACCAGAGACTCGGCGGTTCGGATCGTCCGTCCCTCTGCCTGGGCTGCAATCATGAGATTGGCATAGGCAGGTTTTCCATCCACGAGGATGAGATCGCTACCGGCGAAACCCTCGCCGTCATCGCTGTCACGGACCGAGAGCATGCCGAGGCGATAAAGCAATTCGCGTAGGTTCTCGCCGGGATGTGAAAAAAGTCGTTTCTCAACACCGTTTAGGGTGAATGTCAATTCCATTGCGTTTACCCCCTATTCCCGGCGGCGATACAGGCCGTAAAAAGATCTATAGCACTAACGCCTGCAATGTAACGTTTATATTCTGCAGAACCGAGATAATCGGAAACCGGCTTTATCGCGTTTTCAAGGTGTTGAGGAAGCCTTTTAACAGCTTCGGGTTCCGAAGCCAAAAGCGTCTCTACCGATTTCACTCGCCGGGGACTCCCTGGAAGCCCCCCCACGACAAAACGAACCCCCTTCTCAGGAACTTCGGTAAGGGCACAGGCCATGACAAAAACGGGAGAGCCCTGGGAGGTCCTGGTAAGCCTTGCGGTTCGCAGCCGCCGCTTCGGGTCGGGGAGGATGATATTCATGATCAAACCCTGCTTATCGGAAAGCCACTGTTCCAGGGATACCGTTTCTCCCGATGACATCTCAAGGAGGGCATCATAGGCAAGCAACACAGGGATGAGATAACTGTCCCGGCGATCGGAGGCAATATTGCCTCCGGCCGTCGCCATGTGACGCAGGGGACGACTTGCAGCCTGACCGGCGGCATGGCGAAGAGGCTCAGGGAGGGAACCTTCATCTGCTATCTGCTGAAGCGATATACCAGCTCCAATGATAAGGGAAGAAGCTGACGTTTCGATCCTTTTCGGCGTTACAGCGGAAATGTCAATTGCAATACTCCCGGCAACAGGCGAGTGAAGCCTGTTCACCTCACTCCCGCCGGCGAGAAAAAAGGCCTCGCTTCCATACCGATTTTTTAACTCCAGAGCCTCTTCGGCCCGAGATGGTTTCACGTATTCTCCTACCATATCCACCTCCCTATCGTTGCTCGAGAAGCCTGGTAGCAATGGCATTGGCCTTCCCTGTCAATGCTCTTTCGTCAAAACCGACAAGGCAGCCCTCATCGACGACCACCTCACCGTTTACGATGGTGTAGGCGGTCCCGTGGTCGTAACCAGAGAAAAGCAGCGCGGCAAGGGGGTCGGAAAGGGCCCCGGCATATTCGAGCCGATCGACATTCCAGATCGCCATATCGGCCGCCATCCCCTCTTCAAGCCTCCCCACCCTTTCATAACCAAGTAACCTTGCACCGTTTTCCGAGGCGATCTTGAAGGTCTGTTTTGCGGTAAGGGCACCGCTTCCGTACTTGACCCGCTGGAGCAGCATGGCCTGACGGGCTTCGCCCAAAAGATCGCTGGTATCGTTACTGGCAGAGCCATCCACCCCAAGGGCGACATTTATCCCCCGAGGCAGCATCTCCGAAACCCGGCAGATACCGCTTCCCAGGCGCATATTGCTGGCCGGACAGTGGGCGATGTGGCTACCGGTTTCGGCCAAAATATCGAGTTCCTCATCGTTGAAGTGGATGCCGTGAGCAAAAAAGACATCATCACCGAGAAAATCGCAGTCGGCCATCACCTGTACCGGGCGCCTGCCGTAGACCTGAACACAAAAATCATTTTCATCCAGGGTCTCGGCAAGGTGGGTGTGCAGGCGAACCCCATGCTGCCGCGCAAGGGCCGCGGAATCCTTCATGAGCTGTTCGGTTACGCTAAAGGGGCTACAAGGGGCCAGAACAACCTTGCGCATGGAAAAATCGCTTTTGTCGTGATATTGGGAGATGACCCGCTCGCTGTCGGCCAAGATAATCTCCTCGGTCTGTACCACCGAGTCGGGGGGCAATCCCCCATCCTTCTTCGAGAGGCTCATGGAGCCCCGGGTCGGTGAGAAGCGCATACCGAGGGTTTCGGCCGCCTCGAACTGAAGCCCCATGAGGTCACCGGCAAAATTATTGGGGTAGAGGTAGTGGTGATCGGTAGTAAGGGTACAGCCGGTCTTCAGAAGTTCTGCCATGGCAAGAAGGCTCGAATAATAGACGGCTTCTTCGTCAATGTGCTTCCACACCTCGTAGAGGTAGACCAGCCAGTCGAAAAGTTTGGCGTTTTGCACCGCAGGAATGTTTCGCGTCAGGGTTTGGTAAAAGTGGTGATGGGTATTCACCAGACCGGGAACCACCACATGGGTGGAACAGTCGATAATCCGGTCGACCCCGGCAGGATCGATCTTCGGGGCGATCGAGGCAATTTTGTTGCCGTCGACCAACATATCATAACCGCGAAGCCCTTCGGCCTGGCCGCCGGGATGCAGGTAATAGATATCCTTCAAAAGCAGTTTTGCCATGGTCAGGAGACTCCTTTCTTCAGTTCGTCATCGATAAATAGTTCCAGAAGATTGAGGGCAACCCTTTTTCGATAGGCTGCGGTGGAACGCTGATCGTCTATAGGCACGATCATGGCACCATAGGATTGCAGCAGGCGCTCGCGAAGCTCTTCAAGCTCGCCGGATCCCGCCCCGGCCAAGAGCCTTTCCAACTCAAGGCTACGAACAACCGTCGGACCGACAGCACCGACGGCAATCCTGACATCGTCGATCCGGCCGCCTTTGATCTTGGCGAGGCCGCAGAAGCTCAGTTTGGAAAGAGCGTTTGCCTTTCTCGTTCCCACCTTGCGATAAAAAGTAACAGTCCAATCGAGAGCAGGGACAATGATGGCCGACACAATCTCATCATCGGCGAGGGCCGTTCGGCCCGGCCCTGTCACAAAATCGATGACGGGAATCTGTCGTTCACCGGAAAGGCTTTTACAGACAACAGAGGCTCCAAGAGCATAGAGGGCGCAAATCGAATCTCCGGCAGGAGATGCGTTGCAGAGGTTTCCGGCCATGGTGCCGACATTTCGCAAGGCTGGTGCAGCGATGCCCCGGATTGCTTCGGCGAGAAGGGCTGGGGTGCCGGGATACTCCATGATTTCGGTCAGGGTGGCACCCGCACCGTAGATAATCTTTCCACTGCTTAGCTCAATGTTTTGGAGTTCCTTCAAATGGCCTAAAAAGAGCACGGATTTTGGAAAAGAAGGAAGCGTCCCCGCCCAGCTTTTATAGCGAACCATGAGGTCCGTACCTCCGGCAAAGGGAAGAACCCCGCTGTTTTTCCGTAATTCGAGCGCCTCGCGGAGGGTTTGAGGTTTGTATCCCGTTACCATAGCCCCCTCCCCTTGTTCGCGGCAAGCAAAACCCCGCGAACAATCATGTCGTAACCGGTACAACGACAGAGGTTGCCGGAAAGCCCTTCCCGCACCTCAGCCTCGCTCGGATCGGGATTCTTACGCAAAAGAGACTCGGTTGCCATCATCATTCCGGGCGTACAGAAACCACACTGAACAGCCCCGCTTTCTGCAAAGGCCTCGACGATGCACTTACCCCTATCCGTGTCACGGAGTCCTTCCGGGGTTACGATCTCACATCCCGCAACGGTAGCCACGGGGATCAGACATGAATTAACAATCTTTCCGTCTTTGAGAACAGAACAGGCTCCGCATTCCCCCTCTCCACAGCCCTCTTTGACGCCGGTGAGGCCGAGATCTTCACGAAGCAGATCAAGTAGGCGCAGAAGCGGATCGGCTTCCACGCTTACCGGTTTCCCGTTTAATGTAAAAGATACCAAGCTCATCCTTCGATCACCTCCATCAGATATTCCGGCGTGACCGGAATCCGGTCGACAGGCTTGTCGATTGCCCACTGAACCGCATCGGCATAGGCAGGAGCGGCGCCGTCGAAGACCAGCTCTCCCGCCCCCTTTGCTCCAAAGGGACCGTAGGGATAGGGATTGTCTACCAATTGGTTGTGGATGGATGGGAAATCCATGGAGGTCGGAATGACATAATCGGCCATGGTATGCTGGCGAAAGCGTCCGTTGACCGCCTCCAGCTTTTCAAGGCTGGCATAACCGAGCCCCTGGATGATACCACCATGAGCCTGCCCTTCAACCACCCTCTCGTCGATGGCCGTTCCCACATCAAAAACCGACCAGATTCCCTTTGTGGAAACCTCATAGGTAACCGGATCGACCTCCACTTCGACAACATTGATCCCCCAGCCGAAAGAGGGGTATGCATCCCCCTGAAGATCATCCTGGTTCCATTCCAGTCCGGGAGGCGGGGCGTAACGGTGGGAAACTTCGACCATTTCCCCCGGCTTCCAGGCGGCTTTCAACTTCTTTGCACATTCCTGGACCAGAAAACCCACAACCGCAATGGAGCGAGAGGCACAGGTCGGGCCGGAATCGGGGACACGGTCGGTATCGGGATTATCATAACCGACATCCTCCACCGGCAGGCCGAGAACCTGGGCAGCGATCTTACGAAAGGTGGTTTGGAGTCCCTGCCCCATCTCTACGTTACTCACCAACAGGTCAGCCTTTCCATCACGCCTTCCCCGCATGGTAACAAGGCCCTTTATGATCGCCTGTTCTCCGTTACCGGTAAAACCGCTGCCGTGATTAAAAATCGATATGCCGATTCCCCGAAGGGCCCCACGGCTATACTCGGCGGCCTTTCGATCGTAGTCGGAGGCCTCTTTAATCTTTTGGAGCATCTCCGGCAGTTTGACATCCTCTTTGATCTTGCCGTTGGTGACGGTTACACCACCCTTTTCCGTAAAATAACGCTCTTTGAAGGCAAGCTCATCGACACCAAGCTGCCGTGCGAGATGGCTCATATGCATCTCAACCGCAAAAAGCCCCTGGGGCGCCCCGAAACCGCGGTAGGCATCGCTGGGCACATTGTTCGTGGCAATGGCCCTGCCCCGAATCTTGACGTTGGGAATGTCGTAGACACTGTTGGAACTGAAAATCGCCCTCTGAAGAACGACAAGCGAGCAGCTCTCGTAGGCCCCAGCGTTTATCTGTACATCGATATCCATACCGATGATTTTCCCATCTTTGTCCAGGGCCGTTCGGAAACGGGTTGTACTGGGATGCCGTTTGGGGGTAAAGCTGATGTCCTCGATGCGGTCGAGAACCAGCTGAACAGGCTTTCCTATCTTGTGTACCGCAACGGCGACAGGGGTGGCCATCACATCGGGGAAGTGCTCCTTGCCCCCGAAAGCGCCTCCGGTAACAGCCTGCTTCACCCTCACCTCGTCGGGAGAAAGGCCTAAACAATGCGCAACGGCCTTTCGAATGTAAAAGGGACACTGGCTTGAGGCGTAAAAGGTAATCTTCCCCTCTTCCAGGGTTCCGATGACCCCCTGAGGCTCCATGTAGATATGTTCCTGATAGCCGGTGCTGATCTCATCTTCGATGATTTGATCGGCAGCGTCAAAGGCGGCGTCGGGGTCTCCCTTGACCAGATGGTAATCGGCATAGAGATTATCATCACCGTAAAGCGGGCCCCCTTTGAGTGCAAGGGCCTCCTCCAGCGTGAACACGGGATCGAGATCCTCGTAGACTACCTCGATTCCTTTCAGGATTTCCAGCACCCTTTGTCGATCAGGCCCTACAACCAGGCCGATGGCTTCTCCGATATAGCGGACCCGGCCGTCGGCGAATACGGGCCAATCCTTTTTGATCATTAAGACTTCATTGGTGCCACCAGAGGGAATATCGTTTTTATTTATGAAAAAATAGCCCTCGGGTAGCGGTGGAACATGTACCTCAAGAATTGTTGCTCTGGCGCGATCCGAGCGGAGAACCCTGGCGTATAAGAGTCCCGGAAACTGGAGATCTGAGACATACTTGGCAGCTCCGGTACTCTTTGCCTCGGCATCGACCCGCGTCACGGCCTTACTGATGTTTGCGTTCATTCAAGACCTACCCTTCTTCCTCCCGGACGGAGGTTAGCGTCGAAAAGCCCGTCCGTCGTCATCGGCGGACGGGCACAATCCTATACTCTAGTAATATACTAGTTTTTTCCTTCAAGTACATAGGGAAGCATGGCATAAAAGGCCGAACAGATCTCAAGATCATCTACCCTGGTGATCTCATTAGGGGCATGGGCCTGAGCCTCATCCCCGGGGCCGAAGCCGATGGCCGGAATTTTATGGCGTCCGGTAGTGGCAACGGCATTGGTGGAAAATGTCCACTTATCGACAACCGGCTCCTTGTTCCAGAGATCCTTATAGGCGCTCACACCTGCCTGAACCAGTTTATTGTCCTCGGGAATCTTCCATGTGGGAAAGTACAGCTCCTGATGATAGTCCAGCTTCTTCCAGCCGAGCTCTTCGTACATGGGCATCTCCACCTGTACCTTATCCTCGCTCTCGCCGATGGCCTCGGAAATGTACTTTTTCACCTGGGCGATGGCAAGTTCCTTGTCCTCACCCCAGGTCAGGCGTCGATCGAGATAGAGCATAGCCTGATCGGGAACCGCACACTGGCTTGGACCCTTTACATCGATTTGGCTTACCACGACGGTTCCCTTTCCGAGAAAATTATCGTCGTCGGGCTGGAGATCTGCATTGAGCTTTTCCATGGCGAGGGCGGCACGAGCTGCCTTGTAGGCGGCACTTTCACCCCGCTCCGGGGCGGAGCCGTGGCTGGAAACCCCTTTGAGGCGCACCATCATCTCCATCCTTCCCCGGTGTCCGCGGTAGATACGGCAGCTGGTCGGTTCGGTAGAGACAAAAAGGTCCGGTTTGAACTTCTCTTCTTCGATAAGGTACTTCCAGCACATGCCGTCGCAGTCCTCTTCCATGACGGTAAAGGTAAAGTAGACAGTGTATTCACCGCTGTAGCCAAGTTCCTTCAGAATTCGACCGGCGGCAATCATGCTGGCGGCACCACCCTTCTGATCGCTGGATCCCCGTCCGTGAATCAGCCCCTCCTTGATAAGGCCGGAAAAGGGGTCAAACTTCCACTGGTCGGGGTCGCCGACTTCGACGGTATCGATATGAGCGTCGAAGGCAATGGTCTTGGGCCCGTTTCCAACCCTGCCGATCACGCTTCCGAGGCCGTCGATACGAACCTCGTCGAAACCGGCATCCTGGCACATCTGGACAATCTTCCGGCAGACAGCCTCTTCATCCCCGCTGTAACTTTTGATCTGTACCATTTCGCTCAGGACCTGTGCCGTATAGTCACGGTATTCCTTCGCTTTTTTCAGAATATCGTCACGAACTCCCATATTAATTCTCCTTTGTCGTTTTATATTTGCCGTCTTTTTTAATCGGCTAATCTGTCTATGTTCTTCCAGACCCGCAGTGTCGTTTTGCGGGCCTCGGCATACAGTGCCTCTGCATCAAAGGGGAAGCGGCCATCTTCCAGCACCACGCGGCCGTTAACAAGTACGGTCCGTACATCACCGCTTGTCATGCCGAAGGCCATGTGCCCAGCGATATTTTCGGGGGCAAGCGGCGTCGGGCTAAGATAGTCGGCAATAACGATATCCGCCTTGTAGCCGGCCTCCAGGCGCCCGTACTTTTCGTCAAAATAACGCTCCAGGATAGCGTTTCCATTGTAGAGAAACCTCAGATAATCATCCGGCCAGAGCTGGCCGCCTGCATCCTTGTGTTTGAAGTAGGCGAACTTAAATTCCTCGAACATGTTTGCGCCGATCCCGTCGGTTCCGAGGGCAAGATTCTTATACTTCGGCAGATTGACATTGTAGCCGACCCCGTTGTTCATGTTGCTTCGGGCGTTATGCACAAGATAGGCATCGGCCTCGTTGATAAGCCGAATATCCTCATCGGAAAGGTAGATACCGTGGACCAAAAGCGCCTTCTCGTTAAGGAGGCCGTGGTCAGCAAGCCGACGGCCGAGATCCTTGTTGAAACGCAGGTGAGAATCACTGACATCGTAGCGCCCCTCGGCAACATGAAGGTGAATTCCCCGGCCGGTTACATCGACCGCTTCCTTCATTGCAACAAGCCCTGCGTCGGGAAGGGTAAAGGGGGCATGTCCGCCGATGGCCGCCTCTACAAGATGATCGCCCCTGCCGCTTTTCTTCTCTTCGTCGATAAGCTTGGCAAATTCGATATTCTCCTCGATCCCCTGTTCCATGCCCTCAAGGCCGTTTCGGTCCGTGGTCTCGTAACAGGTCATACCCCGAAGGCCCACCTTTTCGAAGGATTTCTTCAAGGTGGCAAGGCTTCCCTTGATATAGCTGGGGCTTGCATGGTGATCGATGACCGCAGTGGTTCCGGACTTGATGGCATCCATAGAGCAAATGAGTCCGGAATAGTAGACCGACTCCTCGTCCAGGGCCCGATCAAGGAGCCACCAGAGGTTCCGAAGGGTCGAGACAAAGTCCGGGGTCGGACCGACCTTGGCCATGACCCCACGGGAAAGGCCGCTGTAGTAGTGATGATGGCTGCAGACAAGGCCCGGATAGACCAGTCTGCCCGATGCATCGATCACCTTCTCCGCCCGGTCCCGATACGCTACTCCGGCATTTTCCCCCACGGCGAGTATGGTATCACCGTCGATAACGATATCGGCCTTCTCCCAAACCCTGGGAGGGTTAAACTGCATTGCCTGAGCATCTTTAATAATGATCACTGGTTATTCTCCCACTGCCGTAAGCAGATAATTGTATTCACTTGCCACCTTTCCGATCACAGCCGAAACCCTTCTGTCCACAAAGCCGCCGGAAATTCTACCCTCTTTGTCTATCGAGTATTCGGAAACCTGTCCGTTTTGGCGCAGGAAGAGCCTTCCGTCCCGGATAAAAAAGCCGGGATTGGCCGAATTCTCGAAATCGTCTTTTCTGTTGTAGATGGTGAACTTGTCTCGATAGGGCCTGCCGTCGTGAGGGCAGAAGGTCGCACAGTTTCCGCACTCGTTGCAGTAGGCATCTATGTGGAGGATCTGCGCAGGATCGTGAAAATCGGCCAGATCAGGGGTCTCTATGACGATGTTTGCCCGGTTAGGGCATACTTCCACACACTTGTTACAGACGTAGTTGCACTCCAGACACCTGGCGGCCTCCCGCTCTGCAAATTTCGCATCGCCCGCAGCCTTCACATCCTCGGATTCGAGAATCTTTCCCTTTCGCTGAAGCAAAACAGCTGCACGATCGCCGGATTCGGGAAGCCGTATCTCGTGCTTCCACTGGCTGTCGGCAGAACGGCAGATCGAATCGGCCGCTTTTCGCCCTGCGGCGACACAGCGGACAATGGTGGAAGGTCCGCTTTGAGCGTCTCCGCCAAGGTAGACCCGCGGAATTTTCGTTTCCAGGGTGGAGGTATCCACCTCGGGCCATCCGTCAGGGCCAAGGGGAAGGCCCATATCACTGAGGGCCTGTGCATCGACGGTTTCCCCAATGGCAGTGATGATGGTATCGGCCTCGATGGTTTCGGTCTTTGCAGTGGCAACCGGTCTGCGTCGTCCCGAGGCATCCATGTTGCCGAGCTCCATCACCCGGCAGGTGACACTGCCGTCGGCATCGAAGGACTCGGGGTTACGGAGAAAATGGAACTCCACGCCGTCCTCAACGGCCATATCATATTCTTCCAGGTCGGCGGGCATCTGCTCCTTGGTTCTGCGGTAGAGGACCGAAACCTTCTCCACACCGGGGACCTGCAGGGCCGCCCGGGCGCTGTCCATGGCGGTATTTCCCCCGCCCACGACAACAACACGCCGTCCCAGTTTCACATTCTCCGGGGCGTTTCGGAACTCCCACAGGAAGTCGAGGGATTCCAGGACCCTGCTGTCGGAGCCGTCGAGGGCCATTACGTTACCCTTCTCCGCTCCTACCCCGAGAAAGATAAACTCAAACCCCTTCGCAATCAGTCCGTCGATGGTGACGGACCTGGGATCGACATTAAACTCGAACTCGACGCCGTGGGATTTGATGAACTCCACATCCTTTTCAATGGCGGAAAGGGGAAGACGGAAGTGGGGAATGACATGACGCACCACCCCGCCGGCAGAGTCGTGTTTCTCAAAGACCTTTACATCAAACCCTTCCCGTGCAAGGAAGTAGGCGGCGGATAATCCGGCAGGACCTGCGCCAACCACCGCAACCTTCCGGCCGTTTTTCCTGGTCGCCGTGTTGTGGCGGCGAATATACTCATCCCAGCCGTTGTCGGCTGCGATTCGTTTCATTTCTCGAATCTTTACCGCCCCTTCGTAGTCGAGCCGTGTACAGTTATACTGACACTGGTGGTCGCAGATCTGGCCGGTGATGTTGGGAAGGGCGTTTTTTTCATAGATAAGATCCAGGGCCTCGCTGTAGCGACCTTCGCCGGTGAGCCTGACATACTCGGGAACATCCTGTCCGATGGGGCAGCCGATGGTACAGGGAGCCACATAACAGTCGAACAGCGGCAGCGGCCGGTGGGTTTCTATCCGGCTCTTTCCCCTGAAATCTTTCACCGCATTCTGCGCCGAAAGGGCCTGCTGTGCCATCTTCTTTACCGCCCCGACATCGACCGTACCCTTTCCCCACCCTGAAGAGGCGTCGGTGAGGGCCGAAAGCTCAGCCATTCTGAAATAACCGCCGGGTTTGAGCATATCCGTTGCCAAGGTGATGGGACGGATTCCCGCCTCGAAAATCGCCTTCACATTAAAGGCGGAGGCACCACCGGCGTAGCTGATGGGCATCTTCCCGTCAAACTCCTCTGAAACAAGGGCTGCAAGGTTGATGGTCAGGGGATAAAGGGCCCTGCCGGACATATACATTTCGTCTCCGGGCAATGCCCCCTGGTCGTTGACCGACCCAAGGGTATTGGAAAGCTTAACCCCAAAGGTCAGCCCCTCTTTTTCCGCCAGTCCCTTAAGCCGCAGAAGCATCCCCCTGGCGGCCTCCCACTGAAGATCATGGCCGAAGGCTTCGCGACTTAGGTGCAAATAAGAGTAGCCCATACCATCCAAGATTTCCCGTACCCTGTCATAGCCCAGAAGGGTCGGGTTGAGTTTTACATAGGTGGGGATCTTCTTTTCTGTGAGCATGTAGCTGCAGATCGCCTCGATTTCATCGGGTGGGCAGCCGTGCATGGTCGAAAGGGTCACCGAAGGAGTGATCTTCGAACCGATTCTCTTCGATATCCCCTGTAAAGCAGGAAAACGAGCTTCCAGATCGGTGCCTGCATACAAAGCGCCGTCGCTAAGGACAGCCTCAAGGCTCTCAAGCTGTTCCTTGAATCGCTCATCATGTGAAGAATCAATCATCCTCTCGATAAATTGATCCATCCGTTCCGTTTTGATGCCGGCGAGATCATAGCCGACACTCATATTAAAGATAAAAGAGGGCCCCTTACCGTCGCCAAGTTCAAACAACTCCTCAAGCACGTGAAGAAGCAACCACGCCTTTACATATTCATCGTATGCCTTGGTGAGGGTGTACTCGGTGGACCACTCGGTGTTGTAACATTCATCTCTTGCATCGATACATGGTTTTGCAATCTCAAGGGTATCCATGATCTGAACAGTCTTCAGCTCCATAAAACGGCCACCGGAAAGATATGCGGCAATAATATTCTGAGCGAGCTGAGTGTGAGGCCCGGCGGCAGGTCCCATGGGAGAACTACAGCTTCCGTGAAAAACGGAAATCCGTTTTCCCGACGACGGTCGGTAAAATCGTGAAACAGGTATACCGAATATCGACTGTGACTTCCTATATTCTCCAAAAACTCTCTCTACCAGCTCCCGCAAGGGAACAGGCCGCATGATATCTCCCATACGCACCCCTTATTACGTTGAAATAGAATAAAGCTGACTTTTGTGTCCCGGTCTGACTTTATTGTACCGTGTTTCATTCTGTTGTCAACAACGAATGCAACAATTTGCAACATTTTTTACGCTCGTATCTTGACGTGGGGGACAGGGTGTAGTATAGATGAAGTAGGGTTGGAATTTGAGAAATACGAAAGTTTCACTTAGATATTTCAATTTTTCCGATCTTTATGCTGTAGTGATTGCGTAAATGTACAGGTTATTGTATCTTTTAGGCGATTGGCTCGCTTTGAAGTTCCAGTAACCAAAAAAACATCATAACGAGAGGGATACGAAATGATCGATCTGACCATGCACGAGGACGTAAAAAAGAAAAATGTTCAAAGATGTCGTGAACGAGGCATCATTCTGCCCACCTTTGCCCAAATGAAAGATCCTTCAAAAATTCCGGCTTCTGTCCGTGAAAAACTAAAAGAGGTTGGCCTGTGGGACATCAATCCCCTCAACCTTTTCCGCATCACCTGGAAAAACGAGCCGACCAAGGATGGAGGAACCTTCGGAGGGGTCAACTACATTGAGATTCCCAAAGAAATAACCGGGGTCAAAGCACGGGTCTTTGCGATTGTGGGGAAATGGTTTCCCACCGGAGCCCATAAGGTAGGAGCCACGTACGGTTGTCTTGCTCCCGCCCTCATAACCGGAAATTTCGACTCTACAAAGCAGAAGGCTGTCTGGCCCTCTACCGGCAACTACTGCCGCGGCGGCGCATATAACTCCGACCTTCTCGCCTGTGATTCCATCGCCATCCTCCCTGAAGAGATGAGTGCCGAGAGGTTTAACTGGCTTAAAAAGGTGGCAGGAGAGGTTATTGCCACTCCCGGTTGTGAAAGTAACGTTAAGGAGATTTTCGACAAGTGCCATGAGCTGACTTCCCAGCGTGGCGATGCCATCGTTATTTTCAACCAGTTTGATGAGTTCGGGAACTATCTCTGGCATTATGAAGTAACAGGAAATGCCATCGAAGAGATCGTGAAAAAAGAGATGGGGCCGAAGAGTCGGTTTAAGGGCTATTTCTCCACCACCGGTTCTGCGGGCACCATCGGTGCGGGAGATTATCTGAAGCAGAAATTTCCAGAATTGAAGATCGCGGCAGGGGAAGCACTTCAGTGCCCGACCCTGCTAAGTAACGGTTTCGGCGGGCATAGAATCGAAGGGATCGGCGACAAGCATGTGCCCTGGATCCATAACGTACGGAATACCGATATGGTCATCGCCATCGACGATGACGATTCCATGGATCTGCTCAGACTTTTCAACGAGCCGGCAGGCCAGGAATATATGAAGAAAATCGGAATCCCTGCCTCTTTCGTCGATAACGCCGAGCTTCTTGGAATCAGCGGCATTGCCAATGTCCTCGGAGCCATTAAGATGGCGAAATACTACGAGATGGACGAGGATGATGTTGTGGTAACCGTCCTTACCGACTCCTTCGAGATGTACCCCAGCAGAATCAAAGAGATGCAGGAGCGGGACGGCGAACTGGATACCGTAAAGGCGGCGCAGATCTACCATGGCAGCCTTGAGAAGCAGGGCATCGACAACATGATGGAGCTCGGTTACCGGGACCGCCTGCGGGTCCACAACCTCAAATACTACACGTGGGTCGAGCAGCAGGGAAAAACCTATGCCCAGATCAATGCTCAGTGGTACGACAGTGACTACTGGACAAATATCCAGGCCCTTACTCCTAAAATCGATAAGCTGATCGAAGAGTTCAACGCCGAAGTCGGCCTTATCTAAGCGATTTCACAAAAAAAGGCCGGCACAGTGCCGGCCTTTTTTTCGTCTCAAAGAACGTTTACGCAAAAAGGATTATTCAAGAGGAGCCTTCCATGGAGTTTCATTACATATGTAACGACTGCGGAGCAGAATACGACTCGAAGCATATCATCTACCGCTGCCCGGCCTGCAGCGGAAAGGCAGCAGAGGGAGAGATGCAACGGGGAAACCTGCGTACCATCATCGATCCTGCCTATCTTAAAAGCCTGGCGGACAAAAAAAACCTTTCGCCCTTTGACTTCTTTCCCTATGAGATCCCCACACCCCAGGCATATCCGGTAGGGAATACTCCCCTTCTCGGTCCCGAGCGGCTGAGAAAAAGATATAAGGTCCCCAGGCTGTTTTTGAAAAACGACGGCATGAACCCGTCCGGTTCCTTTAAAGATAGGGCAAGCCAGCTTGTGGTGGGGCAGGCCCTCCACTTCGGGGAACAAAAGGTTGCCCTCGCTTCGACGGGGAATGCAGGCAGTGCCATGGCCTGTGCGGGAGCCGCCTACGGGTTGGAGATCATACTGTTTGTTCCGGAAACGGCGCCGAGGAACAAATTGATGCAGTCGGTGCTTTACGGAGCAACGGTAGTTCCGGTAAAGGGAACCTATGATGATGCCTTCGGACTTTCCATCGAGTTTACCGAAAAACATGGGGGCATCAATCGGAACACCGCCTACAATCCTATGACCGTCGAAGGCAAAAAGAGCGTGGCCATCGAACTCTTCCTGCAGTTTGCAAGGCGTGCACCTGAGTATGTCTATGTGCCGGTGGGGGATGGAGTAATCTACAGCGGCGTGGTTAAGGGCTTCAAGGACCTCCTCGATGCAGGATTAATCGAACGCTTGCCGAAGGTTATCTGCGTTCAATCGACAAAAAGCAACGCAATAGCCCAAGCCTGGGAGAGCGGTGAGGCAAAAACCATCCCGGCGGCAACGACGAAGGCCGATTCCATCAGCGTGGCAAGCCCCGCCAATGGCCGCATGGCTGTTGACTTTATCAACGAGTGTAAGGGCTGGGCAAGCCAGGTGAGTGACGAGGCTATCATCGAAGCGGAGCTTGAACTCTGCAAAGAGGCAGGCCTTTTTGCAGAACCGGCAGCCTCGGCAGCATGGGCCGGATACAAACAAGATCTGGCTTCAGGCAAGATCACTCCAGAAGCGGAAGCGGTCGTCCTTCTTACCGGCATAGGCTTTAAGGATATGAAGGCTGTGGAAGATACGATAAAGATGCCCAACAGCGTCGAACCGAAGCTCGACGCTGTTGAGGCCTTTTTGTTCAAATAGGTTCAAATAACCGTTGGTGAAGTAAAGCGGCCTGCGTGATCGGTAGCGAAGGCCGCTTTGCCATCGACAACTTCAATCCCGACAAATTCAGTAGAAAAAAAACACCATCATTACGACACGATCTTTTGCGTCGGATGGTCGCGGAGAAAAGAACGTACCGCCTCCACCGAAGGAATATGACCGCAAGCCCCGATGTGGGTGGCATTTATCGCTGCTGCGGCCTGGGCAAAGGCAGCACACTCTTCCGGCGGATACCCTTTCAGAATGCCGTAGGAAAAGGCAGCCACAAACGTGTCGCCACAGCCGGTGGTATCAAGCACCTCTATATCCGTAAAAGCGGGGATTTGTCCTCTCACGCCGTCGATATCGATATAACACCCCTGAGAACCCAATTTAATTACGACGTTACCGGCCCCACGATCACGAAGTTTCCGGCACATTTCGGCAGGATCACCAGCCCCTGTCACCGCGGAGGCTTCCTCAAGGCTCGGCATCAAATAGTCGATATGCGGCAAAAGAACATCAAGGACTTCATCGGCAGCGCCTTCGGTATCGCAGGTCATATCCGCCACCGTAATCACTCCATGCCTTTTAGCCTCGGCGAGCAAGCTTCCGGCCCCATGACGGTCAAATTCCGGCATAACGAAAAGGCTGCCGATTGACAAGAGTCGGGCCTTTTTTACCGCCTCCAGACTATATGCGTTTGGAACATAGTTCTTACCGCAACCGCGATCGAAAAGAAAATTCCGCTGTCCTTCCCTGCCGACCAAAACGAGAGAGGACATGGTGGTATCGTGTTCATACCTCTGGAGATACTCGATACAAATCCCCTTCTCCGATAGGAGCCCGGAAAGATTTTCGGCCTTCCAATCATCCCCCACGCAGCTAAAAAGTGCTGCCGACAGCCCCAAAGAAGAGGCGGTAATCGCCTGGTTTGCAGCATCCCCCCCGATGCCGAGGGAAATAGTATCGACCGGCGTGCTATCCACCTGAAAGACATGGGGGCCGATGTTTCCGGTCACAACGATATCCAGACAGGTAATTCCGGCGCAGATCATTTCGAACTTAGACATTTATAGCCCTTCCATCCGGAACACTCACGCCTTTCCGGCGCTTCCGAAAACCTGCATCCGCTCTTCCACTGTTTTTTGAAAGGCGTTCATCATGGTCCAGGATATGGCAGCCATATCTGCATAGCCGTCGTTGAGTTCCTTCATATAGGCGTTCAGCGCATGAAAAACCGAGACACTCGAGCCGGTGTAGAAATTTATCTTGCAAATTCCAAGAGAAACGGCCTTTCTGAAATCGTCGTCGGAAATGCCCGATCCCCCGTGAAGGACAAGAGGAACCGCAGATGCAGCCGCTATATCGGCCAAAAGATCAAACTGAAGATCCGGCTCGCCCTTGTAAAAACCGTGAACATTCCCAATAGAAACAGCAAGGGCATCCACCCCGGTAGCATCCACATAGGGCCTTACCTTCCGTAGATCGGTGTAGTTGGCCGCAACGGCAACCCCTTCACCCGCCTCGGAACCACCGATGACACCGAGTTCCCCCTCGAGAGAAACACCCACGCTGTGTGCCATATCAGCATACTGCTTCGTGAGTCTGATGTTATCCTCATATGAATACTTCGTCGCATCAAACATGACGGAGCTAAAACCGCATCGCAGGGCCGTCATCAATGCCTTTTCCGTCAACCCGTGATCAAGATTCACGACGACAGGTACCGTTGCTTCCTTTGCCGAGTGGATGATGGCGGGATAGAGCCTCGGGATGTCGACATCCTCAAAGGAGATCTCCGCAATATTTATGATAACAGGGGAGCGTTGTGCCTCCGCTGCCTTCAGAAGAGGAGACAAACAGAGGCCGTTGGTGATATTGAAGGCCCCGACCGCATAGTTTCCCCGCTTTGCTCTTTCCAAAACATCTTTCAGTGTAACCAGCATCTTCAACCTCACTGATATTTTTCCCCATCATACATGACTATCACCACGATTCGCAACACTATAAAAAGAAGGCTTCCGCCTGCCCAAAGGGGAAAGCGGAAGCCGTAAGAAGATGGCGGGCCCCATCGTGGGATCAGGGCAGTTGTGATATGTCGATATTCATGGCCGCAGCAAGCCTTTCCTTATCCGCCAAAAGCGGTGCAAAAAGCTCTTTCCTTGAGCGCATGTGATACAGGGCAAGGTTCCAGTCGGGCTCGGGAACCGTTACAAGGGCCTTGACGGCATCCTCTGTATAACCATTTACCGCACGGCCGAGCGCCCAGAGCATGGCAAGGGCCGCCCTGTTCCTGCCGTTGTCCTCGACAGCCCCCGACTCAATAAGGGAGACGGCCGTGGCATAGGCTTGGGAAGAAAGATCGATCTGTTTCATACCAAGCAGATGATACGCAAGCTCGATATCTATGAGAAAGCGGTCCTGTCCACCACCATCCGCAGCCTCGGGTGCGCCCCTCTCGGCCTGAGAATAAAGTTGAAAGAGAATGCGATCGGCGAGAGCAGGAGTGATCTTGTAATCCATCGCTACCGCGGGAAAAGCGGAGGTAAGGCCGAATTCCCAGAAATCATACGCATTGTTCTCAAAAAGCGAAGGAAGGGCGGACTCCTCAAGGTCGACAAGATCCATGGAAAGAAGTTCAAGGCCGCGCAGAAGACCATCGATCGCCTCGATTCGCTCCGCAGGAGGCTTGTTGATTAGGTAAGGACCGCAATCAAAGCTTGTTCCCGGAGCAAGGGAGGCATCTTTTTTCGGTACTATATAGGAGGAACCATCATCTCCCCCGTACCATAATTTCAGACTTATTGCTCCGATGCCGTTGGTTTCGTAGTAGTTTGGAACAATGGTCCTTGCAATGGAGGGAATATAGGTCCTTCCGTTTGTATAAGAAACGTCGACGGCATTAGACCAAAGCTCAAGCAAAAGCCCGGACTCGTCGTAGCACTGGCTGACGGGATAGGTCCGATCACGGTACCAGAGAAGATCGCCCTTGGAATCAAGAAGCCCCTTCGAAAGCCAATATCCGCTAAACAAAAGATTTCCAGCACCGTCGATGAGGAGGGTGTCGTCACTCTCGAATAAACCGGAAAGCAAATCTTTCGCCCCTTTCGGATGGGATTCCGGCTTGATGCTCCAGAACAGGGGAAGAGCCTTGCTGTCAAGAAGCGAATAGGTCATCAGGTCAGCATCTTGTGTCGGATCAAAGTCGTCGGCAAAAAGCCTGGCATAGCTCGCGCAGTACAAGAGACTCTTTTCATCATCGCTGAACCGAAAAGCGGGGCCGCCGGCAGGTGTGTGGACATCGGCATGGCGAAACGAGAGAAAAATCGCTCCGCTATTGTTGTCCCAGATCACCATCTCCATCCCCTCGCTGTAGGATTGTTGGGGAGAACTCATGGTGGGAAGAATCTTTGCTGCACTGTATCGTCCAAACGGACTGATACCGGTATAAGAAGGAAGATAGGAGGCAAAAGGTCGTATGGGTATGGAGGAAGAGATCTGTGTAAGCATGGATAACTCGTGGCCGAAACGATCACTCAACTCTCCGACTATCGGAGGCTTGTGAAAATTGATAAGGGCCCTCCCCGTTGTTGGCGAATATATTCCACCTGTATCGGTATCGGATGAGCTATTACGAGCGAAACCGACGCCGGAAGCGGTAACGGCAAGCTCCGGGGACAGCACCTGAACCTCGTCCCAGATAGGAGGAGAGCCGAGGGGCAACGCCAAGGGGCCGCTGTAGGGCTTATGTTTCAGTACAGTCTTGATCTTTTTTGTCTGAGTCAGCTTTCCCGTATGAAGTTCATATTTCTGGAACCAGATGTAGTCAAACGCTTCAACCGACGCTTCGGGAACGAGGGTAAGATAGTACCACACCCTCCCCTTTTCATCGGCAGCAATCATGGAACTGGCGACCCGAAGGCTTTCGCATAGATCGTCTTTCGGGATGGAAAGCACAAGTTTGGCAGGCTCTCCAGCCGTTACCGTTTCCGGAGAAGATCCCGAAGCGGTAAGCTCTTGCAGCCCAGTACAAGAGGTGACAAGGAAAGAAAGCGATGCCAGCATGACAATGATTCCCTTTTTGCAGAAACTTCCTCGGTTTGATCTCATCGTATATCTCCTTCTTCTGCTAGAGGCGCTGCCATACCGCGCTTGCCTTTGCTTCGCTGGTCCACCCACTTCCGACATAACCCTGCCAATCGGGAAGAAAGTACTGAGAAGGAGCTCCCTCCAGATCTACCCTAATAAGTTGGGTAAAGTAATCAAAACGCATGTTGACCTGCGATATTTTTACAATGCGAATTCGTTTTGCGGTATACCAGTTGCCGTTTCGCTTTTCGACAACTTCATAGAAACCGTGTGCGAAGTTTACGGAGACCCCTCTATCCCCATAATGGTTGATAAAACTAACGGCGTTGCTATTCTGAGCATAGCAAAAGCTTCCAAGGCCTAAAGCGAGAAAGAGTACCAGCAAATAGATTTTCGTTCTCATACAGTGCTCCTCTATAAAAGCGTGTGATGACATGTTGTTATTATGTGACCGAAGAAGAGGAGGGTCGAGAAACAGAAAAGTAGTATTTTCGTTACAAAAATGTTACAGAGACAAGGCGACAGCCCATCTATTGTTTGGTACAATTTATCATGGATGTTGGAGCAGTATGCCCCGTAACCGGCCTTGCGATCTTTGAGCCGAAGCACTGGTTTTACAGAAGTTCAAACAGCAACTATACCGGTCGTCTCTATTTGGTGGGAGAGCACGTTATGGTCTGGCAACCCAAAGGGGTTCCCGCTTTGGAGGATGGGGAGGGTGTCACCAGGCACATCTACCGGGCTATCGATGAGGCTTTTGCTCCCGGAATCACATTCCATGCCTTTTTTGATTACTCAGGTCTGGAAAATCCTCCCATCGCCAACAGGCTCAGAGTATTGAAAAACCTACGTGAAACGGCGGGGAAACTCAAGCGTATCTATTTCTACGGCATGAATAGAACGGTTCGAACCATCGTACGGCTATCGGTTCAGATATCAGGCCTCTCTGAGAAAATCATCATCTGCAGAGACTATCGTCAGGCCATCGAACTTGCGAACGAATACACCAAAAAGCTCGGCAAGCAGGGATCGCTCCTGCCTGTATATCAGCAGAGCGAAATCAGAAACTTAGTGGAGATCATAGGCACCATTGTCTGGAACCGGGATTATGATGTTCTCATTCCCGAATTGCCCGGCGAACATCCCCTCTCGGAACTCTACAATGCCCTAGATGTGATGCGCCACGATTTGCAGCAGTTAGACGAACAAAACAGAGACGCTATGCAGCGCCTGGAGGAAGCGAATCGCGCAAAAAGCGATTTTCTCGCCAATGTTTCCCATGAAATCCGCACTCCATTAGGGGGAATCATAGGGGCTGCAGAGCTGCTTCAGAATACCGCATTGAATGATGAACAGCAGCATTTTCTGCAGATTCTTCAAGGCTCCTCGGAGGCCTTGATGAGCGGGGTAAACGACGTCCTTGATCTTTCCAAGCTGGAGCAGGGGGCGATGGCGATCGTTCCCAGACCAACCAATCTTTCCGCTCTCCTGAACGGGATTGCCACCATATTTCGTCCCCGATGCCGGAAAAAAGGGTTGGAGCTTTTCCTCACATGCGAAGCTGATGAAAAGCAGGAATATCTGGTCGATCCCATCAGGCTTCGGCAGATTTTGATGAACCTTCTCCACAATGCCCTGAAATTTACCCCTACGGGAAGCATACGCCTTGATTGCAGATCTAAGGGGATACAAAAAGAAGACGGGGAATTAATGTACCGACATGATTTTTCGGTACAGGATACCGGCATCGGCATCCCTCAGGAAAAGATAGAAACGATATTTGAGAAGTTTACCCAGATCCACAATACCGAGGTCCAGAATTTCGGAGGCAGCGGGCTGGGCCTGCATATCGCCGCCGTTCTTGTTGCCAAGCTGGGAGGGACACTTGAGGTGGTGAGTGAAGCGGGAAAGGGCAGCAGGTTTTTCTTTACCCTGCTGCTGCCGAAAAGCGAAGAGAAGGCGCTATGGAACCAGGAACCGGAAACGATAAGAAAAACGTTTTTTGGTAAGGTCCTGCTTGCAGAAGACGACGAGGCGAACCGGTTTATCATCAGCTCCCTGCTGAATAGCTACGGCTGCGAGGTTAGACAGGCGGTAAACGGACGCATGGCCCTCGATTGTATCGAGCATGAACGCTTCGACATTGTATTCATGGATTGCCAGATGCCTATCCTAAGCGGAAGGGAGGCAGTGAAGATACTCAGAAAACGAAATGATGCCATAGGGGATATACCCGTAGTTGCAGTAACCGCCTATGCAGCTGAAGATACTGAGCTTCTCACAGACTATGGCTTTGATGCAATCATCGCGAAGCCGGTGAGGGGAAGAGACCTGGAACCGATTCTCCGGCTCTTTTTGGAAGAACGGCCGATCGGTCAGGAGGGCTCCCCTCCCCCACCACCCTGGGAGCAGCGGCGCTGGGAGTTGATAAGCACCGAACGAATCCGTAACGTGCCCCATGAGTTGCAACGGCTTGAGGTCGTATTGTCGAAAGAGGATGAGGAGCAGGAGGCGGAGATGATCAGCCACAGCCTAAAGGGATTTTTTAGAACAATGTTGTATCATCACCCCAATCCCGTTCTGCTCTCCCTGGCTGAAGAACTCGATAAGCTTGTTCATGAGGGCCGACGAAGCGAGGGAATAGAGATCTGCCGCAGGATAAGCAGAGCAATAGAAGGATATAGGGAAGGAGAAGTCGCCGATCGTGAAAACCAAGATCTTGATTGTAGAGGATGAACCGTACACCGGTGCCCAGATGAAACAGGCCCTGGGCCATCCGCTTCTCGGAGAGTCGGAAGTATCGCTTGCTCCGGATGGAAAAACCGCTTTGCATCTACTATCGGAAACCTTTTTTGATCTGGTACTCCTCGACGTCGTTCTTCCCGATATCGACGGTTTCAAGATTGCAAAAGAGCTGAAAGAGCGCAAGATTCCCTTTTTCATGATCTCTTCCAGGGACCTTCCCAGCGATGCCATCCTCGGATTTCAGGCCGGAGCCGAGGATTATCTAAGAAAGCCTGTCGACAGCGAAGAACTTGCCGTAAGGGTTACCCATTTCCTCTCACGCAACACACTCTTCGACGGCAAGCAGGAGGGGACGCTACGATTGGGACAATGGACCATAGACATGAAGCAGCAGCGGGTTCGAATCGACCAGACAGATGCGCCGCTGACTCCCATCGAATTGAAACTCCTTCTTCTTCTTGCAAAAAGGGCCGGTTCCTATACATCCACCGAAGAGCTTGCAGAGGGGCTCTGGCCGGAAGCCCCGCCCAATGACCTGGCACTGGCTGTTCGGGTACATGTCCGCCGCCTTCGGACAAAGCTGGAGCAAGATCCCAAGGCTCCCCGCTATATCATCAACAAATGGGGCGCCGGTTATCGACTGCATATCGAACAGGAATCCTGAAAACATACATTTTTGTATGTCAATATCAGCTTTACGACATTAATGTAGAACATTATTATATCCAAACACGTTTCAGACTCGCTTTGATACTGCATGGAACATATATAATTTTTTACATGATAAATAGATAGTCAACATCATCTTCCCCAAATAGATTTTTTGGCATTCTTTTCGCTTATCATATGCATCGCACATTCCATAAGGCAAGAGGAGGATATACATGGAACATATGCTGTGGGAACAGCTAAAGACATTGAGGTCGCCGAATTTTAAATGGGTCGACCTGACCCATGAATTCGGTGCCGACACTCCGCGATGGCCAGGATTCGAGCCGATGGATTACCAAATCCTCTTTGACCTGGATGCCGCGCCGATGAAGGTGCAGCAATTCACCTTTCCGGGCCAGTACGGCACACACGTAGACGCCCCCGGCCATTTTCATGCAGGAGGGAGACTGTTGGATAACATCGACGTCTCAGAATTCGCCTACCCGCTTTGTGTCATCGATGTTCATGAAAAGGCCGAAGCCGATAATGCCTACGCCCTTACGGTTGAAGATATCAAGGAGTTCGAAAGGGAATACGGAACGATTCCCGAGGGAGCATTCGTGGCAATGCGGACGGATTGGTACAAGCGATGGCCCAACCAGGACAAATCGCAGAACTGGATTGCAGAAGGACAGGCCTGTTATCCCGGCTGGAGCATGGAATCCCTGGAATTTCTTTTTGAACAACGAGATGTTGGGGCCGTCGGCCATGAAGGCTTCGACACCGATCCCCCGACCCTTGAGTCCCAGGCCCCGTTCAAGGGAGAAGGGTATGTCCTTGCCCAGGATAAATTTCAGATAGAGGTTATGTCGAACCTCGACGAGGTTCCTCCCGTGGGAGCGGTCATTTTCTGCACATTTCCGAAGGTAAAGGGTGCAACCGGATTTCCCGCCCGCTGCTTTGCCATAGCACCGGCCTGATAATCCTTGTCACAACTGTGCGATGCTCCTGGGAATGACAGCATAATCCGGACCATCCCTGATGATCCTGGTATCAACACCGTACACACTCCGTATGAGTTCGGGGTTGAGAATATCCTCAGGAGCACCCGATGCCTCGACCCGCCCCTCATGCAGCACCACCACATGATCGGCACAGCGGGCCGCCTGGGAGAGGCTGTGAATGGTCATAACCGTCGCTATGTTGTGCTCTTTCGTAAAGAATGTAATTCTGTCCAGCATCTGAAGCTCGTTTTTGATATCAAGGCTGTTTGTCGGTTCATCCAGAAGAAGGACATGAGGGCTGCTGACCAGCGTCTGGGCCAGGGATGTCATCTGCTGCTGCCCTCCGCTCAGTTCGTCGACATAGCGGGTTGCAAGATGAGCAATGCCGAGCTTTTTCAGAATCGACATAACCAGGTCGAGCTCCTCATCCCCTACGCGCCAGGAAAGATCATCCAGACGGCCAAGAAGCACAAACTCAAATGCGGTCATCCGGGTCCGCATATCATGGTACTGAGGCAGATAACCGATAAGACGGTGCCACTGTGCCCTGTTCTTTCTGTTTTTGATGCAGTCGCCCCATCGCACGATTCCCTTTGCCCCCTCCATATGGGAAAGGCATTTCAGGAGGGTCGACTTTCCTGCCGCGTTCGGGCCGATTACAGCCGTAATCTTTCCAGGAAGGGCGGTCATGGTAATCCCGCGTAGTACAGGAAAGGTAGGGGTGTAGGCAAAGGTCAAATTTTCTGTAACAAGCATCACCGGAACCTCCTTCCCGGCTTAAGGAGCAAGACCAGCAAAAAGGGCACGCCGATGAATGAGGTGATCACCCCCGGGGGAAAAATGGTTCCAGGAATGACGATCTTGCTCAGAATAGATGCCAGGGAAAGGAGAAGGGAACCACAGAGAAAAGAGGCAGGAAGGAAAAAGCGTTGATCCTCCCCTGTGAACATGCGGGCGATATGAGGACCGGCCAGACCGATAAAGCCTATGGTTCCGGTAAAAGCCACAATGGTGCCTGTCAAAAGCGAAATCAAAACCAGTATCCGCATTCTCAGATGCCCTACGTTGATGCCGAGGCTGACGGCTTTTGCATCCCCCAGCCTGAGAGCCGTCAGCTTCCAGGCCTCCTTTGCAAACAGGGGAAGGACAATGCCGCATACCAGGGCGGTTATCCCCAATCGGGGCCAGGTCGTTTTTGTCAGACTGCCGAACAGCCAAAAGACGATGGCCTGCAGCTGTTCTTCAGCGGCAAAAAATTCAAGTACGGCAATACCGGACTGAAAGAGAAACAGTACGGCTATGCCCGCCAAAACCATGGTCTCGGAACTCAGCTCCCTTCTTCCGTTCAAGGCAAGCACCAGCGCACTGGTCAAGAGGGAAAACAGAAAGGCATTGGCAGGAACCAAAAACGGTCCGGCCCACGGTAGTATGCCGACACCGAGCACAATGGCAAGGGCGGCCCCGAACCCGGCGGCTGCGGAGACCCCCATGGTAAAGGGGCTGGCCAGAGGATTATTCAAAATAGTCTGCATTTCGGCTCCCGCCGCCGAAAGCCCCCCGCCTGCCAGTATCGCCATGAGGGCAACGGGCAATCTCAGACGCCAGATGATGAAACCGGACATACCTTCTGCATGGCCCGGCATAAATAGAGATCGAATAACCGTCTTCAGGGAAAGAGGTACCGGCCCTGTCACGATATCTCCCATCAATAACAGCATGATGATCAGAAGCAAAACCGTAAGCATAGTTTTCTTTCTGCCCGTAATGATCCGGTATAGTGCCCGTGAAGGAGATATCCTTTTCTTATCTGTTTCAGTCATCAAGTTCCAACATCCAGACACCGCTGTAGGGAACCGGCATGAACCTTTCATGGAATTCTCTGAAGTTTTCGGCTGGATCGACGTCTGCAAACAGTTCGGGGTAGAGCCAGCAGGCAACCGCCTGTATTCCGGCAAAGTTGTAGATTCTGAAAGAGAATCCGTGAAACAGACTGTAGACCCGTTTATTTTGTACGGCCTTGAGAAACTTCCATCCCTCGCGGTGTGTGAAATTCTCAAGCAGGGCACGGGAAGAGGCCTCTTCTGCATGATACCCGAGCCTCATGGATGTTTCATTGGCCGGCCAGTAGGAACCGCTGATTATGATGGCATCGGGATCGGCTTCCAGAAGGTATTCAGGATTGATGGGACCGGTGTTCTGAATGATTCCATCTGCGATATTGATTCCGCCGCCTTTAGCAATAAGCGCTCCCAGCCCCTGAGCCGATGAATAGGTGTTGCCGTATTCCAAAGATCCCTTTGAGCCAGATTCAATGTATGCCGTTACGTCTCGGGATTCACACTCGTTCAGGCGATCGGTAACCACCTGTATCTGTTGTTCATAATAATCGGTGATCTCCTTTGCCCGCTCCTGCTTTCCGAGAAGTTGCCCGATGATAAGGCTACTGGGTACAGGATGATTAAAGGGATCGATATAGTAATCAATATACACGACCGGAATGCCTGCCTGGGCAAGGACCTCAATGTCAGCATCTATGCCGTCCTGGGACTGCAGCCACAAAGGGAAGACAACCACATCGGGTGCCAGACCGACGACGGCTTCAAGACTGAAGGTTCCTTTATAGTGGTAGCCGATATCCCTGATCTCATCGATTTGTGGAAAAGCCTCTTTATAGGTACGGTAGGTATCCATATCGTACAGTTTCAGATCGGATCCCCAACCGCATATCCTGTCAAACACCTCGGCTCCACCGACTGCGGCAAATTCATGCAGATGGCGGGATGATGCAAGAACAATACGCTCTGCCGGCAGCTTTACCTCCACTACCCTTCCTGCAAGATCGGTTATGGGAGTAGCAGCCTGCCTTTCCTCTGTAGATTTCTGTAGTTCCGTTGCACCACCGGCAAAAACGGGCAGGGCTGCGGTCAGCATGAAAAGCGCAGCAACTGCAGCGCGAAGAACGGTTTTTATCATACATGGTAATTGGTTCATTCTTTTACTCCTTTGATTAATTCGGTGGCGGGGGCAAGGGAAAGCCGGTAGAGCAGCGGCATATTCCGTGCCCGTATCCTTCGTATCTCATGAAGGGTTTCTCGTGTGATGTCGGCCAAACCGCATTGCCGAAACTGTTTTACCGCTTGTTCAGGTTCAACGCCCCGACGGAAGGGGAGCTGACTGCTGACCTCTTCGCTGTAGCCCAAATCGGAGGGTTTTGTCCTGTTGTACAGAATGAGACCGGCCTTGCGGCATACGACTTTCAGTCGACCGGTAAGGCCGTTGCTATGCCACAGTCCGTCGATACAGAGTACGCAGCCACCGGGTTTCAGTACACGCTTCCACTCCAGTACCGCCCGATCGGGATGGGGAAGGGTCCACAAAAGCCACCTGGATACGACAAAATCGAATGATTCACTTTCAAAAGGCAGGTTCTCGGCATCGCCAATCACAAAATTGAGATTCAGGTTAAGAGAGGCCGCTTTCTCCCAAGCCTTGTCCAGCATCTCCCGGGTCAAATCCAGGGCAGTAATACTGTGCCCCTTCTGCGCCAAAAGAAGCGACAAAAAACCTGTCCCTGCTCCGACATCGAGAATTTCTGCCCGATCGGGAGGGATATAGCGGCCGAGGACCGCTTCATAGGCCTGTATCTCTTCCTCTTCTTTTCTTGAAGCAGGAAACCGGTCGTACGTAGCACTTCTTCCGCGCCAGTACGCTTGAATGTGCGATTTCACATCAGACATGAGAACTCCGATCTTCACGTAAAAATGTTAGTAAGGAGTTCGTCTCCGGTAGCGTTCCTTCATGGGAACATTGTGGGAAAACATTCTATAATGGCTCAGGCCTTTTTATCCTGAATGGGGCTTCATGCCTTGCAATACTATATAATGCCACTTTTCCGAAAGTCAATCCATGGGTCATCCAATTGTGCAACGCCTTATGATGAAAAATTGGCGATATTCCAGTACTCAAGGCCATGGAAGTGTCCGCAACAAACGATTCACCTTCCACAATCAGCTTGCCTTCCCGCATAAAGATGGGGTATGGTGGCTTCAATGAATGAGCATATTCGGTTTCTTGACAATGACCAGGCAACTGCTGCCTGGCTTGATGATATCAAGGCAAGAGGAGTTCGCGAGATCGCCGTGGACATCGAGGGAGAGTTCAACCTCCACCGCTACGGTGAGCATCTTTGCCTGGTGCAGGTCTGGGACGGGGAAGTTCTTGCCATTGTCGATCCTTTGGTCGTGGACCTTGCCCTGGTCAGGGAGATCTTCGAGTCCGGATCCTTCCGAAAGATTGTCTATGATTGCAGCAGCGACAGAACCCTGCTCTATCGAAGGTACGGTATCCACTTCAACGAGGTGTGCGACCTCATGCCTGCGGTGGTTCTGCTTGATTTTCAGAAGAAGGGGCTTGCTTCGGTGCTCTCTTCGGTTCTGCATATCGAGGAAAAGCCAAAGAAAAAGTTTCAGCAGTACGATTGGATGAGCCGTCCCATCGATGCCGATGCTTTGGAATATGCGGCCGCCGATGTGCTTCACCTTTTCACGCTTAAGGAGGAGCTTTTCAAGCGCCTGGAAGAAGAGGGGCTCAGCGATGAGTACGAGCGGCAAAACAGCGAGGTAAGCAGCCGGCCGATCCCGAAAGAGGGCACTCCGGGGCTTCTCAAAAAGAAGCGTTTTCTCTGCATGCCGAAACATGGCAAAGAGTGCTTTTTACGTCTTTTTTCCATACGGGATGAATACGCACGTGAGCTTGATCTGCCGCCCAACAGGGTGGTCTCAAACGAGGAGCTCTTTCTGCTTGTCGCTTCTCGAATGCAACCGAACGGGATCAGGGTGCCGAAAAGGATGCATCCGAGTCAGGCACAGGAGCTTCGCCACCGCTTCACAGAGGTCTTGAACTAAAGGTAGTGTCCTGAATCGTGGTGATTATCATGCCCATGCATATGAGGGAAGATAGTCAGCCTTCCAACGCAGTGCCGTTTGCACTCCCTTTAGCCATAGCTCTCGGCTTGAAGGTGACATAGGCTGATTTCTCAGGAAAAACCTCCTTTGGGTACATAAACTCCTCAGCTGCCAGGCTACCTTCTCCCCATCGATCCCTGCCACCTGTCCATGGGTCAGCCCTCTTTCATCTCCCTTCCCTCTGATCCTGTACGGCTTCATGAAGTTGTGATAAAACCGGTACACTTCAAGCCGTTCCATCATATTCCCTGTATTCCGGGCAAACTGAACCGTCTGCCTCACATGGTCTGAGTTATCTTTCCTGATCTCCCGATCAAGATAATTCACACTAAACAGCGGATTGCGTAGATCGCGAATCCTCCTCGAGCTCACCAGACAATGTTCTATCCTTCCCGACACCGCTGTACCCATGGCCTTCATCACCTGTTGGTACTGCTTATGTTCATCGGTATACAACGACAAAGGCTTTTTTTCGAATGTTTTTGGAGTTCCAGGGTTTTTTCCACCATCCGTTGGAAGGAGTGGTAAACACTTCCTTTGTAGAGCTTTAGATGCTCCTTGATCAGTTTGTTTTTCCTCTTTTGATAGTCCGTCATCCGTCCCTTCCTCGTCAGCTGGGCATAGTCGGAAAGGAACCAGAATTGAGACTCCTTTCCTGCAAGGATATGGATGTTATTCGGAAGATATTGAGAACAGACAAAGCTTTCAAATCCGTCTGCAACAAGGTCTTCTGCTATCTCCATGTCACAGGTGAGGGAAGCCGAGGCTGCGAGGCATTGGTGAGCAAGACGCCTGATACGATCCGTAACAGTGGAGCAGGAGGCATGGAGGATGCGGGAAAGGTCTCTGATGCCCGAGCTGGTGATGAGGTGGGAGAGGATAGTGTGGTAACAGATGTGGCGATGTGTCCAGTAGTCGATGCTAAAGGTCCGGGTTGAGAAGGAGAGCCCGCAGGTTTTGCATTTGAACTTTTGAATACGGGGAGCTGTTTTTGAGTGGTATGACCCTGTTTTTATAAACCAGGGTCCTGCAGCTTGGAAATGATTGGGACAATAGGGATTGGGGCAGAAGGGGGGATGGTTCATGGTATTCTCCTTTTCTGGCTGTTCTTACAATAAATAACTACGAGAAAAGGAGATTTTATTCATGTATCACCACGATTCAGAACACTATTTGAGATCCAGGGGGGAGCGCAATAGCCGCCCCCTTCGCCCGGCAGAGCGGAGGAGCGGAGCCGGAAAGAGCGAAGGGGAAGATGCGGCTATGGAGCGCGGGGGCACTCCCCCGCCCCATAGGTCAAAATCCTACCAAGGAAGACAAAAAGTTCCGATTGTCCGTCTCCTTTCGGTACGGGTACAATTTTTGTATACGAACCATACAGGAGGAATCACATGAAGCGTCTACTGCTGCCATTACTGATCTGCACGCTGGTATCCGTCTCGCTTTTTGCAAACGGAGGCCAGGAACAGGCGGCCGAAGAGGGGCCCATAGAACTGGTGTTCTGGACCCATGAAGATCCAAACAGGACAGTTATCGAAGAGCGATACATCCAGGAATTCGAGGCCGCAAACCCCGGAATCACCATCAAACGGGTCACCCATTCGTCCACTAAGATCCAGGAGTTGGTGCTTACCGCCTTTGCAGCAAATCAGGGGCCCGATATCTTCAACATGTCCATCGAGGATGAGTATGCCTACATCGCCAACGGGCGGCTTTCACCGGTCGATCCGAAAGCGGTCGGGTATGATAACCTGACGGCACTGAAAGATGCCTACATTCCGAAAGTGCTTGATCCTGTCACCATGGATGGTAAGATCTACGGTTTGCCTTTGGAGTTGACCAACTGGTGCATCTACATCAACAAGAATGTATTCCGCGATGCCGGACTTGATCCGGAGACCGATTATCCCAAGACCTGGGAAGAGGTCGCCGATGTTTCGGAAAAGTTGATCATTCGCAACGGTGATATCATCACTCGCCGGGGTTTCGATTTTCGCTATCCCTACTATTTGGTTTCGATGGTGCCCATGGTGGAGCAGCTGGGCGGAAAGCTGATCAGCGACGACGGAAAGACCGCTATTGTCGGAGAAGAGGCGTGGATCGAGTTCCTTAACTACATGAAGGCATGGGGACCGAACGGACGAAATCTCGGAGCTCCGACCTACAAAAACGCCCGAAAACTTTTTAACTACGACAATAACGATATTGCCATGGCTATGACCGGGCTCTACCAGCAGGGACGGATCAAGGCGGACGATCCGGAATTCTACGACAGCGGAAACTGGATGGTGGTCCCTTATCCCCAGTTTGCCAATGCCAAGAACGAGGTGGCAGGCTGCTACTACGGCCATTACTACATGGTAAATGGGCAAACATCCTCGAGGCGCCAGGAAGCCGCGTGGAATTTCATCGGCTATATGCTGGGCCACGGAGAGGAGTACTTAACCACCGTCAATATCATCCAGCCTACTAAAAAGCTCATGGAGTCGGAGACCTTTAAAAACATGCCCTACTCCAGCGTTTTCAGCAACGATATGGAAAAGGGTCACATTGTCTATTACGGCGAAAACAGCGCTAAGATGCAGGAGCTGATCAAGCAGGCCGTCGAATCGGTCATGCTCAGCGGCGTCTCCAGCGAAAAGGCCTATGCAACCCTCAAGGCCGAGGCCCAGGAACTTCTCGACGAGGAGTAATCCTTTGTATGCTCGGGCGAAGGGAAGGAGTGGAAGGCTTTTCCACCTTCCCCGCCCGTTTCTTTCAATTCTTTATCCGGAGTATAATCAGATGTCCCGACATCACGCATCATCGCCGCTGAAGCGGCATCAGGACCGCTGGGGGATGATTTTTGTCCTGCCGGCGATCCTCTTTTTTAGTCTTTTCAGCTTCTACCCGATCATCAACGCCCTTTTCACGAGCTTGTTTCGAAAAAAGGTGCTGAGCCTCAAGCCGCCGACCTTCATCGGCCTTGAAAACTATCATTACCTGCTCACTTCCGCCGATTTCTGGAACTCGATCAGGGCAACCATCGTCTTTACCCTGGGGACCTTTATTCCCCTCCTGGTGGCAAGCCTGATTCTCGCCGTGCTCATCACCCAGATGAGGCGGGGGCAAAAGTTTCTGCAGATGGCCTACTACAGCCCGGCGGTACTATCGTCGGTGGTGGCGGCTGCTATTTGGCTTTTGATCTTCGACCCGAGAGGGCTTGCCAACCAGTGGGTGAATTTCGTCATGAATACCCCGGGGGTCGATCATAAGTGGTTTGCAGATGCCACCATGGTCCAGATGGCAACCATGCTGGTCTATTTCTGGAAGTATGTAGGTTACTTCGTCATCATTTTTATCTCGGGGATCGCATCCATTCCGCCGACGCTTTACGAGGCGGCAAGGATCGACGGCTCAAGCAGCTGGCAGTCGTTCTGGAGGATCACCCTCCCCCTCTTAAGACCGACGGTGGTACTGGTATCCATTATGTCGATGCTCCAGTGTCTGAAGACCTTCAGCACCCAGTACCTCTTTACCCAGTCAGGGGCTCCCCAGGGACCGATCAACGTCATCACCATGAATATCTACAATACGGGAATTAGGGATCAGCGGATTGGAAGGGCCAGCGCCATGAGCATTATTCTCTTTGCCATCATGCTCTTCTTTACCTGGCTCCAGTTCTCCACCTCCAAAAGCGATGAGGTAAGTTACTAATGAACAGAATATCTCTACCCGGCGTTCTCGCCCGCATCATTCTCGCCCTTGCCCTGATCTTTGTCGCAGCTCCCCTTGTTTTCATGATTACGGCAAGTCTCATGCCCGCATCCGATATCGTAAAGATGCCCTATCGCTGGATACCAAAGCATCTTCATGTGGAGAATTTCGTCCATGCCGTTGCGGGAAACGACGGAAGTTTCATTTTTATTCGCAATATCTTCAACAGCCTGGTTGTCGCTTCGGTCGTCAGTATTACCACGGTGCTCATCAGCAGCCTGACCGGCTACAGCCTTTCGAAGTTTTCCTATCGGGGACGCGATCTTGTCTTTCTCATGATCATGGCGACCATGATGATTCCCTTCGAGGCGATCATGATACCGCTGTATATGGTCATTACCAAGATGGGACTGCAAAACAGCTATCAGGGCCTGATTCTTCCCTTTCTGGTGAACGCCTTCGGGGTCTTTATGATGCGACAGTACCTGATAACCTTTCCGAATGAGTTCATCGACGCTGCAAGGGTAGACGGGATGAGCGAGTTTGCCATCTATCGTCAGGTGATTCTGCCAAATACCGGGCCTGCCATTGCAACCTTGGCCATCTTGGCCTTTCGCTCTCAATGGGACAACCTGCTTTGGCCGCTTCTGATCGCCCAGACCGAGAAGATGAAGACCATTCCCCTCTATATTGTGAAATTTACCGCCGAAATGCACACCGACGAGGGTGCAATGATGGCGGTGGCATTGATCGCAAGCGTTCCGATGTTTATTTTGTTTTTTGCCCTAAGCAACTACTTTGTCAGCGGGGCGGCAGTCTACTCAAGCAGGAAGGGCTAAAGCATGTTGATCATATTCGATATGGGCAATGTCGTCAGCAGCAATGTTGAGGTCATTCCTCAGATAGCCGAAAAAACAGGAATCGAGCTTGCCGATTTGAGAAGGGTCTGTGGGGATGAGTTTTGGGGCCTGAGTACGGGGAGGATCGATACTCGGGAGTTCTGGAGGATTTTTACAAAACACTACGGTATCGAGGTGAAAGAAGATTATCTCTCAACCCTGTTCAAGCCGGTGGTCGATGCCTCCATGGTCGATGTAATCGACCGCTTGAGGCGGACAGGTCACCGCGTGGTATGCGGGACCAATACCATAGCCTCCCATTACGAACACCACGTGAAGGCAGGCGATTACGGGGTCTTCGATAAGGTTTATGCCAGCCACATCATGGGTCTGGCAAAGCCTGATCCGCAGTTTTTTCGCTACATCCTGAAAAAAGAGGGGGCTACGGCAGCAGAGACACGTTTCACCGACGATCTGGAAGAAAATGTTAAGGCGGCACAGGGGATAGGAATACGCTCTCACCGTTTTACCGGAAGGGCCGGCTTAGAATCCTTCCTTGCCGACTCGGCCATCGACGCTTTGGATGCGTGAACGATACAGGGTCGGGGAGAGACCGAAGCTGCGTTTAAAGGTCCGGGCAAAATAGCCCTGGTCACGGAATCCGCACAGCGAAGCGATCTCCCCTACCCTCAAACGCTGGTCGCCAAGCAGTTCAACCGCGGCCCTCAGCCTGTAGGAGGTCAACATCTCTACAAAGGTACGATTTCTCAGATCCCGGATGATTCTCGAAAGGTAGCTTTCGCTCAATCCCAGTTCCGATGCCGCGGCGGAGAGGGAAATATCTTCCCGGTAGCGCCTGCGGATAAAATCTTCGGCCGCTACGACATGTCGTTCTCTGCTGTCGTAATTTTCCATATCATCGGTGATCAGGGAAGCGGGGGCGGTGTCGGGAAGAGGAGGCTTACCGGCAAGTAAGAGCTGGCATCTTCTCAAGGCCCCTTCAAGCTCTGCATCATCGATGGGTTTGAGAAGAAAATCGACGACACCAAGGCGTATGGCACGTCGTGCATAGTCAAACTCGTCATGACCGGTAATGACAATAGCGACCCGGGGAGAGGTGCGCTGCAAGAGGTCAAGTCCGCTGCCGGCGGGCAGCCGTATGTCCGTTACGACAAGGTCGGGACGATGCTCCTGATAGAGGGCCTCTGCCTCCTCTTCGGTTCCGGCCTCTGCGACAACCCTGAAACCGTGCCGCTCCCAGGGAACGGTTTCGACAAGCTCCTGCCGGAGATAGGGTTCGTCCTCGACAATCAGCACCGAATACATCACTCCTCCAAGGGAAAAAGAAAGGTGACGAGGGTTCCTCCATCCGGCGGGGATTCTATGGAAAAGCCGCCCCTATTCTGATAGAGCAGCTCCATACGTCTGCGGACATTTGCAATGCCGACCCGATCGGATTCCTCAATAACCTGCCGTAAACGGCCGGGTTCGATCCCCGGACCATCGTCTCTGATCGTAATGATAACATGGTCGGTCGCTTTCCGGGCACAAATCGTAAGCTCCAGCGGTTTTAGTGAGCTGTCAAGGGCGTGGACCACCGCATTTTCAACGATCGGCTGCAAAATAAGCCGGGGAACGGAAAAATCGGCAAGCTCCTCCGGGATAAGGAATCGGGCATAAAGACGCTCACCGAAACGATAGTGTTGGATGGCAATATAGCTTTTAAGAATATCGATACTTTCGCGAAGAGGAACGAAAGCCCCGTCGCCACCGACGGCGGCTCGAAAAAGCCGTCCCAGGCCCGTGGTAATGTCAACAATTTCGGGAACGCCACGCAACTTTGCGATGGACTTGATGGTGCCGAGGGTATTATAGAGGAAATGCGGATTGATCTGAGCCTGCAGGGCCTTGCGTTCGGCCGCCTGAAGGGCGCGCTCCTCCTCCCGGGTACGCTCCACCAACTCGTCGAGCCGCTCCACCATGCGGTTGTAGCTGGTGACGAGAAGCCCAAGCTCATCATGGCGCTTTGTTTCGGGGAGTTTCGGGGGGACCCCTTCGGTGATCAACTCCATGGCAGCGACGACTGCGTGGACAGGGGTTCCAATCTGCCTGCTGATGCGCCAGGCGGTCAGTACCACGGTGACGATGAGAACAAGGAGGATCCAGAGTCCGATTTCCCAGAGCGGCTTCAGGGCAAGGCGATACTGATCGGAATGGACGGTCCCCAACAAAACGAGAGAGGTATCGGTAACGGCCCTGGGAATGACCAATAGACTTCCCTCCATGATTGTTTTGCCCTCCGCAATCATGTCCCGCTCGGTCTCTCCCATAAAGGTGAGTTCGGGAAAGTGATCAAAGGTTCCGTCTCTCTCCGGACGGAAGAAATCAAAGGCCTTCAGCCGCTCCTGGTCGATAAGGATCATGGAATCAAAAACGGGTTGCGCCCCTGCCGATATCAGGGCAGAGGCAAGAACATCTACCACCACATAACCACCGGGAATATCCCGCAAAAACGAACAGGCGACCCTTTCACCCCGCTCGGAAAGAAAGGGATCGAGGTAGAGGTAGGTGCGATCGGGATTGGGTCTGCTCTCGGAAAAAATACCCTCCACATTTTCGTAATAGGAGAGGTCGTATCGATGGGGAAGCTGATGGGTGGAATAGGAAATCTGTCCTCCGGATCCGAGAATATGGACCGAGGTTTCGTAGAGATGACCGCCGATCTCGGCGTAAAGGGATTGGTAGAGCTCTTTGAGCCATGCGGAGTCCCGGGCTTTTTCTTCCAGACTAAAGGCATCGAGGACAATCGGGAGCTTGGAAACCGAGTATGCGATATGACGATAGATATCCAGCTGATCGGCCAGGGCCGAAGCGGCGATGGCCGCCGCATCTCTACCACGCTGACTGTTGGCTCTGAGAATGGCGCGAAGGCTGGAGGCGTAGAAGCTGATACTTGCAGCGGCAAGGGGAAGGATTCCGACGAGAAAGAAAGAGATCAAAAGACGGGTGAAATAGGCCTGCCGCTTCTCCCGTCTTCTCATGTGATCTCATCCGCTTTGAACGCAAGCTCCCCTCCGATGAAGGTCATCAGGGGACGAAAGTTGTGGTCAAAAACGGCGATATCGGCTTGGTAACTGGGAATGAGAAGCCCCCTGCGGGAAAAGCCGAAGATGCGGGCAGGATTACTCCCCGCCATCTGGACCGCATGCTCCAGAGGTACGCCCCATTCGGTGAGGTTGGCGATCCCCTTCAGCATGGTCAGGGAACTCCCGGCAATGGTCCCGTCCTCGAGGCGGAAAACACCGTCGATGTCGGAAATTTTCATACCGTTGGCCCTGCCCTCGGACTTGCCGGTCCCGGCGAGGGCAAGGGCATCGGTAACAAGAACGACCTTGCTGACAGGCTTGTCGCGTAAGAGGAGTTTTATCAGTCCGGGATGAACATGATGGCCGTCGGCGATAATCTCACACGATATTTCGGGATGGATCATGATGGTTCCCACCGCTCCGGGGTTGCGATGGTGAAGCCTGCTCATGGCGTTGAAAAAATGGGTGGAGTGGAGTATGCCTGCCTGCATTCCTTCGAGCATCTGTTCATAATCGGCATCGGTGTGGCCTGCCTGCAGGGTGATCTCCCGCTTCATACACCAGAGGGCAAGTTCCCGCATCCCTTTGAGTTCGGGGGCCACGGTCATGGTGACTATTTTCTTACCTGCGACGTGCCAGAGACGCTCCATAAGGGCGAGGTCCACTGCGGCTACTCCGTCGGCCGATTGTGCCCCGACCCGCTTGGGAGAGATAAAGGGCCCCTCCATGTGGATGCCGAGAATCCTCGCCCCCTCCTCTCGCCCCATGGCATCGGCGCAAGCGGCAAGGGAGCTCTCCATGGTCCGACGTTCTCCGGTATAGACGGTAGGGCAAAAGCCTGTCACCCCATGGGAAACGAGGGCCCGGGACATACCAAGGATCGACTCGACGCTACAGTCGTCCACACCGAATCCGCCGAAACCATGAATATGACTATCGATAAAGCCGGGGCTTACATAGGCCCCGTGAAGGGGGACGACCACATCATCATCCCCGATCGATTTCGCTGCAAAGCGGCGATCGGTGACGACATCGCCGATTCGCTCCCCCTCTATCATAAGGCTGCACGCATCCATCTTCATATAACCGGTCAGGATGGTCCCGCCGGTCAACCAGATTCTTTTCATCTTTCGCTGTTCCTTATGTCGTCACGCTTTTTCGGCCTGGCGTGCGGCCCACTCCAGCTGAAGGGTAAGATGGTCCAGGGGCTCAAGCGGGGCAACCTTCGCCTTTTCCCGCAGCCGCTGAAGGGAAGGCAGCATGGTGTTGGTATAACGTTCCACGGCTTCCCGTCCCCTGCCGGCAAGAGAAATCTCGCCCGACTCTTCGATATAGTTTCGGATGAGGTGTTTGCTGCTGTTTCGCAGCTCCTGTCGATTGATATGTTCAATCAGGCGAAAAACCGAATAGAGAAATTGTCGTTCCAAACTGGTGATAGGCAACCTCCGTTTTCAAGCCTATCGCGTCCAAGCCGTTCCATCAATACCCTTCGGGCATGGCTCCATCACTTCCCGGTCGGGTAAGCTCTGCTATTAGTCCCGAGGCTTCGGGATAGCTATCCATAAGTGCCGTCCGTTCGCCTCCCGTAAAACAGTCCGACGAAAAACCGGGAGCCATTGTGGAACCGATCAAGGCCCAGGTCCCCCCCGGTTTGATCCGATGGCCTTGCCACGTTCCCGCCGGGCAGAGGGCCTGGAGCTTCTGGCCGGAAAGAATATCCTGCCCCAATTCCATGTGTTCCATCCTGCCGTCGGGGTAAAGGAAGAGGCTTTCCACCGTATCTCCAAGATAAAAGTGAAATAGTTCATCTGCATCCAGACGGTGTAGTGCCGAAAAGCCGTCGGGAGCGGTAAGAAGAAAATAGATGGCAGTTGCTGCGGGACGCCCGCCCGTAAGCGCCGCCTTCGATCGGTAGCTTTGCCTGAAATACCCTCCCTCTACAGGAAGGGGCTCAAGTCCCAGTATATCAATGAGTCGCTTCACGATCGCTTCCACCCGTCCCTCCTCATGTATCATACCGCCTTTCCCACGGGAAATCTGATCTCAAAGCGTGATCCCCCGTCAAAAACCTCTCGGTGTACCGTTCCGTGGATTTGCTGAGAAAGGACGTCAACCAACTCTTCTTCAGGAAGATCCCCTTCGGCAAAGGCGGCACTGTCGGTTTTTATTGTAAGCCGCACATTTTCCCCCTCGTCGCACAGCTCCGTATCGATAAGGACCGATTGCCCTCCGATAGCCTTGGAATCTATTGCGGCCGAAATCAGCTCATTTACAAGCATTCCGCAATAAATGGAAAGGTCCCTCGAAAACATCACGGCATCAATACGATTGACAACGTTGCAACTGACGCTGTTGTGAGAGGAAACAATTTGCGCAATATATTCCTCCAGAAAATTTCGAACAGAAAGACGATCTCCGATCATCTGCTCCCTCGTACGGGAAAGATGATCATATACCATGGCCATTCCGGTTATCCTCCGGTGTGTTTTCTCAAGGGCGTTTACGGCCTCTTCCGTCAGAACTCCGTTTCTTTGCAGATTGATAAGGCTGAGGATCATCTGAAGATTATTCTTTACACGATGCTGGATCTCCTGGAGGAGGCGCTCTTTTTCTTCCAGGCTTGCGGCAAGGGAACCGGTCTTGTTCTCCAACTCTTCAAGAAAACGATTAACGTTTTTTGAAAGCTCCCGAATCTCCCTTGGTCCTCCCTCGGCACTTCTTGATGAGAGATCTCCGGCAGAAGCCCGTTCAAGGGCCTCGCTTATACGAATAAGATGGCGCCCGATTGAGGTGTTTGCCCGGTATACAAGGGCAAAAAGGACGACAGAGGAGAGAAAGGCCATAAGCAGGTTAAAGAAAACGATACGGTGGATGGGCCTGCCGATCTCGTCCCAGTAAAAGGCCGTCGCAACAATCCAGTCGAAATCCGGGATATACTTAAAATTTACGATCTTCAGGCGCCGTTTATTTCCGGATGGAGTGCGCCAATAGTAGCTGGCAATCCCTTCTCCTTCCGCATAAAAACGTTGAAGAATCGAGCTAAATTCATCGGCGGGCATGTATCCTCGCGCGTCCTTCCCGTAGAGGTAGGGGTGGGCGATAAAGGTCCCGGCCCTGTCGATAACATAGGAATACCCGCCTTTACCGATCAATACAGAGTTGATGGTACGGCGTAAGGCTGCCAAATCTATGATATGCACAAATTCTTCCCGATAGCTGGTGGCCGAAAGTATCCAGTCGAGCTCGGGGATGTATGCCATATAGAGTGCTTTATTTTTCGGTTCCTCTTCATCGCTATTACGCCATCGATATTCAAGATAGCCGTTACGAAGCAAGAGCTGTTCTTTCACCGGTTCTCTCTCACGCTGATTACTACCTGCAATTTTGGGATCGGGATGAAAAAAGACGGTACCATCACTACGAATACCGTAATAGTAACCGGACTCTCCGACATGGAAGGATAAAAGCGAGTTTACCAGTCGCTCTTCAAGCTCCGGAGGGAGGGAGACCGGCCACTCCTCTTCGGGAAGGTCAGCCAATCCCTGTTCGCGAAGCGCCTCTTTGACGATATCGACACCGACTTCCACCTTTGAACGAAGATAAGAGCGCACGCTATTTCTCAAAAGCGAGCCGATCAGATTATGGAGCGTCCGAGTAGAGCTCTTCATCTGGGTCTGAAGGTAATCTGCGGAAAGCAGATACACAACATAGGTAGAGGATCCCACGGCAAGAAGAAAAGGCAAGAGGGAAAAAAGCACAATTACGATAAATCGGCTTTTAATTGACCCACCTTTGCTGCGATGTTGACTCATTTCCTTATTGTAAGGTAGCTCATCTTCAAGTACAACTTATTCTTCCGATTTGAAGATCTGCTTTACCCTTCCCACCTGCCCATCCTCAAGCATTACCTTGATGCCATGTGGATGAAAGTCGGATTTCGTCAGAAGCCGATCCACTCTCCCCTCGGTCAGAGCCCCACTTCGCTGGTCCTTTTTCAGAACGATGGCGACCTCCATGCCGGGTTTGATATTTTTACGATAGCGACCGTCGTTCATCGTATCCTCCTCTATACTCTGAGATCCATATCGCCTTCGGCAATCCACCCCTTACGTCGCATCCATTCACTGATCCCCAGCGAAATAAGGGCGGGAAGAATGAAATGCAGCAAAAGGATCTGAGGAATTGCCTTGAGGCCCATGGTCTCGATCGTTGCAAATTGACCTACAAGGCCGCTGGTTCCCATGCCTGCTCCGATGCGGTTGTTTTCCATATGAAAAAGAACCGTTCCAACGGGTCCCAAGATGGCGCTGGCAATAATCGGCGGAATCCACACCCTGGGATTTCGGACGATATTGGGGATCTGGATCATGCTGGTTCCCAGCCCCTGGCTGATCAAACCTCCCCAGCGATTTTCCCGAAAGCTTATCACCGCAAACCCGATCATTTGACAGCTGCAGCCGATGGTACTAGCCCCGGCGGCAAGCCCGGATAGACCCAAGCTGATTGCGATGGCCGCACTCGATATGGGTAGGGTCAGGATGATACCCATGGTCGTTGCGACGAGGATCCCCATAGGTAAGGGATAGAGGGTGGTAAGCAGATTAATAAAGGCGCCTATGGCACCCATAAGCTTGGCAACCCAGGGAGCAAGAAAAGCACCGGTAAGGGAACCGACGATGATGGTACCGGCGGGCACCAGAATGATATTGAGCTTTGTCCGGTCCTGGACAAGCTTACTGAACTCGGCTCCCACCAAGGCGGCCAGGAGTGCGCCTACCGGCTCACCAATATGAAGAAGCGCACCGGTATCGGAAAAGGTGACACTCCCGGCTCCCACGGCTCCGGTAATAATCGACGCGAAGATACCGAGAGGCCCTGCCCCGACCGATGATGCAACACCGGCGCCGATGGCCGGGCCCATCATGTACTGAGCAATCTGTCCGAAGCGGGCAAGCAGGCTCCATCCCGCATAGGTACCTATCTGTTTCAAGATGAGCCCGATGATGAGGCTTGCAAAAAGCCCGAGAGCCATCCCGTTAAGAACGTTGATAATGTACTTTTTCACCTTCCCTGCCGGCTTTGACATACGCTGCTCTCCTTACAGAGGGTTTTGCTTATGGTAATCATATTTGCGCTTTTGGCAAGCCGCAGGTGTCGGTTTACCACCATTCCATGAGTAGAGAAAGCGGCCATGGAGCTAATCCACGGCCGCTTATTCGAAAAACATGCTGATATCTTCGCCGACCGCGTAAACGAAGCCTATGCGAAATTTCCCGATCCGAGACGCTTAGCAACCTCTTCCAGTACCGCTTCTTCCTGGACAAGGCCTAAGCGGATATATCCTCCACCGTTCTTTCCATACGCCGTGCCGGGAACTCCCACAAAGCCGTAATCATCATATAGCGCCTGGATAAAATCCCAGGCATTCATGCCGGCAGGGACCTCCACCCAGACATACATGGCACCCTCCGGTTTCGTAAAACGGAGTCCACATGCAGACAATCCCGCACACAAAATGTCACGTCTCTTTTGATACATCGATGAAAGTTCCTGATAAAATGTCTCATCCATACTCTTTAGTGCCGTCGCGGCGGCAAGCTGTATAGGATAGAACACATTCGAATCGATCTTTGATTTGTAGAGTTTCACGGCATCGAGGATCTCTTTTTGGGCAACAATCGCGCCGACTCGCCATCCCGCCATGTTGTATGTCTTTGAAAAGGCAAAGAACTCCAAGGCCATGGAGGTTCCGTTGTTTCCTGTAAGATAACTTGTAGCACGCCTATCATCGAAAGCTATCTCCGAATAGGCCAGGTCGCTCATGATTGCAAAATCGTAACGAGAAGCAAGCCGGGAAAGTTGTTCATAAAAGCTAATGCCGACCAGTCGACCCGTCGGATTTGAAGGATAATTGACGACGACATAACTTGGATGATGGAGTTCGGCAATTGCCTCGATCTCCTGCAAAACAGCAGCCTCGTCTGCGTTACTGTTATAGGTGATCAACTTGGCACCGCAAAAATCCCCCGCCTCGAAATAGGTCGGATAACCGGGATCCGGAATGACAAGAACCTCACCGGGGTTGAGCAATGCGTGAAATGCATTGAAGATCGCTTCTTTGATTCCCACGGTAATTAATACCTCGGTCCGGGGATCAATACGAACGGCAAAGCGTTTCTCATACCACGCTGCGACGGCTTCACATAATTCCATTGCCCCGAATTGGGGTGGGTAGGTGTGATATTTCTCTACATAAACATCCTGAACAAATTGATCAAGAATGTTTTTTGGTGTCGCCCGGTTCGGGGCGCCGATGGAGAGGTCGATAAACGTATCAAAGTTTCTTGGAGGCTTCAGTTTCATCTCACGGATAAAACCAAAAGCGTCGGGAACAAGCCAGTGTAGTTTTTTGCTTCCAAATCTCATCTGCTGATGATTGCCCATAGTATTCTCCTCTGCGAATAGTTGTGGTAATATGTGCTGCAAGATTTATTCATTGATGTAGACCTTGGGAACTCTTGCAGGAATTCGACAAATAACTTCATTAACGATGATATTACCCCTCTGGGTAAGGTCGACCATTGTCGGTTCATTACGGCCATGGCCCAGTAAGACCACTGTATCGTCCGGGTCTACCTGCAGATCCCGACCAAGATCAACGATTAATTGATCCATGCAGACCATTCCGATAACCGGATAGTGTTTTCCCTTGATTGTGACAAATCCTTTATTTGAGAGACTTCTTGGGTAGCCATCGCAGAAACCGGCCGCTACGACACCGATATGCGTATCGTTCTCAGCAACAAATGTTCTCCCATAGGAGACACTCTCACCCTTTTTTATTGTCTTAATGAGTCCGATCTTTGTCTCCATGGACAGAACCGGTCTAAGATCTGCTCTATCCCTCCCCATATGGATAAGATCGGGAGGATACCCAAAGATACCCAGACCAGGCCTTACCATGTCGTAATAAGCCTCCGGATACTGAATAATCGCACCGGTGTTCGCAGCATGCACAAGCCCATAAGGGATATGCTGGGACCGAAGAGTATCTACAAGTAGGTTAAGCCTATTAATCTGTAAAAGCGTATAAGCACGATCAGAGATATCCGAAAGGGAAAAATGCGTACAGAGCCCTCCCATCATAAGGTTTTTACTATTACCGACAAAGCTTGCCAGAGACAAAGCTTCTTCGGGTCGACAACCCAGCCGTCCCATACCGGTATCAACCTTGAGATGGACCATAGCCACTTTTTCCTGGTTTTGGGCTTCTCGTTCAATCTGTTTGATGTATGCCAAATCGGAGACAAAGGGAATAATGTCAAATCTAACGAGCTGGGGGACCTCGGAAACGTCGGCTACCGTAAATAGAAAGATAGGTGCCGCAATTCCGGCCTCCCGAAGCTCAAGAGCCTCATCCACGGTAGCAACACCAAGAGCCTGTGCACCGGCCTCAATACCGACCTTTGCCATCTTTACGGAGCCGTGGCCGTATGCATTTGCTTTGACCACCAGACAGATCTTCCTGCCGCCGGTTTTCTTCGAAATGACTCGAATATTATGACGATACAGATCTAAATCGATACGGGCCTTTGTAGGACGCATAAAAGTAACCTCAAACTAGTGGCGAGTACTAAGACGCCGTTCCAGATTTTTAGAAACGAGAATCAACGGATAACAGATAACAAAAAAATACCCGCCCACGATCAGAAATGCGAGAAAAGAGTTTTGCGTCAGCAAAGACATCTGTCGTGATGTTCTCACCACCTCGGCAAGTCCGACAAGTGATACGATGGAAGTATCCTTTATCGTCATAATCACCTGACCAACGATCGAAGGCAACGTTAATTTGATCATCTGCGGAAAAATGATCAACGTCATTTTCTGAAAAAAATTCATGCCAATCGAATCAGCGGCAAAATACTGCCCGGTATCAATGCTGCGAAGTCCACTCAGGAAAATTTCGGACATAAAGGCGGATGACGTGAAAGACAATACACAAACGCCCGTTCCAAAAGGAGAAAGGGAAATCCCGATATTGGGAAGAATAAAAAACGTTGCATATACCAGAAGCAAGAAAGGGGCTCCCCTGATGATCTCGACAAGAAGGGAGAAAAACTGAGACAGAATACGTATCTTATAATACCGAACAACGGCAATAACAGAACCCAGTATAAGACCGATAAGCAAAACTATTGGTAAGAAAGAGAGATTGATAAGAAATGCTTTTCCAAGGCGGAGGATCTGATGCAATACGGAAATATCTTCAAAGAACATGATTTACCCCCTGCTTGCCTTTTTGGTTTCGAAGGACATACTAGCAAGTCTGAACACAATGTAGAGCAAGAAATAAATTATCATCGGTATGACTAAGGCTTCCATCGGCCTGTAGGTAGAGGAGGAAACATTTCGATAGGTATATGTCAATTCTTGGACGACTAACACTGCAGCAAGGCTGGTATCCTTTATCAGATATGAGAATTGAGACAAAAGCGGAGCAATAACCCGCTGTAGGACCTGAGGGAAAATGATATACCGGAGGCAGGCAAACCAACCCATGCCAAGAGAATAGGCGGCGTAAAACTGTCCCTTATCGATACCTTCCAGGCCTCCACGGAAAATCTCAACGACATAGGCTCCTGTGTTTAGCGAAAAAGCTATGACCGAACTCACATACGGATTTACCTGAATACCAAGAAGCGGCAAGCCGTAATAGATAAAGTATAACTGCACCAATAGTGGAGTGCTACGCATAATAATCGTGTATGCATCGATAATCATGGAAAGCAGCCGAATCTTTGCCTGGTTTACAGTCGCCAGAACGAGTCCCAAAAAAAGCGCAATACAAGCACTGAAAAACGCAATTTTCAATGTCTCCAATGCCGCTTTGAGGAAATCTGGGAGATACTGGATAATAATATATATCTGCATGACACACTCCCGATGGCTAAAGGATTTTTCTCAAAAATTCTTTTGCTCGATCACTCGTCGGATTATGAAAAAACTGATCTTTATCTGTGAGCTCAAGAATTTCCCCTCGTTCGAGAAAACAAACCTTTGTAGCAACCTCACGGGCAAAACCCATTTCGTGGGTGACAATAACCATAGTCATTCCTTGAAGTGCAAGGTCCTTCATAACCGACAAGACGTCCTTAATCATTTCCGGATCAAGAGCACTGGTCGGCTCATCAAAAAGCATGAGTTCGGGATTCATTGCCAGAGAGCGTGCAATTGCAACCCGCTGCTTTTGGCCGCCGGATAGTTGCGAAGGATACACATCATATTTTTCGGATAAACCAACAAGATCGAGCAGCTTCTTCGCCCGTTCTTTTACCTCTGCCTCATTTTCGTGCTTTACCTTTATGGGCCCGATTGCAACATTGTCCAAAACCGTGAGATGGGGAAACAGATCGAAATGCTGAAATACCATTCCGCATCGCTTTCTAACTTCAGTCAAATTCTTTCGGTTCTTTTTGCCACCGGAAATCTCCATGCCGAGAACTTTTACGCTGCCATGGTGACTGTGTTCAAGCTGATTGATGCAACGCAGCAAGGTACTCTTTCCGGAACCACTGGGACCGCAGATAACAAGTATATCGCCTTCCTCCACAGTGAGACTTAAATCGGAAAGCACCTGTGTAGTGCCGTATTTGAATGATAGATCGGTAATTCTAACGAGTTCTTCTTTCTTCATGGAACCTTCCTGAAAATACATTGCGGAAGAGGCTCCCCTCCTCCGCATAAAGTGTTGTGCCTTTTAAGCTTATTGGATTACTGGGTTTGGCGTCCAATCCTTGCCCACAAATTTCTTGTAGATTGTTCCATAATTTCCATTAAGCTTTTCCCATTTCAAAAACCAATTGAACCAATCAACCAAGGTATCGTTCTGATTTCCCTGCGTGAATGCCAAGCCGTACACATCGGGACGTACGGGGTTGGCAGTGAGGGTAAATTCTGGATTTTGCTTACAAAACTCCAATAAAAGGAGTTCATCATCCATTACACCGTCGATCCTCCCGTTTTTCAGCTCATTGATAAAGTCGGTTGAACTTTCATACTGTTTTGGCTCGTAGTTATAGTTTTCCTTCAGGTAGGTCGCATGAGAAGAACCCATTGTTGCCGCCAGGATCTTGCCGGGTTCAAGCAACTCTTCCCAATCCCGAATACCGCTATCCTTCCGCACCATCGCATACACACCGGTAAACATATAAGGATCGGAAAAACGGATCGCCTTTGCCCTCGATAAGGACATCGACATGTTTGCCGCTATCATATCCACCTTACCGGCAGTCAAAGAGGGAATCAGGCTCTCCCAAGCCATGTCCTGCCATTCGATCTCTACACCCAACTCCTTCGCAGCAAGCTCCATCAGCTCTACGATTAATCCGGCAGGCTTTCCTTCCGCATCTTTGTACTGAACAGGCGGTCCTGTCAGGTCTGTGGCTATCACCAATTTTCCACTCTTCAGAATCTTCTGGAGTGCATCCTCCTGTACCTTTGTCGCATTAGCAGCAGACTGTCCTCCGTTTGAACAAGCCCCTACCAAAAGGGAAAGAATCATCACCAAGGCCAAAAGGATGATACTTTTTTTCTGTAAAAATCGTACTTGCATTGTCGTCCTCCTTAATCTGAATGAAGTATGCATAATGGTATGCTAACTTATGTCATATGTCAACTATTTATGATTGCAAATTCCGTATGAAGACACGGCCCCCTCAGCATACCTGCCTCCCTGTTGCCTTCGTCTCATGGCTTCGCAACTGGCCCAATGCTCCGCCAGGGTGCCACATCACATACTCTTCAGGGCTCACTCCCCGAACGCTCTGCAAGATGACGCTTAAGCCCTGAAGAATGAGAATTTCAGCGAGTACCGAAATCCGCGGTGCGCGATCAAGAGGGCCCCCTTCCTCGGGGACCCCAGCAAACAGATGTGCATCCCCCTCCTGTGCCAACCACGAGCTGGCATTTCCCGTCACCGCAATAACCGTACATCCATTTCTTTTGATCGCAGAGACAGTGGCCTTCAGTTCCACCGTCTCCCCGCTATTGGAAATACAAATGACAACATCCCCGGGAAGCAATTGGCCGCAAGAACCGTGCACCGCCTCAGTCCCGTGCAAGTAGTAGGTCGGGGTTCCGGTAGAGGAGAGTAATGAGGCTACATACTCTGCCACATGCGACGGCTTCCCGATTCCGGTGATATGCACCCGATTCCCCCGTTTTTCAGCGGCAAGAATGAGTTCGACCGCATCCTCGTACATGTCCCTCGTAATAAGCTCGGCATACCGGCCGAACGCTTTGCTTGCCGTATCGACAAATCGGTCCAGAGCCTCCTGTCCCGCTTTCAACTCTTCCATGGCTTCTCCTATCCCTTCAGCACATCCAACAGGTTCGGCTCGACGCCCTGTTCCCGGCCTTTGGCCATTAAATCGGTAACCGCGCTCAAATACGGCAACGACGGCTGTGCACCAGGACGCGACACCGTCAATGCCGCCGTATAACTTGCGAACAGTAACGCCTGTTCATGGTTCATTCCGGTACCCAGTCCGCTCACAAACGCAGCTACAAACGAATCCCCGGCTGCCGTCGGGTCTTTTACATCCACCACATCGATACAGGGCTGCACAAGAAACTCATTCCTATTAATCAGCGCAGAACCGCCGTTTCCCAAGGTAACAAGCACATTCTTCACGCCTTTTTTCAGCAACACCTCGGCTGCGGCTCTTAGATCATCACGGTTAACCCGTTTATCTTCCTTCCTGATGGGTATTCCGGTAAGCGCCTGTATCTCATGTTCATTGGGCGAGATGTAGCTAAGCCCTGCAAGCAAGTCATCGGATAGTGCGGAAGCCGGTGCGGAGTTGAGCATGACCGGTACCCCTTTTGATGAGGCATATTCGACTACCAACTCATTGATCTCCATCGGAATCTCCAATTGCAACATCACCATTGCATATTGGTCGACAATCTCCTTTACGAAGGATATATCCTCCGCCCCGATGGACATATTTGCACCGGACACAACGATGATCCGATTCGTCGTCCCCTTGCCTGCCACCTCTTCCAACAGTACATCTCCAACCGCGGAAGCGGTTTTCTTTGCGACCGTCACGTATTGGGTATTGATCCCAGCCTTCTCACAGGAATGAACCAGAGTCCTTCCGAACTCATCATCTCCGACCTTACCGATCATCGTGACATCGGCTCCCAGGCGGGCGGCTTGAACCGCCTGGTTGGCACCCTTCCCTCCAGGAGCCGTTGCAAAGGATTTCCCCAACACCGTTTCGCCAGAGCCGGGAAACACCTCTGTTGTGACGATCAGATCCATCACAAAACTTCCGACCACCAAGATCCTCGGGGGCTTTGCCATCTCTATTACGCTCCCCGCTCCGACAGGAATCGGGCACACATATCCGCCGAAAGTGCGCGAAACTGATCGACCTCAAGCCGCTGTGAATCGCTCAAAATCGTGTATCGCGCATCAGAACGCCTGCATATCTCAGTTGAGAAAATACCTTCTTTCATGAGTGCATACTTGGCATTGGCAGGATAGGATTGATATTCTATGACCGAAGCGGTTCCAATGTAGTTTTGGAGTTCTTCGGCGCTTTTCCCCATGCTCTCCCAGTCGTGACATAACTTCCTGTAGAGTTCCGGATGAAAGTTGGCCATGACTCCGCTATATCCGGCATATCCCTGCCGGAGCGAATAGAGAAGTGTCGCTGCATTTGCGTTGAAAAACTTTACGTTGCTTCCCTTTGCCAAGGCAGCACGCTTTGCTATGAGAGAGGGGCTGCAGCAGGTGTCTTTAATGAATTGAAAGCGTTTTGTCGCAATCAAGGCAATAAGGACTTCCTCGGAGAGAAGCCGTTTATAGGGATAGGGACATTCATAGAGGCCAAGGGGAACGGTATCGGGAAGAGCCGCCATCAACTTTTCAAGGGACGTAAGCCAGACGGTATCATTCTGGTCGGGAGATGCAAGCCTATTGGAAACCAAAACAAGTGCGTCTGCACCAGCCTCTGCCATATCCATCAATTCGTCAACCTGATCCGAAATACTATCTGAGATATGGCCCGATGCCATGACAGGGAACCTTCCCCTGGATAGCTCAACTGTTTTCCTGCACAACTGCTTGCGTTCCCTTCTCGATAATTCAAACATCGCACTGGACTGACATACGGAAAACAGGCCGTCAATTTCCTTTTCACTATACCAGTTCATGAGGCACTCAAGTGCTTCATAATCTATGGCAAGATTCTCTTTGAATGGCGTCACCATCGTAGGATATACACCACTTACAATTTCTTTTCGCATTCTGTTCAACACCTTGTATTCGTTAAGTTGATTCCTTAAGACAAAAAAACGTTATCATGACTTATGTCATATGTCAACTAAACTTTTCACTAAACTCTTGACATAAGTCCATGATGGCGTATAATCCACTCACATCGGCGGTGCACAAAAATTCTTATGCATGATGCATCGCAGGCAAAAGGTTGTATATGTGAAAGACATTTTACCGTTACCACGCATGAAAATTTCCGATGAAGTAACTCGTGCGATTGAAGACTTTATCGTCGAGAACAATTTGGAGACGGGAGATAAATTACCTTCTCAGGCTGAACTATCGGCAAAGCTGCATGTCGGAACGCGCTCCATCAGAGAGGCCATACGCTCTCTGGAATCACGGGGTATGGTGGAAACAAAACAGGGTAAAGGTGTTTTTGTTAAAAACAACAATCTCGACTACTTTTTAGAAACCTTGATGGCGTCGTTTGTTTTTCATCTTCCCGAACAGAAAGAATTGTTTCTCGACCTCACAAAAACGCGCAGGATTATTGAAGTTCAGGCAATATACGATGTAACCCAGAATCCTCCGCCGAATTTCGTCTCACAATTTACCCGAATTGTGGAAGAACTTGATGCTAAGGCCCAAACAGGGGAGATAGATGCCTATAACCTTCTTGATTTGAAACTTCATCAATCAATCATCAATGCCACCGGCAATAAGATTCTTATGTCGCTGTACAGGTACCTGCGCGATCTGCTCGTCAAATGCTTTGGCAAGACCGGCTATGTACATGGGAGCATTGAAACAAGTATCACCGACCACCATAAAATGCTTGAGGCCCTGCAAAAGCATGATGCGGCACAGGCAAAAGCGGTTATGGAATCGCATATCGGACTCACCCTAAATAAAATCGAACATCTTTCCTTGACCTGAGAAAGCCGCACTGGGTATGATGCGGGCCGAGGCAGCATCATGAAAATTCTTGGAATCAACGGAAGTCCGCGAAAAAATGGAAATACCAGAACGATCATCTCTTGCATGCTTGAGGGTGTTCGGAAAGCAGGAGGAGAAGCTGAGTATATCCATCTGCCTTCATATCATATCGAAGGCTGTATCGGTTGCGAGAAGTGCCGAAAAGAGAAACGGTGCACTCAGTTTTTCGACGGTATGCAGCTGCTCTATCCCAAGATAGAAAAAGCGGATGGTATTATCCTGGGATCGCCGACATACAATTACAACATGACGCCTTGGATGAAGGCTTTCATCGACCGTCTTTATCCTTATTTCGATTTCTCTCAACAACGGCCGGGGCCTTACAGCTCCCGGCTCAGCGGAAAAGGTAAAAAAGCCTTGGTCTTTGGGGTATGCGAACAAATAGATCCGAAGGAGATGGGATATACCATCGTCGCCATGAGGGACGCTATTAAGGTCGTCGGCTATGAGATTTTCGCAGAGCTTGCCTTCCCAGCCCATTTTTATCCGGGATCTGTTGCCAAAGATCCATCGTCACGGGAAAAGGCGGAATCGGCCGGAAAAGCCTTTACCGCCTCGTTTCAAGGCACAATCGCATAAGAAGGAAGCTTCACTGAGAAATAAGGATCATCCCTTCTAAAGGCGCAAGCATGCTCTCCTGTTCAATAACAACTTGCGTCCCCTGCTCCGAAAAATCTGAGGCATGGGTGGAAAAAAGCTTTCGCCATCTCCCATTCTCCACCTTCAGCGATTGATGTCTTTTTGATGAAAAATTAACGCAGACGAGAAAACGTTCTTTCGTATCGGCTTCCCGCAGGTAGACAAGAAGCTCTTTCTCCTCAGCCTGAATCAACGTGAAACCGCCGCGCCGAAGCGCGGGATACTTTGAACGAAGGGCTATTAGGGCCTTAAAGCAGGATAGGACCGATCCCGCCCTGCCTTGTTGATCCGCTACGTTCACCTCTTGATAATTGGGGTGCAAAGGAAGCCATGGTCTCGCATCGGGATTCGAGGAAAAACCGGCGCAGGGGCCGCCATCCCACTGCATGGGAAGCCGCTCTCCGTCGCGTCCCTTATGAAAGGGCCAGTAACGAATTCCAACAGGATCGGCGAGGCGGGAGCGGGGAACCGCTGCGTTTTCCATTCCGATCTCCTCTCCCATGTAGAGAAAGGGTGTGCCTCCCTGGGTCAGCAACATCACTCCGATCAATTTCGCCACGGCTTCCTTCATCTCCCGATCCGAAGAGGGGGCATAGCGACTGAGCGCACGAACAACATCATGATTTGAAAAAACGAAACAGGGAGTACCACCGTACCGCAGGGCTGCACGATATTGTCCCTCGAAAATCGAACCGAAACGACGGGCGGACCAGGGGGAAAAGGTAAGCGAGAAATCAAAGGCCAGATGAAGCTGATCCTGCACACCGGTAAAGGATGCTGCGAGTTCCTGATCAACGGGCTTGTCGAGATAGATCTCCCCTACCGCAAAGCTTCCCGGATATCGATTAAGGAGCCTGCGAAGCTGACGAAGATAGTCCCCGGTGGCGGGGCTGTTGCGGTCGTAGAGATGGCGCTGCATCTCATAGGGCCTCGGAGGCCAGCCGAAGGTAAAGGGGTTGTCCCGAAATTCGGGGTCTTTACCGATCAGGTTGATGACATCGAGGCGAAAACCATCCACGCCCTCCTTCAGCCAAAACTCAAGCTCGTCGAAAATCGCCTTCCGGCAGCGGGGATTCGCCCAGTTCAGATCCGGCTGTTCCGGCAAAAAGGAATGGAGATAATACTCACCGCTTTTCTCGTCGAAACTCCAGCAGCTGCCGCCGAAGGAGGCCTTCCAGTTATTCGGCACCCGTCCGCCCTTTTTCGGTTTCCGCCATACGTAAAAATCGCGATAAGGATTATCCTTTGATGAACGGCTTTCAATGAACCAGGAATGGAGAACGCTGGTGTGGTTGAACACCATATCCATGATCACCCCAATGTTGCGACGGTGGGCCTCGTCCAAAAGCCGACGGAAGGCCTCGATATCCCCGAATACAGGATCGATTTCCCGATAATCGCTTATGTCATAGCCGAAATCGAACATGGGGCTTTTATTGATCGGGCTGATCCAGATCCCTGAAACCCCAAGCTCCCGAAGATAATCAAGCCTTGTGCGTATCCCGTCGAGATCCCCCACCCCGTCTCCGTCGGCATCAAAGAAACTTCGCGGATAGATTTGATAGATTACGCCCTCTTTCCACCAGTTATCGTCACGGTGCAGCTGTCCCATTGCATCCCCCGTTTCCCTTTTTTCTCAGCCGTCATTATATTATAGCCAGAGGGCAAGATGGAAGAACGAATACAAAGAGCACAGCTGCTTATAATGGATAATCGTTACCTTGACGCGCTTGAAATCCTGACTGAAATTCTCAGGGAAGAGCCGGACGAGAGGGAAGCACTTCGGCTTGCCGGTACCGCATGGATGGAAAGCGGAGAGGCAGGGAAAGCGGTTAAGGCCCTCGATTACTATAGGAAACGGTGGGGAGATGATGCAAAGGCATTGGAGGCCCTGGGCTGTTCCCACTTCAAACTTGGAAATTATGGGCTGAGCAGAGAGATACTTGAGGAGGCTGAACGACTGGATGATCGAAATCCATCCATAGAGCGCAACCTCGGAGTCGTATATCACCACCTCGGAGAAGAGGGGAAAAGCATTCGGAGGCTTGAACAGTCAAATGAACTTGGCCCCGACGACTACCGGACCATGTATGCTCTTGCCATGGCCTACATGCTTGCCGGACGACCGGCCGAAGCGGAACCCCTGCTTGAAGGAGTGCTTAAGGTTCCGACTCCGGAAGAGTTCAGAACCCTTGCAAGGGTGAATCTTAAACGTATTCATAAACAGATTGAAACGAGGGAACGTCCAAAAACAAAGGATTAATCCGTAAGGCATAATTGCGGTTGGTTTGTTTTACGTATAGGATGTCGGCATGCTATTCGAAGAGGAATCCAAAGCCTTTTACACCGTCTCCGGGCTTACGGCTCTCATCAAGGAGCGGCTCGAAAGCGGCTTCTCATCGGTTGCGGTGGAGGGCGAGATATCGAATTTTCGTCCCTCTGCAGCCGGCCATTGGTATTTTTCCCTTAAGGATCAGGACGCGGTCATCAGTGCTGTCATGTTTCGGGGAAAGAGTGCGAGGGTCGATTTCTACCCGGAAGACGGGATAACGGTCAAGATAAGCGGAAATCTCTCTGTCTATGAAAAACGCGGGAACTACCAGATCATATGCGACACCATGGTCCGTTCGGGCGAGGGGGCTATCCTTGCGATGCTGGAAGAACGCAAACGCAGGCTTGCCGCCGAGGGATTGTTCGACCTGGAGAAGAAGAAACCCATCCCACCCTTTCCAGCGCGGGTCGCGGTGATCACCAGTCCCACGGGAGCCGCCCTACGTGACATTCTGCAGGTACTGGGGCGTCGAGGTGCAGGGGTCGATATCACCATTTTACCTACCTTGGTTCAGGGAGACGGAGCCGCCGAGCAGATAGCGGCCCAAATCAGAAGGGCGAATCGCTACAACATGGGAGAGGTCATCATCATCGGACGGGGAGGCGGCAGTCTCGAAGACCTCTTGCCCTTTAGTGAAGAAGCGGTGGCCAGGGCAGTTGCCGAAAGCACGATTCCCATCATCTCAGCGGTCGGGCATGAGACGGATACGGCCCTTTCGGATCTTGCGGCTGACCTCAGGGCCCCCACCCCCTCGGCCGCGGCGGAACTTGTCTGCGAGGAACGTGAAGCGTTGTTGCTGAGGGTCGGGGCTATCGCGGGAGAGATGCGAGATAATCTGCTTCGCGGCGCAGAAAAGGCAAGAATCCTCCTTCAGCGTTTCTCAGGCGAGGAGATGAAAGAGCGGATGCAGCGACTGCTCCAACCGCGGCGCCTTGAGCTTGACGATCAACGGGAAGAGGCGGTCAGGGCCATAGGCGAGAAGATAACGGCTGAGCGCCATCGCCTGGCCCTGATTATCAAGGAGCTGGAGACATCAAACCCCCTGGCAATTCTCCAAAAGGGGTATGCGGTGGTAAGCCGAAAACGGGATAACGGCCTGGTTACCGACGCAGCGGAAGAGAGGCTTGGGGAAGCACTTTGCATTCGCTTGGCAAAGGGGTCGGTAGATGCAACGATAGAGGAGATACACAGTGAAAAGCTTTGAAGAACGGATGGCCCGACTTGAAGAACTAAATGATCAACTGAGAAAAGGGAGCCTTTCCCTGGCTGAAGCGATGGCAACCTTCGAAGAGGGAATGGACCTTGCAAAGGGGCTTGAAAAGGAGCTTTCGAAGATAGAACGGAGGATCGAAATACTCGTCAATGAACCGGAAGCCCCGGACGAAACACCGAACCTGGAGCTTTTCGGGCAGTAGTCGCTTCAAGCCGACAGCCGTTAAGGCTGCCGCGATGTCAGGGGAGCAAGATCGATGCGATCTCCCTCCCTTACACCGGCAGTCTCGAATGCTCCGCGGTTCAGCTCTATGGCATATCTGACCGACCTTGAAGAGTATACCGGTTGCAGATCATGCGGTATCATCGGCAGAATATCGACAATGGTACCTGAGCCGTCGAGGTAGGCAATGGAGAGCGGAATTTCGGTATTCTTCATCCAGAATCCGAGCAGCTGATCGTGTTCAAAAACAAAGATCATGCCTCGATCCTCGGACAGTTTTTCGCGAAACATCAAACCCTTGACCCGCTCCTGCTGATCATCTGCGACTTCCAGGGTAAATTCTTTCGCGCCGATAAGCAGCTTGACGGTTTGTTCCCCCTTACAGCCGGAAAGCAGTACAAGGAAAAAACAGAAGCCGAAGAGAAACCTTACAGTTAGCCTCATCACCATTCCCGTTAAAATTGCCGCAAAAACCGATCCCTCGTCATTTCCTCGAAGGATTGGTCGATGGCCCCTGAGCGGCGAATCTCATCCAGAAGCTCTGTATCAAGATACTTCACCCGAAGCCCCTTACGCTCCAGAATGAAGGCATTCGTTTCGCCCTGCCACCGACTCTCATCCGGCGTAAAGACATTAGGGGGGCCATACTTGCCGACAAAGGTCGTATAGAGAGCGTAGTGATCCATCAGCTGCCCGTCAATATCGAGAACAATGGAGTAGAGTCGATCATCATGAAATTGCAGGTATGCCCGGCGAATAAAACCAAGACCGCCGGTTTCGATCATCCGCTCGTTGGGATTCCGCAGCATGGAGACATCGGCTTTCCCCCGATAAGAAAAATTCGGATCGCGTTTGAGAGCCTCTTCAGCATCCGCAAAGGAGAGGCCCAATTGAATTTCTCCGAAACCGGTAGGAGGAGGATCGTGCTGTGCCTGATCCGCGTTCTGGGCCCAGATCATAGAGGTACGGCAAAAAGTCGAGAGAAAAAGAAGGATAAAAAGCAGATATGGCAGCCGCAACCTCATACCTCCATATTCGGCCAAAATCAGGCAGGATCTTACCGGAATTTTGGTTATAATAGAGGCATGAAACCTCTTCGTATTTCGGCGGCGGTCATAGGCCTGAGCGTACTATTGCTCCTGGAAGGATGTACCTCCTATTCAGGTCCTGCCATTCGTAAGGCAGCCGCGGCCGGTCCCTCATCAGCTATCGAGAGTTCCTACCAACAGCAGCATTTCGAAGAGGCCGACCAGGGGGTACGTATCGTCACCATTCCCACGGGTGCACGGATCAAGGTGGATGGAAAGGTAAAGGGAAATAGCCCGCTTCTTCTGGACCTTCCGACGGGCAATTATCTGATCGAGGCGGAAAAAAGCGGCTATAGAAGAGCCTCGATTTCCCTCTCCCATATCGGCGATGAGTATACAAAGGTCGAACTATCTCTCAAAGCGATAGAGGGTTCCCTGCTGATAGAAACGACCCCTCAGGATGCCGAAATTCACAGCGGATGGAAAACCTTCACGCCGGGCAAAGAGGAACAACTCGGGGTTGGTAGTTACGAACTTGAGATCGGTGCCTTCGGCTATGAAACGGAACGGAAAACGGTGGCCGTTGAAGAAGGAAAGCTTAGCCGTATATCGATCGATCTTGTACCGGTTCCCTTTGTTTTTGAACAGATATCCGCTACGCGGAAGCGATTTGACCCGACAGATCCAGGCACATATGGCAGCGTCATCGCCTCTGTTACCGTGTCTGCCCCGGGCGACGGAAGCATGATCATCGTCGGCCAAGGGGGAGAGATCGTGGCAGGCCCCTTCCCGGTGCGCTTTACCCGGAGCTTAAATAGAATCGTCTGGGATGGCAGGGATACGAAGGGGCAGATAGCGAGGGAGGGCGAATATCGGCTTGTGATCACGGCAATGCAGGGGGATCTTCCCTTGAGTGTTGAAACTCCGATAGCGGTGGACCGCAGCATCGATCTGCGCTCCCGTCCGGTCTACAACGGTGCGGCAGGAACGCTTTTCTGCCCTCTGCCGCCGAGCCTTCCGCAAGGGAGCCTCCAGGCGGGGATGATCTTTTTAGCCCACGCAGGAGGATCCGACTACCAGATCCCTGCTGTAGCTTCCCTGCGATATGCACGAAAAAAGGGAGAGGAGATAGTCATCTCCGGCGGTATGATCGCCCGTAATCCGGGGAGCGATATTCCTTTCGGAAGCCTTTCGTGGTCAAAAACCCTTTTCCAAGGTGAAGGGAACGTAGTTCCGGAGGCAGCCGCTCTGGTGAAGGGGGGATATTTCCACAACAGTTCGATCGATCCTTGTACCAATTTTACCGGTATATCCCTGAGCCTCCCCTTTTCGCTCTCCCTATCCCCGATACGCGTGGCTCTGGCTCCCGAACTTATGGTCAGCACCGAACGGATTGGTGATGAGGAAGAAGAAAGCGAAGGGAGGGTGACGGCCTGGGCCTATGGAAGGGGGGCCATTCTGCTGGATGCAGGTCCCTTTAGCCTTGCCTTTTCCACGGCGATACGAAGCAAGAGCCTTGAGAAAGGGGTTGCAGCGGCATGGCCCATCTCCTCGGGGCTCGAATTGCACTGGCTGTTGCCAAACAGCATTACCACAATCTCTCTTGCTTCAGGCATCGAGTGGAATCCCGAATCGGGAGAGTGGGACTACAGTGCCGGTGGGGGAATATGGATCATCCCGTAAAGCGGCCCCAAGGGCAAAGCCCCGAAGCAAGGCTCATCTCGCTCCTGCATTCCCTATCCGCTACAGAATCATCCAATCGCTTGATGCGTCGTTCGGATCGGGAACTTGCCATCGTCGCTCTTTTCCTGGAAGAAGAAAACTACCGCTTTCTTTTCGGTTTACTGGGAAGGGAGAAACAAAAGCGGGTCGAGAATGAACGACGTTACGTATCGAGGTTGGGGCTGCGATATCCCGACTATCGGAAAAGCATCGAGCTTCTCATCGCTGCCTTAAGCGGGAGGAGTAATGAACAACTGCACAGTTACATCAGGCCGAGAAAAAATCGGTAGACATCGTCCTTTTTGGAAGGCATATCAGGGTTTTACCCCTACCCTGCCGGTATAATCGACACGGGAAAGAAGAGGGGCATCTTCCCTTCCTCCAAAATAGTCGTCCACAGCCTTTCGGGCACCGGTAAAGTGGCCGTAATCATCGATAATGAGAACCCCTCCCCGTTGTAGACGGGGATAAAGCACTTCGAGCTCCACTCGGGTAGATGCATACCAATCGGTATCGAGACGAAGTAAGGCGACGGGGCCCGCTTCATGGGAAAAGGGGGGAAGGGTTTCTTCGACGTCCCCCTCAACAAGATGGAGCCGTTGCGGGGGATAGCCTATGGAAAGAATACGTTCGGCTACCTCCTTCCTGCCTACTGCCCAGTCGGCAAAGTCCTGTCGCTTCCATCGCCCTTTAACAGACTCGCCGCTCCAGGCGATCTTATCCTCTTCTCCCGGTTCGGGCATGCCCCGAAAGGTATCAAACAGATAGATATCCCTCGGCCTAGCCCCCTCCGCAAGAATGGTCAGGGCCATCAGGAGGGCAGATCCCCCCTTCCAAACCCCACACTCGATGAAAGAACCGGGAAGTTTTCGATTCAAAAGGTGAAGGACACTGCGATAGAGGGCGTACCCCCGTTCAAGGCTGGTCATGGTAAAGGGTTCGACCCGGCGCCAAAGAGAGAAAAAAGCTTCCTCCATGTCGGAACGAAACTGCATGGGAGCCTCGACTCCCCAGCCTCTGCTTTGAAGCAGTTCGGCGGCGGAGCGCTCGTCTTCACCGATGGGCTGTCCCATCACGAAGCCCCCTTTCCCGAAGCATCGGCAGAAGGAATTTCGATCCCGGCGGAAGCGAGCAAGTCGAGGAACTCCTCCTCGGAGAGGACCTCCACTCCAAGGCTTCTTGCCTTTGTCAACTTGCTGCCCCCCCCTTCTCCGGCGAGGAGGTGGCTTGTCTTCCCCGAGACCGAACTTACCACCGATCCTCCGAAACGGGAGACCAGTTCCATAGCCTTACCCCTGGGATTGAAGTGCTGAAAACTCCCGGTGACACACCAACTCTGCCCGGCGAAGATAAGCTGTTCGGAGGCAATGGAGAGTTTCTCTTCTTCCTCCATTGCCAGGCCCACCTCTGCAAGTTCATTGATCCGTTTGCGTACAGCCTCGCGACCGAGCTCTTCAAAGATTGTATCCACGGTCTTTTCACCTATACCCTTTACCGCAATCAAGGCATCGCGATTTTTTTGGTCCACAAGGGCATAGATAGCTTTCATGGAACGAAAACCGGCGGAGATGAGCAGCTCGATAACCTTTTTCCCCATTTCCGGGATTCCGACGGAGGCAAGGACCGTATGAAAGGGGCGCGTAAGACTTTTCTCAAGCCCCCGTCTTATCGCCTCGATCTTTTTTTCGCCGAAGCCCGGATAGGGGAGCAGTCTCTCATAATCGAAACGGTAAAGATCGGCAGGCTCACTGACGAAACCTTCGCGTATCATGAGGTCCACCGTCTCGGGGCCCAGACCATCGATATCCATCTGTCCGGCGGCAATAAAAAAGAAAAGTCGCCCTCGCACCTGGTCGGGACAAGAGAGGTTCAAACAAAAAGTATGGGCTCCCTTTTTTTGCAGGCTGCTTCCGCAGGAGGGACAAAGAAGGGGCATGTTCCAGACGGGATTTCCGCTTTCATTTTTTGCCACCACCTCCTCTACCGCGGGGATCACATCGCCACGGCGGGAGATACTCACTTGATCGCCCACGGCAATCTCCAGCATATCAACGTAATCCTGGTTATGGAGGGTGACGTTGCTGATGGTGGAACCACCTACAAATACTGGTTCCACCCGTGCGACCGGGGTGATTCGCCCGGTGCGTCCCACCTGGATATCTATCGACTTGATGATGCTAGTGCCGGTAGGGCTTTCAAATTTGTATGCAATGGCCCAGCGGGGATGGTGTCCCGTATAGCCGAGGCGATCCCGCACATCCAGCTCATTTATTTTAACGACAAGACCGTCGATCTCATAGTCGAGGCTTCCCCGCTCTTCGGTACTCGTACGCACATACCCCTCAAGCTCATCCCAGGTTCCGCTCTGCCAGTCCGGGTGACGCCTGGAAAAGTCGGCAAGGTCCGTTCGGTTGGTAAAGATTCCGACACGTCGATTGGTCCTGAAACCGAGGGATTGAAGATATTCCAGAATTTCCAGATGACTTTTGGGTCCGTCGGAAAAGAACCCTTCATAGACGAAGATCGTAAGGGGTACCTCTGCGACTTCCCGGCTTTTGACCCGCCGAAGGGTTCCGGCGGCAAGGTTCCGGGGATTCACATAGAGATTTCCCATCTTCCGATTCAAGCTTTCGAAGGAGGCCTTGGGCAGATAGATCTCACCGCGCACGGCAATATCGACCGCTTCGGTGAGACGGAGAGGCACGGAACCTATGGTCCTGACATTGTCGGTTACATCGTTACCGACATAACCGTTTCCCCGGGTGACAGCCCTCTCCAGGATCCCGCCCCGATAGTAAAGTACAATGGAAACCCCGTCGATCTTCTCTTCGACGACAAAGGAGAGACCCGAGGCCTCCCTGCCGCTGGTGCGCCCCATCCAGCCGAGTAACTCTTCGACACTGTAGGCCTTATCCAGACTGAGCACGGGAACGCGATGTTCCACTTCCGGAAAATCGGAAGAAAGATCGCTTCCGACCCGAAGGGTAGGAGAATCCTCACGTTTTAGTTCCGGCCACTGCTCTTCCAATTCCTGAAGCCGAAGGAAGAGCCGGTCGTATTCGGTATCGGAAACCTCAGGCTTGCCTTCAATATAGTAGGCACGGTTATAACGGAAAAGGAGATCCGCAAGCCTGCGGACCTCCTCGGTTGCCTTCTCTTTCTGCTTCTGTACCTCGTCGTTCATTGCCGCGGTTTAGTTCCCCTTTCGTAAAAATGCGTCACGGTAACCACCGGCTCTGAAACTGAGCAGCAGTGCGCCGCTCTCGTCCTTGCGTAAAGGCCCCACCATCACACGATAGCCGGCTCCGTCGTCTTTGGGATGGATGGTTACAGGATAGGTGGAAGCGAGGGATTGTGCAAGCCTTCCCGCCGCATCAGCCTCTTTAACCACCGCGATCTGCAGATAGTAGGCATGCTCATCCAGGTCCCTGACGAGGTAGGAATCAATGGGAACCGGTGCGGAAGTCGTTTGGGGTACAGTCGCTTTCGACTCGGACGATGTATCGACCGCCACAGCCGCTTTTTCGGCTTCAGGGAGCGTTTCGATTGCCGCTTTCTTTGACGCTTCCTCTGCATCAAGTTCCGCCGTATCGACCTGGGGAGGCCTGGCGTCGGCGCTCTCGATTACAAGTTCGGCATCTTCGGGTATGGGACCGGCACTTTCACCCTCGTCGACCATCACAGAGGCAATCTGCCGTTCGGGAGGGGCGGGAACCGCGGCCCCGGCATCCTTTTCAGACTCCGTCTCGGCAGGCGGACGAGGACCGTCACCCTCTGCAAGGAGCGGTCCCGCGGGTATCTCTTCCTTTCCCGGCTCCTCACCCTTTTCCGCAAGGGAAGGCTCGGCAAGAGCAGAAACATCGGCACGCTCCTCGGCTTCGGGGGCAACCCGTTCTTCGGCCGATGCAAGAAGGAGGCCGGAAGATATCGATTCCGCCGACTCGGGAAGCGGAGGAATATCTGATACCGCAATCCGGTAGGACCCGTTTGTGGGAGCCTTGCCTGCCATAAGCCGGTCTTCACGCGGCCGAGGTACGAGAGGGGTATCGACACGATCCCAGCCGGTCCCATCGGTCCCTGCTGCATTGAGAACGGGAAGAGCAAGGATCCTTACCGGTCTGGAAGAGGAGGCAACTTCACCGGCCGAACCTTCAGCCGCAAGGGCCTGGCTCCCTTCCCTCACCTCGGGTTCGGGAAGCGACGACCAGCCATATCCCGATTCAACCGAAGAGGGTTCCGTTCCGGAGGGAAGAGAGGCTATGACGGGACCGCTGATCCCCGGCCCAGAGGAAGCCGATTCGACTGGGGAACCGGCCGGTGGCTCGGGCAAAGCCGGGCTTTCGACACCGACCCATTCTTTCGAATCATCGGAGGGAAGGCCCTCTGAAAGAGCAATCGCCCTGGGGATATCGGGTCCACTGGTATGTTCAGCCGGGGGAAGTGCTGATGCCTCTTTCGTTTCTTCCTCTTTTACGACAGGCTCGACCGCTTCCGCCTCGGGAGACTTCGAATCGCCAAGCGCTGTTTTTTCGGCTTCCGCGCCATCGGCAGCGGCCAGCTCTTCTTCAATAAAAGCGGCGATCATTGCCTGTTCCCCATCGGAAGGAACAGAAGCCGCTGGATTGATATCGGGATCGGGATTAGCAGATTGTTCGGCCGTACTACTTATGGGAACAGGATCTCCTGCGGGAATCTCAAGAACGGAAGCCCTGATCACATCATCCGAAGCCATCCCCACCTTTTCTGCCGCTTCGGGACTTAAAAGTAAAAAAATGTTGGGATTACTGAGGCCTTCGACGACCAGAACATCCACACTCTTCCCGGAAGAGGCATCCGTCACTCGAACGGTACTATTCTTGGGAAAGGCATTGGAGGCAGCATAGAGACCGGAGGCAGGCAATCTGCCATAATTACCGACGGCAATACTCCCTTCGAAAACTTCACCTTGTCCGATAAGCGTACCGGTATTCAGCGACAGGCATGCCACCATGAGAATGGTTGTCATGACTCTCAAACGTTTCATACTTTACTCCTCACATATCAGGCCGTTACAGCCGTTCCAAGACCACCGAAGCAAGCCCGGCCCCTGCTGTTTCAAGTGATTCCTCGTCCGACTCGGAAAAGGGGAAGCTCCCTTCACTCAGCTCGTGATCTCCGGCAACATCGTAGAGGCGGTACACGGCTTTTTCGGGGTCGTTGACATCCGCAACTGTAGTTGCAAAATCAATTCTGACCTCAAGCAGGTACTGTGCACCACAATTTTTCGCAATTCTGACCGAACTGGCTTCGAAGTCTTGATGATAGGCTACTTCATTCACCTCGGTCGAGAAGACAAGATGCCCCGCACCAAAGAGCCTGTCCATGATACCAGATTCACACAAGGTGGCGACCTCCTTCCCGAACAGCTTCGCCCCGGGATAGTGGGTCGAAACGAGAATGGATTCGCCGAAACCAAACAGGGGGAACATGGATGAGAGGATCACGCCGAGCACTACCACCCGTTTTGCATAATTTCGGTGCATAAGGACATCTCCTTTCCGCATAATGCTTCTCTATCTCAGAATATCGACATTTTTTTTGAAAGGATAACCAGAGAATGGGAAAATCCTTGCTCCGCTTGCACCGGCACCTCTTCCATGCTATTTTCATAGAGTTGTCAGAGTATCATAATGAACTATTATTCAATGCAGGTGATTACCCGCCAGGAAAAAAGGTTTATGCAGCTCGCCGAGAACGCAATCGCCCAGTTCGAAAAAGAGCAGGGAGTAGAGATCACCGGGAAACTGCTGTGGCCGAGAAGAAGCCTCAAAATCAGAAAACGAGGCAAAACGACGCAGGAACAGGCCCCGATCTTCCCCGGATACCTTTTCTGGCAGGCAGAAAGTTTGGAACCAGAGGTGTACTGGCTTTTGAAAAGGAACAGTGGTTTTATACGATTTCTTAAGAGTAATTACGACATAGAACCACTGACAGGAGCATCGAAAGAACTATTGGTTCACTTTCTTAACTATGGTGAGGTTGTCGGAACTTCGACGGTCACCTTTGGAACGGGAGATAGAATCGTAGTGCTAAGCGGCCCCATGAAGGGCTTAGAGGGGAACATCAGAAAAGTGAACAAAAGAAAAGGGCGGGCGAAGATAGAGCTGATGCTTTACGAGCAGTCGTTTCTTATAGATTTCGCCTTCGATGGTATCAAGAAAGCAGAAGGTAAAGAACATGAGTAAGGAAAAACGTCTTGCCATCGTCGGCGCGGGTTTCGCCGGGAGAGAAATTGCCGGGGAGATAGAACATAAGGGCGTATTTGGGAAGGTTGTTGTTTTTCTTGACGATGACGGCGAAAAGGTCGGGGGCCTTCTGGACGGGATTCCTGTGGAAGGGCCTGTTGTGGATGCCCCGGAGATTCTGAAGCGAAACCGTGTTCAGGAGGCGCTTATTGCGGTTCCCGGAGCCACCGGTGAGCAGCTGAGGAAGATATACCTCGCCTTAAAACGTGCGGATCTTGAAAGGATCAGAATCCTTCCGGGAATCAGCCAGATCGTTGACGGAGATGCCCACCTGATTCAAACGCGGGAATTGAGCGCGCAGGACCTGCTGGGCCGTAATCCGGTCCTTATCCCCTTAAAAGAGAGTCTTTTCTACCTTCGGGGAAAGCGGGTCCTTATAACGGGAGCCGGCGGCAGTATCGGGGGAGAGCTTGCCAGACAGCTTCTTTCGGGAGGAGCGCAACGTCTATACCTTTTCGACCACGGCGAAAACAATGTCTATGAAATCGAGAAGGAACTGAGGCTCCTCCAGGAAGAGGGAGTCGGCGAAGCGGCTACCATCGTACCCGTTATTGGAGATCTAAAAGACCGCGACTACATGCATTTCATTATCAAGAGGCTCCGGGCGGATGTCATTTTTCACTGTGCCGCTTACAAGCATGTTCCGCTTACCGAAGCAAATCCGGTAGAGGGGATAAAAAACAACGTATTTGGAACCCTCAACATTGTGGATGCGGCCCTGGAGGCGGGAACCAGCCGCTTTGTGCTGGTATCTACCGATAAGGCCGTAGCACCCTCCTGTGTATACGGAGCAACAAAGACCATTGCGGAAGAGATCGTACTGAGCAGAAACGGACGCGGCGGCGGGGCCTTTATGGTCGTCAGATTTGGGAATGTACTTGCCAGCAGAGGCAGCATCGTTCCCCTCTTTACAAAACAGATTCTGAAGGGGGGGCCGGTAACCATTACAGATCCAAAGGTCTCCCGTTTTTTCATGACCATCCCGGAGGCAGCTTCCCTCGTGCTCAAAACCGGTGGTGTCGGAGAGGGAGGCAGCCTCTATATCCTTGATATGGGAGAACCCCTTTCCATAAAGGAGCTTGCAGAGCAGATGATACGCTTTTACGGCTACCGTCCACACGAAGAGATCGCCGTCCGCTACATAGGACTGAGGCCGGGAGAAAAACTGACCGAACGGCTCTGGCTCGAATCGGAATCCACCGAAGCGACCGACTTTCCCGGTATTCTTAGGCTTAAACGCCAGGCGAGCCTTCAATCGGACCTTGAAGAGCTGTTGGGCGAGCTTCGAAGCGTCTGTTTTCTTATCGGAGGGAAGGAACAGGAATACCGCAACAGAAAGCGGCTCAAGGAGATCCTCGATCCCCATTTCCCGTCGCTGATTCCGGTACCGAACGAGCCCGAATATTAAGGAGGCAAGAGGGTCACATGGAAACAAAGGAACAACAGCCCATTCCCTTTGCCCTTCCCGATATCGGTAGGGAGGAAGAGGAGGCGGTTCTTCGGGTCTTGAGAAGTGGGTGGCTTACGACTGGAAAAGAGGCTATTTCCTTTGAAAAGGAGTTTGCCGAAGCAGTGTCGGCACACTCGGCCCTGGCGGTAAACTCGGCCACGGCCGGACTACATCTTGCGGCAGAGGCCCTGGGGGTTTGCCCCGGTGATAAGGTTGTTACAACGCCCTTTACCTTTACATCGACCGCAGAAATTCTGCGCTACCTCGGTGCGGACCCGATTTTTGCGGATATCGACGAAGAAACCTTAACCATCGATCCCCGATGTGTTGCCGAAATTCTCGACAGAGAACCAAAGATAAAGGGCGTGATACCGGTTCACCTCGGGGGGCGGATGGCCGAAATGGACCGGATAGTGTCTGAGGCGAAAAAACGTGGTCTCTTTGTTATTGAAGACGCGGCCCACGCCTTTCCCCTCTCCTACAAGGGAAAAGCGGCGGGGACCATCGGTGATGCAGGTGTCTTTTCTTTTTATGCAACGAAGACTATTACTACCGGCGAGGGAGGAATGGTTGTCACCGACAATGAAGCATTGGCAAAACGAATGTCGGTAATGCGCCTGCACGGCATCGATCGTGATGTCTGGGATCGCTACTCCTCATCGAAAGGCTCCTGGCGCTATGCGGTGGTTGCCGCTGGTTACAAATACAATCTCACGGACCTTGCCGCCGCCATCGGAAGGGTTCAGCTGAAACGGGCACAGGAATTCAAGGAAAGGCGTTGCCGTATTGCTTCCTATTATGAGGCGGAATTGGGAGGCATAGAGGCGCTGAAACTACCGAAGCCCCCCGGCCGGAAAGAGGACCATGCCTGGCACCTCTTCATCGTGCGGCTTCGCCCCGGATACTCGGCAATCGACAGGGACGGGATGGTGGAGGCATTGAAGGCCCGGGGTATCGGAACCTCCGTCCATTACATCGCCCTTCACCTCATGCCCTATTATCGTAGCCGCTATAATCTTAGTCCGGAGCAATTTCCCGTTGCCACGGCGGTATCAAACAGCTGTTTTAGTCTGCCGATCTACCCCTCCATGAGCGACGGGCAGGTTGAGCGGGTTGTCGAGGCGATCAAGGAGCTTCTTTCTCCAAACAGGAGGAGGACGCAAACTCAATGAGCATGGGATTTGCCGACGATCTTAGTGAGCCGGGAATGCTCTACCTTCGGCCCATCCTTTCGACCATCCCCAAGGGGAATATCGCTTCGATCAGATACCCCGACCAAGGGCCAGGCCTATTTCTCTACAAGGAATCCGATATTCCCGGGGCCAAGAGCATGGAAATATATGGAGAACAGATGCCCGTGCTTTCGGGAAGCGAGGTACACTACGAAGGCGAAGCCATCTGTCTTATCCTCGGCGAGACCCCCGAAGTCCTGGAAGAAGCGGAAAAACAGATCATCATTGATTACGAAAGCAACTATACCCTTGAAGACTTCGACCATCCAAGACAAGAGCAATTTTTCGAGGAGACGGTTCTAAAGCGGGGAAGTGCGGAAAAGGCCTTTGCCACTGCCCATCAAATTGTTGAAGGTGAATACCTTCAGCAGGATCCGATCCGGGATGCCATGGCTCCGATAGGAGCCTTGGCGGTGGAGAAGGAAGGGGTCCTTGAGATAAAGGTAAGCAGCCTCTGGCCGGAGCAGGTAAAGAAAAGTGTCTCCGAGATTTTGGATATTCCTCAGACGATGATCAGGATCAAACCGGTCAATCCCTTTCCAACCGACGGCGAAAAGATCATGCTTCCCAGCCTCATTGCAGTCTGGGCGGCCCTGGGATGCCGCCTTACCGGCAGGGCGGTGAAGGTTGCCTGGGATGTGCCTCCCACCCCCCTTCCCTTTCTCCGTTCTCCCAGAAGCCGGATTGCCTTTCAGACAGCCCTTGATGAAAAGGGAAACGTTGTGGGAGAAAACATCGATGCCTCCATCGATCTCGGAGCTTTTTCCTTTTTATCTAAAGAGATGCTGACGAGGCTGGTTATCGGGATCGCGGGAAGCCGCTATACCCCGAATACCTTGATCAGGGCCCGCGGAGTAAGAACCTCTCTCTCCCCGACCCGACTCCGTTGCGGTTTCGGTATCATTCCCGGTCTCTTTTCCAGAGAGGTCCATGAAGCGAGAATCGCCCAACTTCTTGGGAAAGATCCCGCAGACAGGAAACTGGAGGCTGCGGACAAGAAGCGAATTCCAACCGGCGGAAGCCTCAAAAGGAGAAGTGATCGACTTCTCATCCAACAGGTCTGCTCCGCCTCGGACTTTCATAGAAAGCATGCCGCCTACCAGCTGATGAAGAAACGGCCCGCAATCCCGGGAAGAGGGGGAATCTTCCGGGGCATAGGCATTGCCAGCGGCTTTACCGGAGACGGATTTACCGCAAAACCTGCGGGAAGAGAGCCTTGGAGCGTCTCGGTGCTCCTCGACAAGAACGACAAACTCACCATCCAGACCAGGGCAGGTGCCTTTCCCGGTTCGGTGAAAGCCCTATGGAAGCATCGGGCCGGCGAAATTCTCGGCATTAATCCGGAACTGATCGACATTGATCCAATCTGGCAGGATCTCGGCGGTAACGGGCCCCTGGTGTGTGGACAACGCCTTTCCGTGACGACCACCCTGGTGGAGCAGTGCTGCAATGCCATCAAACGGCAGCGCTTTAATGTACCCCTACCCATCAATGTCAGGAAAAACTTTCGCTCCCCCTCTCAGGCGGTATGGGACAGAGAAAAACTCAAAGGAACGCCCTTCCACCGTCTTACCTGGGGAGCCATGGTGGTGGAAGTAGATCTTGACCCCTTCAGTTGGCAACCCTCAATCCGGGGAATCTGGTGTGCCATAGACTGCGGAAACGTATACGACCGAAAAGAGGCATCATCGGCTGTAAGAACGGCAATCACAAGGAGTCTGAGACGCTGCACAAATGGGGATCTCCTGATAAGCAGGAGAGCAAGGGAGGCTGGAATATTCGAAGAGACGGAGCAGCTGTCGATGTATCCCATCGAAATCTCTTTTTCTGAAAATAGAACGGCACAACCATCCGGTGTCGCCCAGATCCCCGGAGCCCTTTTCCCCTCGGCCTTTGTATCTGCCGTAAGCCAGGCCACGGGAATCTATTTGGACACGCTTCCCATTACTCCCGAGTTGATCCACTCATTTATGGTAAAAGGGGAGGAGGAGTAATGGAATTTCGCTTTCTTCTTAACGGTAAAGCGGTTACGGTCAATGCCGCTCCGGAACAGATGCTTATAAACGTCCTTCGCAACTTTTTTCACATAGCCTCTGTCCGACGCGGTTGCGAGGGAGGACTATGCGGCATATGCTCGGTGCTGGTAGACGGTGTCCCCATCCAGTCCTGCCTCGTCCCCATGTTTCGTACCCCCGGGGCCGACATCATCACCGAAGAGGGTTTGCGGGAAAAGGGGGAATACAAAGACCTTCTGGCAGCCTTTGCCGAGGCCGACTACCACCCCTGCGACTACTGCAGGCCCTCGACAATGCTCATCGCCTACAGTATTCTTGAACGAAGTCTGGAACCAAAGGAAGCTGAAATTCTGGATGCTTTTTCCGGGAAGAGCTGTAGCTGCACCGATCCTGAAAAGATTGTCAAGGCGATCAGGAGCGCCGGACGTATCATAAAGGGGCATCTCCGTGCTTAGCGGTATCGCCCCAAGGGTCTTTTTGCCTGGCAACATGGCTGAACTCTTGGCCATCTATCGCCAAAATCCCAATGCCCTGCTATGGGCCGGTGGAACAGCTATCGGTGGCCTACGAAAAAACGATCCCCAATATGCACGGCCCAAAAAGATTATCAGCCTTGCAATGGTGAGTGAAATTGCAAAGGTAAGCAGAACCGAACGCTATCTGGAAATAGGAGCCGCAGTTCCCTACAATAAGATCCTTCAGGTCGGCCAGCATGTATTGCCCTCAGCCCTCAGCCAGGGGCTTTCGCTCCTTCGTCCCATGCCCCTGAGAAATTTGGCGACCCTCGGAGGCAATCTTGCCGTCCGAGGCCTGCGGCTGAACGCATACCCGATTCTTCTACTTCTGGATGCCCGCATAGAGCTGAGGAGGGAAGGTAGAAATCGTTGGATCACCATGCAGCGGCTCTTCGACCGGGCAGGTAACCCTATCCTCGACAGCGGAGAACTCATTACCAGGATACGTATTCCCTTTGAAGAGTGGGACCTCGGTTATTTTCGCCAGATCGGAACACCGATGAACGACCTGCGGAGCTCTTTGAGCTTCTGCTGCACCGGGAAAATCGTCAAGGCGACGGTTTCCGATCTTCGCTGTGCCTTCGGTACCTTTTCGCCGCTGGTGATACGCAACCGCGAGTTAGAAGCCTTCCTCTCGGGTAAAAAGGTGCCCTTTACCCGTAAGGAGCGTGAAGAAGCCCTCGCAATGATGGAAAAAACCATTGCCGAAAGTCCCGGCATATCATCCTTCCAGAAAAACAGGGCGCGGGAACTTTTCGACTGGTTCATCCACGTGCTGCGGGAACCGGACTAAAATTCCCCCCATACTTTACAGAAGCCGGTAGAGCAGGGTATATTCACATGCAGAGGATCCACATGCCTGATTTTGTCCATTTACACAATCATACAGACTACAGCCTTCTCGACGGAGCCGCTCCAATCGATAAAATGGTGGAAAAAGCGGTCTCCTTCGGTATGAAACATCTTGCAATCACCGATCACGGCAATATGTTCGGCGTTCTCCGATTTTATAAAGCGTGCAAGGCCCATGAGATCAACCCGCTCATCGGCTGCGAGGTCTATGTCGCTCCAGGTTCCCGCCACGTAAAAAACGGAAGCGAGAAGGGAAACCGTTACCAGCACCTGGTGCTTCTTGCCAGAAATAGCGAAGGCTATAAAAACCTTATCCAGCTCTGCAGCCGCGGCTATACCGAGGGATTTTACTACAAACCGCGTATCGACGACGAGCTGCTCGAGCAGTACAACGGCGGTCTGACCGCCCTTTCTGCGTGCCTTGCCGGGGCAATTCCGTCAATGATCATGAATGGAAAGGCCGAAGAGGCGGAGCAGAAGGCGAACTACTACCGTGAGCTGTTTGGAAAAGAACACTTTTTCCTCGAAATGCAGGACCACGGTATTCCCGAACAGAAGACCGTCAATAAAGAGCTGGTTCGTATATCGAAGAAAACGGGCATCCCCCTGGTTGCAACCAACGACATCCATTATCTCGATCGGGCCGATGCAAGTGCCCAGGATATCCTGCTCTGCATAGGAACCAACCGAAAGCGAAGGGAACAGGATCGGATGCGCTTTCACTCCGATCAGTTCTACATGAAAAGTCAGGAAGAGATGGCGGAAACCTTCAGGGAAATTCCCGAGGCCCTGTCTAATACCCTGAGGGTTGCAGAACAGTGCAACTTGGAAATCGATCTTCCCGGGCCCATACTTCCCGAGTATGAGATACCTCCCGAATTCGAAAATCTCGGCGACTATCTCCGCCACCTCACCTTCGAAGGCCTAAAAAAGCGTTATCCGAGTCTCACCGACGAAATTGTCCAGCGGGCCGAAAAGGAACTGGGAATCATTAACAGTATGCATTTTCCCGGCTACTTTCTCATCGTCTGGGACTTTATTCACTATGCAAAACAACACGACATTCCCGTCGGCCCGGGACGAGGTTCCGGTGCCGGTTCCATCGTCGCGTACGCCCTGACCATCACCGATATCGACCCCCTTAAGTATCAGCTGCTCTTCGAGCGTTTTCTCAACCCGGAACGGGTATCGATGCCTGACTTTGACGTTGACTTCTGCTTCGAACGACGTCAGGAGGTAATCGACTATGTCAACCGTAAATACGGCAAGGACAAGGTCGGACAGATTATCACCTTCGGTACCCTCAAGGCGAAGGCGGTGGTCAAGGATGTTGCCAGGGTTTTGGATATTCCCTTTGCCGAGGCGGATAAAATCAGCAAGCTGATTCCCAACGATCTCAAAATCACCATCGACAAGGCCCTGGAACAGGAACCGCAACTCAAAGAGCTTATGGACCAGGGAGGGGTCTACGGCGAGTTGATCGATGCGGCCCGAAGGCTCGAGGGACTTTCCCGCCACGCCTCCACCCATGCAGCAGGTGTGGTCATCGGCCGGAAAGCCCTGACCGAATATGTCCCCCTCTATCGAGACTCCAAGACCGGATCCATCTCCACCCAGTTCACCATGGACCAGCTTGAGGAGTGCGGGTTGGTCAAGATGGACTTTCTCGGGCTGAAAACCCTTACCCTGATCAAACACACCGAAGACCTCATCCATCGCCGGGATAAGGATTTCGACATCGAAAGGGTTCCGGAGGACGATCCCGCCACCTTTACACTTCTGGGAGAGGGAAAGAGTACCTGTGTATTTCAGTTTGAAAGCTCAGGGATGCAGAACATCCTCAAGCAGGCCCACCCGACCAGCATCGAAGATCTCATCGCCTTGAACGCCCTCTACCGGCCCGGACCGATGCAGTACATCCCCCAGTACATCGCATCCAAGAGCGGAGAACAGGAGATTCGCTATCCTGATCCGAGCCTTGAAGAGGTACTCAAACCGACCTACGGTGTCATTGTCTACCAGGAACAGGTTATGCAGGTCGCTCAGATTATCGGTGGTTTCAGCCTCGGAAAAGCAGATATCCTGCGGCGGGCCATGGGAAAAAAGAAAGTCAAAGAGATGGCAAAGATGAAGCTCGAGTTCATCGAGGGGGCGGTAAAAAAGGGACATACAAAGGAACACGCCGACGAAATCTTCGAGATGCTCGTTCCCTTTGCCGGTTACGGCTTCAACAAGAGCCATGCGGCTGCCTACTCGGTGGTGGCCTATAAAACCGCCTATCTGAAGGCAAACTACCCGGCCGAATTCATGGCCGCGAACCTTACAAACGAAATAAACAACCCCGATAAACTTGCTTTCTACATCGGCGAGGCAAAGACCATGGGAATCGACCTTTTGCCTCCCGAAGTCAACATCTCCGAGAAAAATTTCTCGGTAAGCGACGGAAAGATCGTCTACGGCTTGATCGGCATCAAGAATGTCGGAACCAACGCAGTGGAAGAGATTGTCCGGGCCCGTGAAGAGGGGGGCCCCTTTGAGGATATCTTCGATCTTCTGGATCGGGTCGATATGAAGACCGTAAACCGCAAGGTTCTGGAGACCTTGATAGAATGCGGTGCACTGGACAGTTTTGGTATAAACCGCTCAACCCTTTTGGAAAACCTCGAACGGGTGATGGAGGTGGTAAGCAAAAAGAAAGAGGGTGAGCAATTCGGCCAGTCGAGCCTTTTCGACGATGGAAACGAAGAGGAGATGCCCTGGAAGACAGACCTGACTCCTGCAGAGCCCCTTCCCAAGATGGAGGTTTTGCGAAGAGAGCGTGAGCTTCTCGGCTTCTATTTCTCGGGCCATCCCATGGACGACTTCAAGGACCGCTGGAAAAGTGCCGTCAATATCGACCTTTCCCGACCCGACCGTTTCATCCCCGAACGGACCTACACCCTCATTGCCATGGTGACATCCCTGAGAACCATTATCACGAAAAAAGGGCGGCCGATGGCTTTTCTCCAGCTGGAAGATTACAACGGGAAAATCGAGTCTGTGGTCTTCAGTAAGCTGTGGGAGCAGATTCGTGATAAGGTTGAGACCGACGGGGTGATTGCCTGTACGGGAAAGATGGACCTCTCCCGGGGGGAGCCGAAACTGCTGCTGGAAAGTTTCTCCGATCCCTCGGAGATTGAGGTCAAAGGCGGCTATGAAGTCCATATAAGAATCGATCGCAGCCTCTGCACCGAGGAAAAACTGCTCGGTTTTCGTTCCTTTCTGGTGGATTTTCAGGGTGCCTGCCCCGTCTATTTTCACATAGTAAAGAAAAACGGTCAGGGCGAGACCATCATACAGGTAAACCGACAGATATCCCTCTCCTCGGAGGACGACGCCCTCGATCAAATCAGAAGCCATCCTCATATCGAAGATGTCTGGACCGCATGACATCATCAAGGAGCAATGCATGATTCTTGGATTGAAAATTTTTATCGGAGTACTTTCAGGATACCTTCTGCTCATATTGATCAGGGTGATGCTCACCTGGTTTCAGGGGGTCGATTACGGCAAACCCTATCGTATCCTCGCAGCGGCCACCGACCCCTATCTCCGCATCTTCCAGAAGATCAAATTCCTTCGTTTTTCCGCGATCGACTTCTCTCCGGTAGCGGCCATGCTTGTCATCGTCGTACTGATCGATTTTGCATCCCAGTTCATCAGGGAGGGGAGACTGAGCCTCGGCATTGTTCTGGCAGTCATCACCTCCGCCCTGTGGTCGGTCGTCTCCTTTCTGTTGAGTCTCTTCATCATTTTAACCGCCATACGATTTTTCATGGGGCTCAGCGGAGCCAATAGCGTGGGCCCCTTCGCCCGCACCGTGGATCTTCTAATCGCTCCTATCCTGGAAAAAACGCGAAGGCTTTTTTTCCGCAAACGATTTGTTACCTATAAGACCATCCTTGCAACCACAGGGGCCTCGCTTCTGGTTCTCTATATAGCGGGAAAAGTACTCTTCGGTCTGCTATACAACGTCCTGCAGGCCTTTCCGATATAAGTTCAGCGGCAGATGTTCCTGGGAGAATTGCGCAAGCCGGTCACCGTGCTCCACGGAGTCGGTAAAAAAAGCACGGAAAGGCTCGCCCGTCTTGGAGTAAGGCATATTGCCGATCTGCTCCGTCTGCTGCCCAGACAATGGGAGGATCGGAGTCGCCTTGTCCCCATAGTCCGGGCCGGTGATGCCAGACCCGCTCTCACCGTGGTGGAAATTGTTGCCCACGACTGGTTTGGAAAACCTCATAATCAAACGCTGAAGGTGTTTGTTCAAGATGAAACCTCAGTCGCCGTGCTGCTCTGCTTTAATCGGAATTTCCTGGCCGGGAAACTGCCTGTTGGTGCACGTATCCTCCTCTACGCACCGCTCCAGCATCGCTTTGGGGAACTTCAGGCAGCCTCCTTTGATTTCGTTCCCGCAGGAAAGTACCCCCTCACCAGGGAAGAGGATTATCTTAGCGAGGTGCCGAAGATCTCGGGGCGAGGAGGCATTGGTTCCATCCTGCCGGTATATCCCCTTACCGAGGGATTGACGCAAGGGGCTCTGCGAGACCTGATGCAGCAAGCGATGGAGGGCTTCGGCAAATTCGTGGATGATGAACTGCCTGAAGCAATACGCCGGGATCACGGACTGCCCCATCTTGCCGAGGCACTGGTCATGATTCATCGTCCTCGCCGGATCGAGGAGCCGGAGGAGGGGCGCAAGGCCCTCGCCTTCAATGAACTCTTTCATCTGCAATGTGCCGTCACAAGACGCGGAGCCCTTCGCAAGCGAAAGGAACGTCCCTCCCTGGCCCTGGAAACAGGCCTTGTCGATCGTTGTATCAGGGATCTTCCCTTTTCTCTCACCGCCGATCAAAAGCAGGCGGTCGAAGAGATCATAGAAGATCTGAAACGGCCCTACCCCATGGCAAGACTCCTGCAGGGGGATGTCGGATCGGGAAAAACCCTCACGGCCCTCCTTTCCGCCTTGCCGATCATCGAAGCAGGTTATCAGGTTGCCTTCATGGCACCGACCGAACTTCTTGCCCGTCAGCATGCGGAAAACAGCGCCAGAATACTTGCTCCTCTTGGGGTGAGAATCGCCCTGTTCACCGGAAGTATCCCAAGCCCGGCAAGAAAGGAGCTTCTTGTCGCCCTTCAAGAGGGAGAAATCGATCTTGTGGTTGGGACCCATACCCTCTTCTCCTCTTCCGTTCGCTTTCGCCGCCTGCGCTACTGTATCATCGACGAACAGCATAAGTTCGGGGTTATGCAGCGGCAGGGGCTTTTGGACAAGGGGGAATTTCCCGACCTTCTGACGATGACCGCCACGCCCATTCCCAGAACCATGGCCCTCACCGCCTTCGGGGACCTTGCGGTATCGGTCATCAGGACCATGCCGCCGGGAAGAAAACCGATCATTACCCATCTTGCAAAGGTCGAAAACAGGCCGAAGGTCTATGCCGCGGTCGAGAAGGAACTTGAACGGGGAGGACAGGCCTATTTTGTCTATCCCCTGATCGAAGAGGGAAGCAGGGAGAAGATCGACAGCGCGGAGAGTATGTACCGTCTGCTGCGGGAGGAGGTATTTCCCCAAAGGAGGATCGCTCTTCTTCATTCCCGCATCGATGAGGAGATAAAGGAGCGGGAGATGGGACGGTTTCTTTCCGGAGAACTTGATATCCTTGTTGCAACCAGCGTCGTCGAGGTCGGCGTTGACGCCCCCAATGCCAGCTGCATGGTGATCGAACATGCGGAACAATTCGGGCTTTCGGCCCTGCATCAGCTCAGAGGACGGGTGGGTCGGAGCGACCGCCAATCCTATTGTTTCCTCGTTTTTTCCGAGGGTTTGACGGAAACGGGCAAGCAGCGGCTTCGCATCATGAAGGAAAACAACGACGGATTTGTCATTGCCGAGGAAGATCTAAAGCTTCGAGGGCCGGGAGAGCTCTCGGGGATGAGGCAGGCGGGGGTTCTGAATCTTCAGTTTGCCGACCTACTCAAAGATGGGGAGATCCTCGAAGCAAGCAGAAAGGAGGCGACGGCTATTGTTTCGGGCGATTTCGAACTTGAACACGCCGATCATCAGGTTCTGAAGCGGCTCTACACCGTCGCCCCTCCCTTTGATGATCTTGTCTCAATCGCCTCCGAAGGGTAGCTTAGAACGATGAGAATTACCGGTGGAACATATCGGGGCCGCAAGGTGCGCTGCCCAAAAGGGGTCATCCGCCCCGCCATGGATCGTATGAGAGAGTCGATGTTCAGCATCCTCGGACCTCTCGACGGCTACTCGTTTCTCGACATCTTTTCGGGATCCGGTTTGGTCGGTATCGAAGCGGCAAGCAGGGGAGCCGAACCCGTCGTATTGGTGGAGAACGACAGGGGAAAACGGGAAACCATCCTGGAAAACATCGAAATGGTTGAATCGAAAATATCCCTGGTGATGATGTCGGCGGAATCCTTTTTACGCCGAGGCAGGGGCTCGTTCGATATTATCTACCTCGATCCCCCCTTCCCCATGCCCGGAAAAATCGATCTCATCAAGGTCCTCTCCGATTCTTCACTCATAACGGAGGAAACAAAGGTCCTGATCCACCATCCCGCCGAAGAACAATGGCCGGATGAGGTCGGAACCCTTATCTGCTACGATACACGACGCTACGGCAGGTCTTTGCTGCGATTTTTTCGTCCGGAAGTTTGACGGAGTGCGTCCTTCTTTTACATACTTAGGGAAGGAGGAAATACAAGATGGAAACAATCAAAGACCTTCTGGCGCAAAAGGGAGCCGATATCTGGTCGGTGAGGCCCGAGACTACGGTATTTCAGGCGCTGAGTCTGATGAGTGAGAAAAATGTTGGTGCGGTTGTCGTCCTTGACGATCAGCAAAAGATGATCGGTATTTTTTCCGAACGCGACTATGCAAGAAAAACCATCGGAGCCATTGGAAGCCAGGAGTGTCCCCGTGACCTTCCCGTAAAGGAGTTGATGACCACGGAGGTTGTCGCCATAAAACCGGAGACGGGGGTCGAGACCTGCATGGCCCTGATGACGAAAAAACGATTCCGTCATCTTCCGGTAATGGAAAACAACGCACTGATCGGCATCATCTCCATCGGTGATATCGTTAAGGCGGTCATCACCGAAAAAGACTTCCTCATTGCAAAGATGGAACAGTATATCTGGGACAATTGAAGCAATAGGAAGCGGTACGCTATAGCTCCATCACTCGTCTCCCCGATTGGAAGACCGTCACCTTTCTCGTCGATTCCGAGATTGCTATCGCCAGTGCCTTGCTGACCGCGGTAATGCCCTGAGCTGCAGCGTGCCGTGCACCTAGGCCGGACTGCATTTCGTCGGCCGTCGGCTGACCCGACAGAAAGGTTCCGGCAGAAAGAATGGTGCCGTCGCCCCGTATGATAAAGGCCCCGTCGATCTTGGCATACTCCTTCACCGTCTCCTCTATGCTCGGATCGAGGATGTTTTTATCGCTATCGGCATAGCCGTGAAAGGGATTAACAATCATCTGCCTGGTATAGGGATAGACACCGGCCTGATCTCCCACAACGAAGAGGGTGCCCACCGGCTTTCCCTCTCTTCCTTCGGCGGCAAGCTGGGAAGCGAGTTGCAGGACACGTGCGAAGGTGGAAAGCTCGAGATCTGTGGGGAAGGCTCCCGATTGAGAGGAAAAGGGAAGATTAAGTTCACGCTTCAGGTGGCTTAATCTGATTGAATCGAGAAAACCCGATCCCGGCTTTCCATAGGCATTCACAATGAGATCGTCTTCACCTATTACCCCTCGCCCAAGGAGATAGAGGAGAATAAACTGGACATGGATCGAACGTCTGATCCCCCTGAAGGGCATGATTATCGGCCTATAGCGCTCAAGGAATGATGCATCGAAAAGGGTCTCCCCGCCGCTTACAACAAGGACATTTTTTCCGCGAATCAACTCGTCAATATATTCGCCGTCTCCCAGGGCGTCGGCATGGAGAATGATTCTGGCACCATCGACAGCATCCCGCAGGCGAAGGGCCTGTTCAAAGATGGCCGCGGAAAGATCACGGTGGCGATGGACGAAGGGATGAACGGGGCCCTCATCCCTCCTTCGAAAAACGGAAAGAAAGGCCTTGGGAGAGGTGGCAGTGGTCAATCGAAGCAAAAAGGTTTCGTCCTGGAGCGCTGCCGCCAATTCGCTGAGCAATTTCAGATGATCTTCTTGCCCCCCTACGAGAAGAAAAACCAAACGGACAGGGTGATCGGTATCGGAATCCCATTCCACACCATTGGGAATCACGGCCGCAGCCATCCGGTTCTCCTCTCCACCCGGGATAACAGCATGGGGAACAGCCAGCATCGGTCCGAGGCGGGTAGAAAAGGTTTCTTCCCGCTTATGGACCAGGGTAAGAAGTTGCTCAGATCCTACGATGTCCCAAGCCTTGCTGATCCGCTCACACAGAAGGGACAACAATTCTTTCTTGTCTATAAGCCTATCGGCTTTGATGATAAGGATACGGTCGGTATCCAGCATCCTGCCAAATGAAGTCATGATCCACGCCCTCCTTCATTAAAGCTTATCACACTTCCGCGCACAGGATCCCGCCGTACGATCAGAGAGGTATCGACCTCTTCCTGCAGGGCCTCGACATGACTGATGATCCCGACGATACTCCTCTCTCGCCGAAGGGTTTTGAGCGTTTCGAAGATCTGGCCGAGGGCCTCGTTATCCAGCGAGCCAAAGCCCTCATCGATAAAAAAGAAGCTCTCCCCTCCCCTTCTCACGCTTTCGGAAAGAGAAATGGCAAGGGAAAAGGCGGCCTGAAAGGTCTGCCCGCCGGAAAGTGTCTTGATGGACCGAAGTTTACCCCCGTTAAGGAGATCTCGCACCTGAAAGTCCCCGTTCTCGTCGACCTCGAGAGCGAGGCTTTTGCCTGTCAAAGGAAGGAACCGTCTATTTGCTCTGGCACAGAGTTCCCGCAGGTAGCGAGTCGAAACGAAACGAACGAAGCCGTTCCCCTTCATCATATTCTGAAGAAGGGAAAGGGCTTCACGGCGACGGGAAAGCACCCGCTCCTCTTTTTCCAATCGACGGAGCTCTTCCTCCTGGCGAAGGCTCCTGCTATGCCGTTCCCTGGCCGTGGCAAGCTCGGCCCAAAGCTCTTTTTCCCGCCCCTCTTTCTCTTCACAGCTTAACAGAGCCTCTCGGTAGCCCGCTTCGTTGAACTCCTCGCTACCGGCCACATCGATTGCCTCTCGAAGCTGCTCCCGCGTGGCATGGAGCTCCCTTTCGAAGGTTGCTATCTTCTCCCGCTCCTCATCGGCTTTTTCATACCTTTGTATAAAGGAATCGAGGGCATCTTCGGAGTCGAAACCATGGTCGGAAAGCATCGGCAGAAAACCTTCTCGCAGCCGGTCAAAACGTGCCCCTTCCTCCGCAAGACTCCGTCCCAGCTCCTCGAGGCTACCGGTCAAGGTACTTACTCGCAGGGCACTTGTTTCCATTTCCCGGCGTGCCTGGGCAAAACGGATCTCCAACCCCTCGGCATCGGCTCTGAGTTTCTCACGACGGGCTGCGAGTTCCCCGCCGTCCGTATCGCCCCATATGGTAAAAAGTTCGTCCGGGATCGATTCCCGAAGGAGCGTACTCCTTCCCTTTTCCCCGGCAATCTTCTCAAGGAGAGCGGATTTCTCATCGCTTGCCGCGGCGAGTTTGGGCTCAAGGCCTTCAAGATCGGCGCTGATGCCATCCAAGTTTAATCGCAGCAGGCGGCCTTGCCGCGATCGGGCTTCGGCCTCTTGTGTCGCCCGCTTCCAGGGCTCCCGCTCCTCAGGATCGAAACGGTCCCAGCAAAAGGTTTCGAGATGCTCTCTTGTTCGCTCCTGTACATCTTCCAGGGACCTAGTCAGTTGCCGTACCCGGTCCATATGTACCTCGGCCTTGGAAAGGGCGTTACCACGTTCGATAGCAGCCTTTCGAACCATAGGAAGCAGTGATTGGAGCTCTTCGGCTTCCCCCTCTGCTTCGGCTTCAAACGCCTCCTTTTTTTCGACAACGGGATGATGAAGAGAACCGCAGAGCGGACAAGGGGTCCCATCGACAAGCAAGCCTCGATGACTGCGAATACCAATCGTCGTTAAACGATCTTCAATCTCCCGTTCCCGGCGCCTCAGAGCCTCGAGGATTGTCTCAGGTGCATCATCTACGGAGCAGGAGAGTCCGGGAATTTCTGACGCCGAAGATCGCGGCAGCTGGAGAAGCTCTTCGGCCTTCCGTTCATTCTCTTCAAGTTCAAAAGAGAGACGTTTGGTCTCCTCTTGTAAAGCGTCGGCTTTGGCATACCACTGTCCGAGGAGGGAAAGTTCGCCCTCTTCTTCCGCCAGTTTTTCGATGTCCTGCAGTTCCTTTTGAACCTCTCCCCGCCGCGTGAGAAGCTCCTGCCTACGTCCGATAAGAAGACGTTCCCGTTCTTGCAAGTCTCCAAACGCCTTTTCGGCCTTCCGAAGCTTCTCACCCGACCGCCTGAATGTCAGAATCCGCTCCAGGGCTTCGGCCTCATCAGCATTTTTCCTGCGATTCTCCATTGCAGCTTCAAGCTCCCGGTAGCGTTCTTCGCAGCCGAGCCGTTCCTCCCTGCTCTTACGAAGAGCAGCCTCATTTTCCAGACGACGGGCATCAAGGGTTTCCATCCGCTTGCGAATCTCAAGCATCTCCGTCCTTCGGGGCAGGACTTCCCGGGTGATCGCATCAAAGCGTTCTAGGCCAAGGCGTCGCTTTTTCCACTCGGGTTCGGCGAGTTCGAGATCGGCAAGGCGTTCTTTCAGCTGTGTAAGCCGCTCGGCCCGTTGACGAGCCTGCTCCTGGCGGGAGGTGAAGGCACGCAGATCTTTGAGTTCCCCCGTCAACCGATCAAGCTCTTGTGTGAGCAAAGATACATGCCCTTCGAGTTCAGAGGAACTCTCGCCCTCCTCCTCGACGATCAGCCGCTTACGCTCTTCGATGCGTTCACAATCGCGACGAGTATCAGAAAGCAGGTTCGTCACGGGCCGGTAGAGGTCGAAACGATCCAACTGAAAAAGCTCCTGAAGCATCTCCGTCCGGTCCTTGCCCGAAAGCCGGAGAAACTCCTGAAAGGAGCCTTGGGGGATAACCACCGCACGCCGAAAATTTTCATAGCTGAGGCCCAGCAGCTCCGCAGCATTCCCTGCCCCCCGATCCCGATCATCGGCAAAGGGAATCCATGCCTCTCCCTCCCTCCGATAGGCGGAGCGGTTGTAGTTCGGGGCCTTGTCCCCCTTACCGGAACGCTTTCCGGAGACGAGAAAACGGTACTCTCCATCCCCGTGAAGGAAGGTAAAATCAACGATCATCTCGCGAGCGGAGAGGTGCATGTAGTGGCGCTTCTCCTGACGATTAAGGCGCTCGCTCTGGTCGTAGAGGGCAAAGCCGATTGCGTCGACAATGGAACTCTTGCCGCTGCCGACCTGCCCGAAAATACCGAAGAGACCTGCGGCGGTCAGGGGCCTGAAATCGATCACCGTCTCCTCGAGATAGGAATAAAAGCCTTTCAACGTCAACTGCAGCGGTATCATACTCCTGGCTCCTCGTTTCCTGCGGAAACGGCCTCGGCGAGCAGCTCCAGCAGATAGGGTTCCGGATCGGCACCGTTGTTTCGGCCGCGAAAGTATTCGGTGAAAAGTCGTTCCAAAGGGGCATCGATATCTATTTCTTCCCGTCTGGAAACTGAAAGGTCCGGGCCCTCCAGCAGTTCGGGAACAACCGCAAGGACCCGAGGATGGGCATCATGGATGGCATCCCGCACTCCTGTCTCGAGATAGTGATCAACCTCCATCGTCACTTCTACGTAAGCCTCCTGGTGTTCGCCAAGCCAGGCAAGGGCCCTTTCAAGCGTCTTGAAACGCCCCCGGCACAGGGCTCTACCGCGAGAAAGGGGCACCACTTCGCATTTTGCCCTCTTCCCAGGCTCGAGATCGACAAGAACAACCTGCTTCTGCTGACCACTTTCGGAAAGGGAATAGGCCAAGGGGCTGCCGCTGTAGCAGATGGTGCTCTTGCCATACTGCGTAAGCATCGGTCGGTGAAGATGCCCTAGGGCAATATATTGGGCCTCTGCGGGGAAGGCGGAAAAGGGAATCAGCTCAAGGCCTCCGGGATGGAGAATGGGACGTTCTCCATCTTCCTCAAGCTCGTCGAAGGGCAGGCTCTCGGCTTCGGCGGAAAAAAGATGTGCCGCCATCAGATTAATGCCCCCATCATCGAAAAAACGGTCGGCAAGATTCTTCCAGTGATCACGGAGAATGGCCCTGACCTGTTCCTCTCCCCGTGTCGGATCGATGGCCTTGCGAAGTCGAACCTCCCCGGCATAGGGGGTGGCGATGATTCGCAGCTCCGCCCTCCCCTCTTTTCGAAGGCGAAGCAGCCCCGCTTCGGGGCTCTCCACCACCCAGCCGCTCTCCAGATGGCACGTTTTGATTTGAGTCTCGGGATAACCGAGGAAAAAAATGCCGCTGATCCTTGCAAGGGGATCGGGCGATTCGATTCGATCCGGCGAATCATGATTACCGGCAATGGCGATGATCACTCTTTTTCCGCCGCCGGACATGCGGTGGAGCGTCCGGTAAAGCAGCTCAATTGCCTCGGCCGAAGGGTTGAAACCATCGAAAAGATCCCCTGAGAGCATAATAAGGTCGGGATTTTGCTCATCAACAATGGAACAGATCTCATCCAGAATATCGGCCTGCTCTTCCATGCGGCTGAAACGGCCCAGGCGCTTACCGAGGTGCCAATCTGAAGTATGCAGTATTTTCATGCTTTATCCAGTGTACCTTTCTTTGGAAAAATTACAAGCGGCGTTGAATTCCATCTTGAATTCCGAAGAGTTTTGACGATTTGCCTCCCTCATGGTATGATCGGCGACATGAAGATTCGTACGAAGCTGTCCATCATCGAGGCCCTTTTAGTGTTGGGTGTGCTTATCGCCCTCTCGGTGGTGATTTTTTTTACCAGCACCATCATAGCGCTCAAGGATTTTGAAATGCTCTCCGAACGATCGATCTCGAGCCTTGAGCAGCTTTCGGTTCGCATGGATTCTCTCATGACCACGAACAGCAGAATCACCGTGGAAAAAGCGAGAATCGAATTCGGCATCGATAAGTTCGAGCAAGAGCTGAATGATTTTGTCTCGGCACGAGGAGCCCGATTCCTCAGCAAACGGCAGACCTCGGAGCTGCAGCAAACGGTAGGCTGGTGGAACCAACTTTCGACCTGGTACTATCAGCCGGCACTCGATCATATGGATTGGATGATCGATCAGCGGATGGACCGACTTGTCGGCGACAGGGGCCTCTTTCAGACCTTCCTCGTCATCAGCCAGGAAGGACAGCCTCACCCCTTTCTCGGCGCCTATCAGACCCTAAAAAACTATCAGCTGCTGATCATGGATAATACCGAAACCTTCAAAGCAAGAATGGATAAGCTGATAGGGGAGACAAATCTCCGGGCCAACACCATTATCACGGCAGGAACACGGATAGCAATAGCCATCATCGCATGCAGTCTTTTGATAACGCTCATCCTTACCAGCCGTTTTTCCACTCAGATGGTAAAACGAATTAAACTGGTCGGAGAGGCCATGAGCGTTATCTCCCGGGGCGATTTTTCCAACGAGCTCACCATCCGTTCGCGGGACGAGTTTGAAGAGCTTTCAAAAGACTACAACGCTCTCAAGGATCAGTTGAAGGAGAAGCTCGATTCGGTACTCGATTTTATGTTTAGGATCGGCAGTCTTCAGGCCCAGGACCCGGATCCCGAGGCAGTTCTTGCCTTGGTTGTCGAATCGGCCGTCGAAAATACCGAGGCAGATGCAGGGGCACTCTTTCTGGTTGATGAGGCAAGTAAATCAATCTATGTCTCCGATATTATCGGGATGTTTCCCCCTCCCTATCCCTTTCCCGAGCGGCTTCCGAGGCAAAAACAGGAAGTGGATGAATATATACGGAATAAACCCTTCGGCCTCGGCGAAACTATCATCGGTGAATGTATTGCCGCCGCCGAACCCCGTTTTTTCAGAAACTGTTCACAAGCGCTTGAGGGAACGACCTTTCCGCTTCTTGAGGATGACGATCCACTCTATGTATCAAGCCTTATCATCGTACCGCTTTCACTTCCCGGTAGAATTCTGGGGGCCATTGCCGTGGCGAGAAGAGGAAAAACAAGTCATTTCAGTGACCTTGATTTCACCCATATGAGAACCTTCGCCGATTATGCGGCCCTCACCATCGACAACATCTACAATTACACCGAGTTGATAGAGCGAAGAGAGATCCAGCGCGAGATTGAAATTGCGGCAAGGATACAGAAGGATCTTCTTCCCAAACGGATCTCGGAACCAAAGGGGACAAGCATAGCCACCTATTCAAAGGCTGCAAAGGGTGTCAGTGGTGATTACTACGATATCTTTCCCATCGAAAAGGGGAAAACGGCAGTGGTCATCTGCGATGTGGTCGGGAAAGGTGTGCCTGCGGCCATGCTCATGGTTATGATTCGAACGATCCTTAGGCTGACCGCATCGGGAGACAGAAAACCCGCCCAGATTCTGACATTTCTCAACAGAGGTATCACCGGGAAAATTGGTGTCGATCATTTTGCCACCATGGGCATGTTTGTATATGACGAGATGGAAAAGCGAATCTACTTTTCCAACGCTGCTCATCTGCCTCTGCTGATCTACAGAAAAGGGACCGAAGTCTTTATCGAGATGGACACTCCGGGACTTCCCATAGGTATAGAGGTCGGCGAACATTATAAGCAGCGTCAGTTCCAGACCATTCCCGGAGATATCCTGATCTTCTATACCGACGGTGTGACCGAAACGAGAAGCAAGGAAAGTCGGGAGTATGGTCTGGAAGCGCTTAAGTCCGTCGTGCGTTCATCGGCACAGCTTTCCGCCTCGAAAATTGCCGAGCGGATAAAGGAAGATATCGATCGCTTCGCACAAGGTACAAGCCAACACGACGATCAAACCTTTCTGATCATGAAGATAGCGGAAATCACCTGAAGTGGAAGGCTAACCTGACAATGGTCAAATCGTTTTTCTCGATTCTACTAACGTGACTCTCAAATCGAATATCCTGCTTTTGACACGCCTCTTCGATATACCCAAGATAAAAAAGTCCCAATTCCTCTCCGCTGGCTGAAGAGACGATTTTCTCGTAGTAGTCCAAAAGGGAGTGATTTTTGGTATCCATTCCCTTTTTGGTCTCTATCTGATTCTTGAGGGTTTCGGAATCGCTGCCCCGGTCGTAAAGGATTACTTCCAGACGATTGTCGGTGCCGATAGAAGCCGTACGTCCCATAATCTTCCAGACCACCGTCACCCGGAACCCCATGCGCTCCATTTCCGCAAGAACCCTGCTTCTGGCCTCATCGTTTCGCATGACCGCATCGGCATCAAGATTCCCGTGAAAAAGCTCCTTGGTAGCCCGCCCTACCAGCTTTTTCTCCGCATAGACACCAAGCTCCATGAGAAGGAGGGCTAAATAATCGGAAATGGAAGCCTTTCCGATATAGGAGGCCACCAAATCTCTTAAGGTATCGAGCATCGGATCGGCTACGGCCCTCTGGGAAGCAGACAGCAGCAGCCAGAAGGGCGCGGTAATGTGTGACAGATACCTACGGCCGATTGTCCTCGCCATCTCTTTTTCCTGTTCGGAAAAGGAGGAGCGCTCCTTCAGTGCCTCATCTGCCGCAGAAACAGAGAGTTCTTCCAGCAGAGCCAAAGCAGGAGCCGCAGTTCCTTGTCCTGAAGCATCAATGGCCCCTCCCCGGTCAAGATGTTCCCGGGTAAAGGGAGTTTTCGGATGTGATCGATTGTAATGAAGGATGAGATCGCTGGTAGCAACCAATTTCCAGAGCGCATCGGGGAAATGGCGGTACAAGGTACCATACATGATTAACTTCGAGACATCCATCAATTCCTGACGTTTTGAGGTGAAATCGCTTCTCGAAACCTCTACCGAAGATACATACCCGGCAAGTATCATCCGCTGAAGCGTCGATGCGGGGAAGGACTCGAGGCACATTCCACCTTTGTCTCTCTGATGGGGAGCGGAGCGATGCTTACTGAAAAAAAAGAGCCCGTCATCGGTAAGAATCAATGACACGGGGAGATCAATGACTGACGATGTATCGATCCTCTCCACTGGAGGCTCCGTCTACTCTTCCCTTGAGATACCGGGCCGTCTGGTGTTGTCGAAATGCTTGTACACAGCAACTGTGTTTCTTTTTTCGTTAAATACAACACCACCATCCCAATATTCGAGGGCGGCAAACAAGGCATTTCCTCCGTCGTTGTCTTCACTTTCCGATGTACGATAGGAAAAATACTTTTCTAACTCTTCGTAATTATGCTCACGGAAACACTGGTTTCGCCGACGATTAAACTCATTCCAAGACTCAAGGTTTTGAAACCCGGCACCCTCGTCTTCGACAATAACATGAGCATGATGCTCGCTGAACGATGCCCAGACGCGAACATGCTTTGAAGGATCTTTTTTATTTCCGTGACGAACTGCATTCTTGATCAGCTCACTTATCTGCTGCTCAAGGAGATTGATCTCCCGAATCTCAGGGGGTGCCTTCTGAGCAATCAACATGGAAAAAAAACGAACCTGCCGATAGTCGCTCGGGAACTCCTTATGAAAGGTTCCCTTTCGATCAAAAAGCTTGTGAGAACCATCGACGATTATCTCTTTTCTCGATTCCATCACTGCTGCCCTTTTCCGCTCAATTCATAGAGAGCGTCTTTTACACTGTCGACAATGGGGAAGTAGTCCATGAGTTTGGTCAGACGGATAACTTTTTCAACAGAACCGTGGACATGAGTAATCCGCATCTGCAGCTCCCGCTGCTTGACCTGCGTGAATACATGAATAAGCGCCCCTACCCCGCTTGAGTCAAGGTAGTCGACCTTTTCGAGATTGATAACAAGCTCCGAGACACCTTTTGCAATCAGTTTGGCAACGACATCTTTCAACCGATGCGCGTTGTAAAGGTCCATATCCCCGGAGATATCGATAATATAAATAGTATTATAACGACGCAGCTTTATGTCCATCTACCGACCTCGCTGTACGGTACCATTATTCCACCCAGCAGTCAAGTTAACTTGGTGTAAAAGCACCAGGAGCCATGAAGAGGGAGAATAGGGAACCACTCGCTTTCAGCGTATTGAAAATTGCACACTAACCTCCCAAAATGGTAATTAGTTCTATTTCTTAAGAAAGATGGAAATGATGAATCGTCCATGGTGGAGCGCCAAATGACAAAAGTTCAGGAGCGGCTAATTGCCAACCTTCGGGAAGCCCGTTACACATTAAATCTGACGCAGATGGGATTGGCTGAAAAGGCGGGGATTTCGATCGGATTTGTAGGAGACATAGAGGCGGGAAAGAAATTTCCTTCGGCAAATACATTGCAAAAGCTATGTGACGCCTTGCAATTGGAGCCGCATGAACTCTTTCTCCCCGAAGGAAAAGACGGAAAAAGGGAGAAAGGTAAAAGAGGAAAGGCTTAATGGCCTAAAATGTGGAACCGTTCCAGCCCCACCATGCCCCCGACGCACTGGTAAATTCAATGTAGATGCGGGCGGAGGGAACGCCAAGTTCCTGCTCGATGAGGGTGCAAAACCGGCGGGAGATCTCTTTTAACGCGGCCTCGGCAAGAGCAATGCTTTTCAGTTCAACAAAAGCCGCAGGCTCTTCGCTCCCCCCAAAAGTCAGGGCCGCATCACTGCGAACCAATGCCATGACGTACTGCTCAGGTTTTCCCACAGCCTGTGCGGCAGCAGAACTGAGTGCTTTACAGAATTGTTTGCGTTTTTCCGTATCGATGGCGAGATTTGTTTCTACACTGACAAAGGGCATAATTTCACTCCTTTCTTTACTTTTTCACAGGATAGGAAGAAATCCAAAAGAAATCAAGCTTCCCAGATATATAGCCCCCTACCGTCTATGCCCGTATTTCGCTATACTTTCTACTATGCGGGCTATACCGATCAACACCTACGATTCTCCTACCGTTATTCTGGAATTGATCTATCGTCTCAAGGTCAAGGATGTAATGTGCAAAGAGGTGACGACGGCAGGACGAAACACTCCCCTCCGGGAAATACAACAGACAATGAGACGACGAGGCATCACAGGCATGCCGATTGCAGAGTCCGGAAGATTGTTCGGTATCGTCAGTATGGACGACATTATACGGGCTCTCGAAGGCGGGTATATCGACGAGGCCGCAGAGATGCATATGTCGAGAAAGCTCATATTTCTTGAGGAAGATATGCCGGTCAGCTTTGCCATCAGTTACTTCGAAAAGTACTCATACCATCGCTTTCCCATTCTCGATAAAACCAACAAACTGGTGGGAATCATCACCAGCAGGGATATCATTACAAGGCTATTGGTCGAAATAAACAAAGAGATGGAGAGGATCGAAAGGATCAGCATCCCCTCTCCCGATGCGCTTCAGGGCAAAGCATCCATGGAGTTTCGGGTAATCAGAAATGATTTCGAGAATGCCGGACATGCCTCTACGGAAATCAAAAAGTTGTTGAAACAACGGGGAACCGATGTAAAAATCATCCGAAGGGTATCCATTGCCGCTTACGAATTGGAGATGAATCTGGTGGTCCATTCCGACGGCGGTACCATTTCGATTGAAATCGACGAGCAGAAGATCGTTATTGTAAGCAGAGACGGCGGTCCAGGAATTCAGGATGTGGAGTTAGCACTCAAGGAAGGTTGGACTACCGCAAATGAGTGGATCAGGTCCCTGGGCTTCGGTGCAGGTATGGGTCTGCCCAATTGTCGCAGGGTTGCGGACCAATTCACCCTTGTATCGCATACTGATGGGGCAGAACGCGGTACCGTTGCTCGGGCGGAAATTCTGCTACCTCATAAAGAAGAAGAAAAGGAGGGAGTCCGACATGAAAACGGCTGACATTGGGAAGGTGCTTGGCTACGAATGCCTCTGTTCGGAAGGAATGGAAGCGGAGATTGTCGATGGATATACATCGGACCTACTCAGCGATGTGATGGGCAACGCTCCGGATAGTTCCGTGCTGATCACCATCCAGGCACACCGAAACAGCGTGGCGGTCGCAAGCCTTGCGGGGATTCGGGCAATCGTGCTTTGCAACGGGAGGAAAGCCCCGGAGGAGATGATAGAGGCGGCTATCAACGAGGATATCGCCATTTTTCGGACCAGCGACAACCAATTCACCGCAAGTTGGAAAATTGCAGGTCTATTGAAAAAGAACTGAGGAATAAAGCAATGAGATTCAGGGCCGACCTTCATATTCATTCCTGCCTGAGCCCCTGCGGCAGCCTGGAAATGAGCCCTGCAAGGATTATTACCGAGGCGGAGGCCGCGGGTCTCGATTTGGTTGCCCTGACCGATCACAACTGTGCACGGAACCTGCGAGCCTTCGACCATGCGGCACGAAAAAGCAACATCACCCCTATTTTCGGCATCGAGGTAAACAGCATCGAAGAGGCACATGTGCTGTGTCTCTTTCCCACAGTAAAGCAGGCCGAAGAGCTGGGAGACTTCATTGAGAATCGTCTACCGCAAATTCCCAATAATCCCGATCTTTTCGGGGATCAAGTCTATGTGGACGAACATGAATTCATTCTGGGAGAGGTAGAAGTTTCGCTTCTGCAGGGGGCTGAAATCGCCTTGGAAGAGCTACTGAAAGAGGTAAAAGAGCGGGGCGGACTGTTCATTCCCGCCCATATCGACAGACCCTCTTTTAGTGTCGTTAGTCAGTTGGGATTTCTTCCCCGCTTGGACTACTCGGCAGTGGAATGTGTAACATGGCCGCCGGTCATCGACACGGCAGACTATTGTGTCATTACCGACAGCGATGCTCATTATCCACAGGATATCGCAAAACGAAGCTTTACGTTCGAAGCCGATTCTCCAACCTTCGAAGGTCTATACGACGCCTTGGTAGCAAAAAGGGTCACTCCTCAAAAACGCTCCTGATTCGTTCAAGCACCTTCTTTCGATCCAATGGCTTTATGATATAGTTTTTCGCTCCCAACATAAAAGACTTTTTCACCAAGTCCTGTTTTCCAAGGGCCGAAATCATGATTATCCTGGCGTCCTTATCGAATTCCATGATTTTTTCAAGTGCGGTGACTCCGTCCATCCCCGGCATGGTGATGTCCATGGTAACAAGGTCAACTCCCGGATAGAGTTCCTTATATTTCTCCACAGCCTCAGCGCCATGTCCTGCAGTATCCACTACTTCATAGCTTTCGCTACCAAGAATCTGGGTAAGCTGCTTTTTGACAAACATCGAATCGTCCACGACAAGAATCTTATAGGGATTCCCATCGGGGCCGATCCCATCGGGTTTGCGGGAATTGATGTCAGGAAAGTCTGTTTTCGTTTTCAAAGGTTCCTCCCGGAAACGATATCTGCTTTCCCTATTGTATGCTTTTTAAGATGAAATTCAACCGCTTTTCTCCTCTTGCTCCGGAAAGCTCATTTCTTTAGGATAATACGAATGAAAAGCTACGAAGAAATCAACGAGAAAATTGCATCAGGCAAGGCGGTGGTGCTCACCGCCGATGAAGTCTCCGATTATGTCGATCAAAAGGGCTTGGCAAAGGCGGCCGAAGAGATTGATGTCGTGACCACGGCGACCTTCGGAGCCATGTGTAGCTCCGGAGCATTTGTGAACTTCGGTCAATGCGCTCCCAAGATACGAATAACCGAAGCATGGATCGATGATGTTCTTGCCTACTCGGGAGTAGCTGCGGTGGATGCCTATATAGGGGCGACCCAGCTGAGGCAAAACGATCCTGAAAACATGTATTACCCAGGAGAGTTCCGCTTCGGAGGGGGCCATGTTATTGAAAAACTGGTAGCGGGGAAACAATGCCAGCTCTTTGCCCTCTCGTATGGGACCGACGAATATCCCAGGAGAGAGCTGAGAACCTGGTTTACTATCGACGACCTTAATCAGGCCATCATGGTCAATCCGAGAAACTGCTACCAGAACTACAATGTGGCGACAAACCTATCTGACAAAACCATCTACACCTATCTGGGGGCCTTGAAGCCACACATGAAGAATCTGACCTATAGCTCGGCAGGACAGCTTTCGCCGCTTCTCAACGACCCCCTCTATCGAACAATCGGGATAGGCACGGCGGTGTGGCTGGCCGGAGCAAGGGGCCATGTCTACGCCGAGGGAACGCAACATGCTCCCTCCATTTCACGTACGCCGGGAGGAGTGCCTACCGGAGGGGCAGGAACCCTGGCACTTACCGCGGACATGAAGCAGATGAACGGCCGTTATGTCAGGGGAGTAAGTCTCAAGGGTTACGGGGTATCCCTGGCCCTGGGGGTCGGTATCCCTATTCCTATTCTGGACGAAGATGTACTTCTGAAAACCACCGTACGAGACCGGGATATTCCGGCGGAGGTAATCGATTACAGCAGTGATTATCCAAACAAAACCGGCAAGGTACTCGCTCATGTCAACTACGCCGATTTAAAGAAGGGAAATATTGAGCTTCTCGGCAAAAGGGTTGAGGTCTCTTCCATGTCAAGTTATGCAATGGCCTTGGAAATTGCTGAGTTGTTGAAAGAGGAAGTTCGAAGCGGAAGTTTCCTACTGAGCCGGCCTTTACAGCCGCTTCCGGTGGAACAGGAACTGAAATCGCTGAAAATCCGGAAAGAGGATGAGGTACGCTGAAGATGATACAAAAAAAATTCCTGCTCAATTTTTCAAAAGAGGTCTCCGAACAGCCGCACATCTACCATTTGGTCAAAGATTACGACCTTATCGTCAACATCTTTCGGGCAAAGATAACCGACGAGGCCGAAGGTTTTATGATCCTGGAAATATCAGGGGAAAAAGATGCCCTGAGGAAAGGCATTGCCTACCTTAGAGATCAGAATGTCGGTGTAGGCGAAGCGGAAAAGGGTGTTGTTTGGGACGAAGAGCGTTGTACTCAATGCGGGAACTGCCTCTCCCACTGCCCGACCCATGCTTTACGGATAGATAATCCAGCCACGATGCATATCATCTTTGATGCCGAGGCCTGTATCGAATGTCTTGCCTGCATAAAGAACTGCCCCTATGGCGCCTGTACTTCGGTCTTCTAAACGCAATTTTAGGGCCCTTTCCTTTCGAGGGGCCCATTATCGGATAAGCGATAAGGCCTTTGATTCTGCCCGACGCTATCTCCCGGTGCTTCGAAAAGAGCTGGAGAAGTATATCCGCCATTTCCCCGACTTTCAGAGAGCCCTAACCCCGCTTACGGTTCTCCAGACACCGGCGCCGGAATCCGCCATCAGGATGCACAAGGCATCCTTACGCATCGGAGTAGGCCCCATGGCTGCGGTTGCCGGAACCTTCGCGCAACTGGCTGTCGAGAAGGCCTTATCCGAGGGGCTTGAAGAGGCAATCGTGGAAAACGGCGGTGATGTTTTCATGAAACTCGAGCACGAACTTATCCTTGCCCTCTATGCGGGAAAGGCTCCGGAGGGGTTCCGGCATCTGGCATTCCGCATCGAAGCCGAACAAACGCCCTTGGCAGTCTGTTCCTCAAGTTCAAAGATGGGGCATTCACTCAGTTTTGGAAGAGCGGATCTGGTAACGGTAGTGGCCCCCGATGCCGCCATAGCCGATGCGGCGGCAACCTGGGGAGCAAACGGCATCGACTCACCAAAAGAACTGGGGCGCAGAGCGGAAGAGATCGCAGATCTTCCCGGAGTACAAGGGGTACTCATCATTCTTGACGGAACAATGGCCATGGCGGGGAAGCTTCCTCCCCTCATTCGCCATGTTGATCCACGGCTTAAAAGCCGGGTAAGCAAAGACAAAGAGAGCAACTTTCCCGGATAGTGGAACCGGATAGAGGAATAAGGGCTCAGCCCATCAAAAAAATACCCAGAATCCCCGAAAGGATCACTCCCAAAATGGGATGAAGCTTGAAACGGCGCACAAGAATCAAAATGAGCACAAAAATGATACATCCGCCGGGATTGAGGGCAAAATTGAGCTTTGGCCCCCCCTTACCGGCAATCCATGTTCCAATTGTTTCAAGGCCGATGTGACCACGGAAGATGGAAAGCTCGGCAAAAAACAGGACCGCCGTAGCAATCAAACCGATGGTAGCCGGACGGACTCCCTTTATGACAGCATCAACGATCCTGTTGGTTCTGAAGGCATTCAAAAGACGGGCGATGATAATGATGATCACAAACGATGGAAGAACGACCCCCAAGGTTGAAACAATAGCACCACTGATACCGGCCGTTCTGATGCCGATGAAGGTGGCGGCATTAATGCCGATGGGACCAGGAGTCATCTGGCTGACAGCCACCAGATCGGCAAATTCCTGGAGGGAAAGCCAGCCGTGTCGCTCAATTTCCATCTTCATGAGGGGGATCATCGCATAACCGCCCCCAAAACTGAAAAGCCCTATTTTGAAAAAGGTCCAAAGTAAATCAAAATGGAGTGCCATCTACAGCTCCTTGCGCAGGAAGTAATAGTGCAGCACACCGGCAAGGCCGGCCGATGCAATAATGGCGATGGCATGCAGATTAAAAACCACGAGGGCAAGAAAAGCGGCAAGAGCGACAACAATAGGGAAAATCCCCTGTATCACCTTCTTCCCAAGCTTCAGGGCGGCGATAAAAATCAGGGCTGTCACCCCAGCCCGCACTCCGGCAAAGGCTCGCTGCACCTCCGGGACATCCCGAAAACGGACCAGAAGGGTCGCAAGAACTGAGATGATGATAAAGGAGGGAAGTATCATGCCCAGGGCAGCAGCGACCGCCCCCCGAAAGCCGGCAAGGCGATAGCCGATAAAAATCGCCGAATTTATTCCAATCGTTCCGGGAACAGATTGCACAATCGTGAAGACATCGACGATCTCTTCCTCGCTTACCCAACCCTGTCGATGGACAATCTCCCGTTCGATCAAAGGCAGCATGGCATAGCCACCGCCGATGGTAAACGCTCCGATCCGAAAAAAGGTAAAGAACATAGAAAGGGCCCGGCGCGACGGCTGGTCGTTACCGGGCCCCTTGAGAGAAGGCTGTCCCATAAAAGACTATCTGCGCCTGCCGAAGATTCTCAACAAAAAGAGAAAGATGTTGATAAAGTCAAGATAGAGCTTAAGGGCTCCCATGATCGAAATCTTAACATACCCTTCCTCATCGACGGAATTACCATAGGCCGCATTCCAGCGTTTGATAATCTGCGTATCATAGGCCGTAAGACCAAGAAAAACCGCAATACCGATGTAGCTGATCATATAATAGACCGTAGGGCTCTTGAGAAAGAAATTGATAAGAGTCGCAATCAGAACCCCCCAAAGCCCCATCATCAGGTAATGACCAAGGCCGGAAAGATCTCGCTTTGTCGTCAACGCCCAGAGGCTCATCCCTCCGAAGGTCGCCGCCGTTGTAAAAAAGGCAAGAGCGATGGTCTGACCGGTATATGCAAGAAAAACAATACTAAGGGTGATACCGTTCAATACGGCATAACCGGCAAAAGCCAAGGTTGCAGACGAAGCGCTCATCTTGTTGATTCGGGCCGAAAGGACCGAGACAAGAACCAGCTCGCCGATGATCAGAGCGAAGAAGAGGACGGGATTACCGACCAAGGTGGCAATCATACTCCTGCTTGACGAAACGGCCATGGCTACCACCCCGGTAAGAGCAAGGCCGGCGGTCATCCAGAGGTAGACGTTCCTAATGATATTTCGTTCACGAACTTCGGCATAGCGAAGCGTTTCTTCTCTTGCAAAAGCCATACATAACCTCCATCGTCATGTCGCGTATTCTTATCTATAAGGTACGCAATCAATCGGGAATTGACAAGCACCCGGGAAAAGCGTCTACTAAAGAAATGGTACGAACTATCCTATTTATCACCGCTTTTTGGATCATGATGCTTTTGTCCATGCTTTTTCTCTTACCGATTCCCTTTCTCTACCTTTTTGCTTGTGTCGCAAAGCGTCGGGCTTACGTCCTTACCATTACCAGAGCCTGGGCACGCATCCTGGTATACAGCTGCGGAATCGATATAGAGGTACGGGGCTTGGAACATCTTCCGGAAGCGGACAATCTCTGCTTCGTCTCGAACCATCAAAGCTATCTGGACATACCGGTCATCATGGCGTCCGTGCCGAAAATCATTGGGTTTGTGGCAAAGAAAGAACTTCGCTATGTTCCATTTCTCAGTAGTTGGATGAAGCAGATCGGCTGCATTTTTCTCGACAGGAAAAATCCGAAACAGGCACTTCGGCTTTTTGATCTCGGTGCCGAGGATATCCGAAGCGGTCATGCCAAACTGATCTTTCCCGAAGGAACGAGGAACAAAGGATCAGGAATGGGCCCGGTGCGGGCCGGAGCCATGAAGCTTCCCTTCAAGGCCGAGGCACTTATTGTCCCCATCACCATCGACGGAACCAGAAGGCTTCTGGAAGCCGAGGGAAAGGTCAGATCGGGGAAGGTACACCTTACCATCCATCCTCCGATGCCAAGCAAAGGGCTTGGAAGAGAGGAGCAGAAGCGGCTAACCGAAGAAATCGTCGGGCAGATAGCCTCGGCTCTTCCCCAGTAGGGCCATGCTATAGAAACCATTCTTTAGTGTTCCGAATCCTGGTGGTGTACGAGCCACTGTGCCGGTAAAATCCTTGCTTTTATGTCAGTGCTTCCTTTTTTCCATTGTTCAACTTTCAGTTTATTATAGGAAATGGAATTATGTCTCTTCAATCACCAGGATTCGGAACAGTAGAAAACCATTACAAAAAGTGGATTTCCGTCTCTTTCAGATAGAGCTCTTCAAGGATTTTTTCTATTTTTCTGACAATGGTTCTACGCAACTCCATCTCAACCGGTATATTGGGATCCTGATGGGCCTCGTTGATTTTCGTTCCGACCAGAAAGTGAACGGAATCGCTGTCGAGAAGCAATTCCAGATAGGATCTCACCGGCCCGGGGGACAGAGAAGAGGGATCGACCCGCTTTTCAAGGGCAAGGGAGACCTTGCTCAAGGTGATAAGTCCTTCGGTCACCAAATCGGCCCCTTCCATGGTGGAGGCGGGGGGCACGTCGTCACAGCCGCTGTGAAGTCTCACCGTTACCTGGCGCCCCAGCTCCCGAGCAACCAGGGAGGCGGTACTCCCTCCGCTTATGATTCGTTTCCCATCGAATTTGTCGAAAAAAGAGGCCATCCAGGGATCCTTGTCCGGGTCCACAGGAGGGCCGGTAACGATCAGAAGCTGTCTGGGTTTGCGAAAATAGACGACGGCGCAGGTAATATCGTCCCGAGCGGTAAAACCGTCGTTCCGCCTCGCCCGATTACAGATGGCATGTGAGAGCTCCCGTGCGCCGATATCGGGTTGTGAGGCCACTATTTCCTTGACTGCCTCAATCAAAGGCCCTCTCCTCCAGCCCAGAGGGAAAGAAGGGCTTCCCATGCCCGACTGGGTGACACCGTCGCTTATGAAAAGAAGACGGTCTCCCACCTCAAGGTTCAATTCAGAAAGCACAAGCTGTTCCTCTTTCATGGCCCCCTCCCGTTTCAGGGAAATGGTCTGTTTGTGAGGATCGAGTAAGCTGCTTCCCCGCAGGTAGAGAAATGGGGGATTATCGTATTCAATGATTCTCGCCCTTCCGTCTGCAGTGATATCGGCGATGGAAAAGGTCGAATAACTGATCTTTCGCACCGCACAGACCGGCAGGGTGTTCATGATAATGGTTGCGCTGGTTCTCACATCCAGCCGCTGGGTAACGAATCGCTGCGCCATGGTGGCCGTCAGGTTCGCCAGTACGTTTGCTTTCACCCCGCTGCCGAGACCGTCCGAAAGGGTACAGACAATCCTTCCGTCCTCTTTTTGACGGGAAAGGAGGAAGACATCACCTCCTATTCGCTCTCCTGCCTTGAAATGTTGCCCGTAGTCGACCTCGATAAAGGAATTACCTGCCCTCACCGCCACCTCCGGAACTCTTAAAGACATCGATAAGGCTGGAAAGGATGATCTCGGTCTCGGCGGCGCTTTCACCGAGGAGGCCTGCGATCTGCTGGACCGTTGCAAGGTTCTTCGCGATGACGGCCTCGGCGTTTTTGATCACTGTATCCCTCCGTTTGGTGAGGCTCGTCACATCCTCAAAAAGGACCCCGGTAAAACGGTCCCGTTCGATGATGAATATCAAGACCTTCATGATCCGCCCCCGATACTCAAGCCGTTTTTCCACCAGTTCCCGTTCTCCCCCCTGAATTCGCCTGATTCCCTCTGTCTCGGGAAGGAAACGGGCAGCGGGCCTGCCGACCATGTTGTCGATAATGACCTCATCGATCTCCTCGGGGGGAAAGTCGGAAAAGAATTCGAGAAACTTTCGATTACACTCGACCACGTTCATCTCGTCATCGACGATGACAACCCCCAGGGGAATCGCCTTTATGATGGCGTTCATCTTTTTTTGGGCAATCCGGCGCATCGAAGCGACACACATCGCCTTTTCTGCCTTTCCTTCTATCCAGGCTGCGGCAAAATCGGCACAGGTGTGGTAACCGCAGCCCCCACAGTTGAGGCGATCCTCTTTACGCTCTTTTCCCAAACGAATAAGGGCCGATTCAATCTCCTCGGAAGAAAAGTGTCGGCGAACAACGCCCCGATCGGCTTGCCACCGCTTGGAAAGCTTCTCATCTCCGACAGGCGCCAAGCTTGATGCAGCCTCCCCCTCCTTGCTTCTTCGGGCGGCGGTCTCTATGACCCGAAGCCGTTTGGAAACAAGGCTCCGCTTCTTGTCGGTTGCAGGACCATTGATACAGCCCCCCTTGCATGCAAGGAACTCAAGGAAAAGGGGTCTGCCGGAGGCTTGTTCCCCAAGATCATCAAGGCTTCGCATGATCGACTCCGTGCCGGAAAGGGAGATCATCGTGGCATCGATGATCTGTGCCCTCTCTTTTATGGAAGCGATCATACCGCCATCCACGGGGTAGAGGGCCCCGCCTCGGGAAGCCATTCCATCGAAGGAGGCGGGTTCAATACTTCGAAGGTCGATTCCTGCATCGTCAAACCATCTTCGAAGCTCGTCGAAGGTAAGTACTACATCCACACAATCCTCATGTTTATCTCCCTCCTGCTTCTTTGCAATGCAGGGACCGGCAAAGACGACACCGGCCTTATCGCCGTAGCGCTGTTTCAGCATCAATGCATGGGCAAGCATTGGGCTCTTCCAGGGAGAAAGATGGGAAGCCAACCGGGGATAGTACTTTTCCACCAGTTCGGTTACGGCGGGGCAGGCGGTAGAGAGCGAAAGGGAATCGGAAAACGAACGACGAATGGCAGACGAAACGACCTCTGCCCCGATACTGGTCTCCCCGGCGGAGCGAAAGCCGAGGGCAAGGAGGGCGGCTGCCATTTGGCCGGGAGAGCAGGGAAATTCGGAAACCCAGCTTGGGGCTATGGAGATGTGGCAGGATTCCCTACGGGCAAGAAGGAGTTTTGCCCGTGGCAGATCCTCCCGCATCCGTTTCGCCCCGACGGGACAAACCGTCACACAATGGCCGCAGTAGAGACATAAATCCTGTACAACCACGGCATGGCCGTCTTTCACCTCAATAGCCTTGACAGGACACTCTCTCACACATTTATAGCAGTCCTGGCAGGCCGCCTGTTCGGTATAAATCGCTGGTTTCATTGTCCTTCCGTTTTCGCCCCAAACCGACTTCGAAGCAGATCGATAATACTCCCTGGGGCAGCCTCGTGATAGATCTCACCATCTATAATAACGTTGGGCCCCTGCCCACAGCAATCGGTACACAGACACCCTTTAAGAGCGACCCGATCAGAAAGCCCTTCTGTTTCGAGAAATTGTTCCAACGCCGCCAGCAGGTCCCGATTTCCCCGTACATAACAGGAGCTTCCCATACAGATCTCTATGGTCATAGCCACTCCTTTTTATCGGTATTTTTTTACCGATAAAATATAATCTATTATACAAAAATCTTCAAGCCTGCAGCACTTTTTACGATCAGCTCACAGGATTCTCACACAATCCTGAGATACTGGCTGCAGGCTACAGATTGGAAGAGGCAATAGATGAAACACATTGGCACTATGCAGATACCGGAACTCCTACCGAGCCAGGCTCTCGGTAAGATTGCATCAAGCTTTTACTACGTACATTACGAAACATTGGTAGAGGAACTGCTGGAGTTCATTAAGGAACGGGGTGAAGAGATTCCCGCCTTCGGGGTCGTAAACGACAAGATGGAACCAATAGGCCTGATCGACCAGAATCAGTTGACAAGCCTCTTGAGCCGCCCCTTCGGCCGCGATGTCTTAAAAAATCGATCGGTAAAAAAGATTACCATGCAGCGCCCTTCCTTCAAGCTTCGGGAACATATCCTGGTCGTCTCCGAATATCTCGCGGAAGCCCTTTCAAGCAAAGAGGAATCGGTCTTCATCATCATCGATGAAGCCGGCCACTTTTGCGGTACCTTCTCGACCCTCGATCTTTTGACCTTTCTTTCCGACCTGTCGAGAAAGGATATCGATCTTGCGCACAATGTACAAAAGCGTATCGTTCAGGAACGGCAGGCCGTTCTCACCACCCACCTCGAAGTGGTTGCAAGCTCAACCACGGCAAAGGGAGTCGGAGGCGATTTCTACGCGGTAAAGAAAATCGGCGACAGCACATGGTTCATCACGATCTGTGATGTTTCAGGCAAGGGGGTCGCGGCCTCCATTGTCACGGCAATGCTGCACGGAAGTGTCGAAACCTTTGATTTCTCCCGGCACAACCTGGTCGATTTCGTCACCCATGTAAACCGATCGGTCTTTTCAACCTTTGAGGGAGACAAATTCCTCACGGGAATCTTTCTTGTTTTCGACGAAAAGAGCGGCAGGATCACCATCCTCGATATGGGACACTCCTATTTCGGACTTTTACGGGGACAAAAGTTATTGAAGGTGGTCACCTCGAACGAGAATCTCCCCATAGGCATTACCCCGCAGATCGAACCGAAACCGAGCACCTTTACCCTTCTTCGAAAAGATATCCTCATCCTCGTTACGGATGGACTGACCGAACAGCAGAACCTTGATGGTCAGGAGTACTCCATGACACGCCTCTTTTCCGTGATAAAAACGTATCGGGAGGAGGGGCCGGAATCCATCAGAGACCATATCCGAAGGGATTTCAATCGCTTTCGGGGGGACGCCCCCTACCACGATGATGTAACATTCCTCATTTTTCGCTATCCCGACGCAAAAGAAGTGGAAATGGACCTATCTCCCGAACAAACCATGCAATGGGAAATAGCATAGCCCCTCAGTCGTAACTGCGGGCAACCGCAACACAATTGCCGGCCTCAGTGAAGACGACCCCTCTGTTCCAGAACTCAACAGCGGCAAAGAGGGCGTTGCCTCCATCGTCATCGCGGCTTGTGCTGGTGCGAAAAGAGACATAGTTCATCATCTCTTCAAAATCATGCTTCTCGAACGCCTCCCGTTTTTTCGCGTAAAAGCTGTTCCATTCCCCGATATTCCGAAAGCCTTCACCCTCGTCTTCTACGATGAGGTGGGCCGAATGGGTGGAAAAACGGAACCAGACGCCGATTTTTTTATTCGGATCATTTTTGTTTCCGTGCCGGACCCCATTTTTGACCAGCTCACTGATCTGTTGTTCAAGGAGATTGAAATCCCTGATTTCGGTCGGAGCCTTTTGCACGATCAGCTGACTGAGGTGACGGACCTTCTTCAAGTCGAGATGAAAGTCCTTGTGAAGCATCCCTTCCCGCTTGAGCAGCGGGTGATTATCATCCTGAAGAATCCACTTTTCGTCATAGCCCTCCTGTTTCTCACTGTCGGTACCGGAGGCGGCAAGCAGAGACAAAGCCTCTTCCCGCGCTTCGACCATGGGAAGGAAGCCGGTAAGCTTGGTATATTCGATAACCGATCGTACCGTTCCGTGGATACCGCACAAAAAAAGCGGTGCCTTCATGCGGTGAGCGGTGGTAAAGACCGAGATAAGCACCCCCACCCCACTGGAATCGATATAACTCAGCTCCCCGCAATCGATAAGGAAACGGCGAAACCCCGCCGTTCGCTGCTTGTCAAATTCCGTCTTCAGAATCGATGCCGAATAGAGATCCATCTCCCCTTCGAGAATGAAAATGACGATTGAATTATGACGTTTACTTGTGCAGGTCATGGTATACACACTCCTTTGGACAAAGCATGCAGAAAATAGGTCAAGCATTGGTAAGTATTCTGTAAAAAAGGGGTTCAATTGTGTATACTCCTGGCCATGGAACTTTTCAGTGCCGCCGAATCGAACGAAAAAGCCCCCCTCGCCTACCGGATGAGTCCCCGAAACCTCGACGAATATATCGGACAGTCTCACATCGTCGGTCCCGGCAGGCTCCTGAGGCGGGTCATTCAGGCGGACAGGCTCTCCAGTCTTATCTTTTACGGACCTCCAGGCTGTGGAAAGACCGCCTTGGCACGGGTAATCGCAGGAACGACGAAAAGCGCCTTCGATACCCTGAACGCCGTACTCTCCGGGGTGAAAGAGCTTCGTCAATCCATATCCTCGGCAAAAGAACGGAAAGAGCTTTATGACAAGCGTACCATCCTTTTCGTGGACGAGGTACACAGGTGGAACAAGGCACAGCAAGACGCCCTGCTTCCCTGGGTGGAAAACGGCACGGTGATCCTCATCGGTGCAACCACGGAAAACCCCTTTTTCGAGGTCAATCCGGCCCTGGTCAGCCGTAGTCGAATCTTTCAGCTCAAGCCCTTGAGTAAAGATGATTTGTATGCGGTGGCCCACCAGGCCCTTAACGATCGGGAAAGAGGATACGGCAAGTGGAAGGTGAGCTTCGAAGAGGGGGCCCTGGAGCACCTCATCTCTGTGGCTTCAGGTGATGCCCGAAGCCTGCTTGGAGCCTTGGAGCTTGCGGTGGAGACCAGTGTCGATTCATTCCCGCCGCAGGAGGGAACTGAGCTCTTCGTTTCCATCAGCGCAGCCGAAGAGAGCATCCAGCAAAAGGTGGTACTCTACGACAAAGACGGCGATTACCATTTCGATGTGGCAAGTGCCTTTATAAAATCGATTCGGGGCAGCGATCCCGACGCGGCCCTCTACTGGATGGCACGAATGATCCGGGCCGGTGAGGATCCAAGGTTTATCTTCCGAAGGATGCTGATCAGTTCCTGCGAAGATATCGGCCTTGCCGATCCCCATGCCCTTGGTGTGGTAGAGTCGGCGGCGGCAGCCTTCGACAGGGTCGGCATGCCGGAGGGACGATTTCACCTCACCCATGCGGTTCTCTACCTTGCCACAGCTCCGAAGTCAAATAGCTCCCTCGCCTTTTTCGACGCCCTTAAGGCGGTGGAAGAGGATACCAAAAGCGAGGTGCCGAACCATCTTCGGGACGCCAACCGCGACAAGGAGGGCTTCGGCCACGGCGAAGGCTACCTCTATCCCCATGCGTATCGGGACCACTGGGTTGCCCAGCACTATCTCCCGGAGCAGATGCGAGGCCGCCTCTTCTACCGCCCATCGTCTCAAGGCTATGAGGAGCGGGTCAGAGACCAGGTAACCAGGAGGAGGGAGGCACAGCTGGCTTTGGGTCAGATGGAGGATCCCGGCGAAATTCTCAGCTTCGGCAAACCCAGCGGGAAGGAGGCAAGATGGCTTGCACGCCTGGCCGACAATGCCTCGGAAAACCTTATGCTGCTCAGAAAGGCCATCTTCGACGAAGCAAAACCGGCCCGCCATGAACTGGTCCTCGACCTTCGCGCCGACGACGGGTTGCTGCTCTGGGAAGCGTGCAGAAAGAGCCCCGAGGGAGGGGTCTGGGGAGCGCTCAGGAGTCGGGAGGCACTCCAACGGCTGGAAGGCTATGCATCCACCCTGGACGATCCCGGTCGCCCCTCGCTTTTTGTCGCGGGATCCGAGCCGCTGAGGAAAGGGATTCCGGAAGAGATCTCCTTTGAGGTGGTGATAGGAAGAAACCACTTTCTCAGGCTCCCGGAAAGTGAGCACCTCGGGGAAATGGAAAACATCTTTTCCGTCCTCAAGTCGAAGGGCAGAGTCGTTGTGGTCGAAACCATTCCCAAATACGGAATGAGGCTCTCCGATGCCGTTGCAAGCATCGCACCTCAAGAAGGATCGCTGATAGAACTTTTGAAAAAGGCGGAAGAAAGCATATATGAAACAGGGACGAATGATACGACCTCCTGGGATGAAAAGAGTCTCACTGAACATGCTGCTGCTGTGGGTTTCCAGGTCGACAGCCCCCGTTTTTTTCCCCTTGAGGAGGAGCGTACCATAGGAAGCAGAGAACTCAAGCGCTGGCTTTCCCCATCCACCGAAGGGGGATATGGAGCATGCATCTCTCAACTGAATTTGGCGGATATCCGGGAAACGGAAAAGCGTCTTACAACGATTCTCGCAGGCCATCCCATTCCCTGGCGAAGAAAGCTCGTACTTTTGAAATTCCACAGGTAAAACAGAAGCGTCGGCGGGTTGACATTTTCTCCAAATCATTTATGATGTTCCCACCAATCGGATCTTGTCTGACCGAAACGTTGAGCGGTATTGACAAAAAGCGTGAAATGATGCAGATTTCCTCCTGCACAATTCACGGTGGGTATAGTTCAACGGTAGAGCGCCAGATTGTGGTTCTGGTTGTTGCGGGTTCAAATCCCGTTACCCACCCTACGCGATATGCGTCCGTAGCTCAGCTGGATAGAGCGCCGGACTTCGAATCCGTAGGTCGCAGGTTCGAATCCTGCCGGACGTACTACAGTTTAATCATTGGGCCGTTAGCTCAGCTGGGAGAGCAGCAGACTCTTAATCTGCGGGTCGAAGGTTCGATCCCTTCACGGCTCAATTCGAAATGTGCTCTTGACGAAGAAGGGCGTTTCGTGTTAATCACTGCGAGAGTGGTGAAATTGGCAGACACGCCAGACTTAGGATCTGGTGCCGAAAGGCGTAAGGGTTCAAGTCCCTTCTCTCGCAAAGAAAAGGGCAAGAATCAATTTCCGGCGAGAGTAGCTCAGCGGTAGAGCTCCACCTTGCCAAGGTGGATGTCGCGGGTTCAATTCCCGTCTCTCGCTCTTTTCCAAGGCGATCTGGAGCCATTCCGGGTCGCCTTTTTTTATTCCTCCCTCCCACGGCGGTTTGCTAAAAGAGGGATTTTGTGTATATTCAACAAATACGACGATAGAGAGGTTAGGGAATGATCGCAAATAAAGAAGTGCAGCATCTTGAAAATTCTGCGGTAAAACTTACGGTCACCGTGGAAAAAGATGCGGCAAAAAAGCAGTATCAAGATCTTCTTGCCAATTATGCAAAACATGCTCAGATTCGCGGGTTCCGAAAAGGAAAAGCACCGGCAAAGATACTCGAGCAGAAATACGGCGAAGGGATCAGAGAAGAAGCAACCGTAAAACTGATCGAGGAAAGTCTGAAGCAGGTTTTTGAGGAAATTGAGGAAAAACCCCTTCCCTACTCTCAGCCTGAATTAGCGGACGAAAAAGAACTCGGAAAAATCGAAGACGGAGAAGATTTCACCTTTGCCGTTGTCTATGATGTTTATCCTGATGTAAAACTGGGCAGCTACGAGGGTTTTGAAATTGAGGTTCCAGAGGTAAAGGTAACGAAAAAAGATGAGGACCGCGAACTCGAGAAGATTCAGGAGCAGAACTCCATGGTCGTCGAAAAAGCGGAAGGAGCCAAGGCTGCAAAAGACGACATCGTAACCGTCAACTATGTCGAACTGGACGGCGAAGGAAAAGAAAAGGACGAAAGCCGCAGGGAAGACTTCGTTTTCACCGTCGGAACCGAATACAACCTCTATAAATTCGATGACGATATCATCGGGATGGCCAAAAATGAGGAAAAGCTGATCGAGAAAAGCTTCCCCGAAGATTACGACTACAAAGAACTCGCCGGTAAAAGTGTCAAGATTAAGGTCGTCGTTACGGCAATAAAAGAAAAACAGGTTCCGGAACTTGACGATGAGCTGGCGCAGGATGTAAGCGACAAATACGAAACCCTCGCCGATCTTCGAAAAGATATTCGCAGACAACTGGAAGAAAGCCTCGAAAAGAAGTTTCGTGAAGTAAAAAGTGAAGCGATCTTCGACAAAATCATCGAGGGATCGGAGCTTGCGGTTCCCACTTCCATGCTTACCGCCGAATTGGAAAACTCATGGCAGCGTTTTGTTCAGCAATCCAGGATGCCGGAAGATCAATTGGTACAATTCCTTCAAATTCAGGGAAAAAGCAAGGAAACCGTTTTTGAGGAATGGAAGCCCCAGGCAGAACGGAGTCTGAAGGTTCAGCTTCTGATGGAAAAAATAATAGAAAAGGAATCGCCGGAAGTTACCGATGATGAAGTAGAAGCGGAGATCCGTAAACAGGCGGAAGAGAACGGACAGGAGTTCGATGAGCTGAAAGAGGCCTTCGAGAAGAATGGCCTTATGGAAATGGTAAAGAACGATCTGCGCAATAGAAAGGGGTTTGATCTCTTGATAGAGAAAAACAAGATAAAGACGGGGAAAAAGGCCGATTATCTGGACTTCATGCAGGATAAACAGTAAGTTGGATAAAGGTTCACAGATGAGGGGAGCAGGAATGAAGGAACAGATGAACAACCTTGTGCCGTATGTTGTTGAGCAGACGGGAGTCGGAGAGCGAAGTTACGACATTTTTTCCCGGCTTTTGAAAGATAGGATTGTTTTCCTTGATGGAGAAATTAATGATGCAACCGCGGACCTTGTGGTGGCTCAGCTGCTTTTTCTTGAATCTCTTGATCCGGAGCGGGACATCAGCCTTTACATTAATTCTCCAGGAGGAAGTGTAACGGCAGGTCTCGCAATCTATGACACCATCCAATACATCAAGCCCGATGTACAGACCATTTGTATGGGACAGGCGGCAAGCATGGCTGCCCTTATGCTTACCTGTGGAAGTACGGGAAAGCGATTCGCACTTCCCTCTTCAAGAATTCTGATCCACCAACCCTGGGGAGGCGCTCAGGGGCAGGCGGTTGATATCGGTATCCAGGCAAAGGAAATTGTTCGCCTTAAACAGTTGACCATACGTTACTTTTCCCAGCATACGGGAAAAGGCGAAGAAGTTATTGCACGAGACTTGGAACGTGATTACTTTTTATCGGCCGAAGAGGCTGTGGCGTACGGGATTATCGATAAAGTTCTCGTGAGGGAGAAAAATGGCGAAAAACAAAAATGAATCCAATAAGGTGTGTTCCTTCTGCGGAAAAAGCAGCGAACATGCCAGACGATTGATTGCAGGCCCCGGGGTATTCATTTGTGATGAATGTGTTCATGTCTGCATGCGCATTTTAAATGATGAGGATGAGGTCGTTTCGAGCGATTTTCTCGAAGATGTTCCTACTCCTCAGGAAATTCATACATACCTGGACGAATACGTTGTCGGTCAGGAGACCGCAAAAAAGGTTCTGTCCGTTGCGGTCTATAACCATTACAAGCGAATCGCGCAGCGTGGGAAGATAGAAGACGATATCGAAATCGAAAAAGCCAATGTTCTTTTACTTGGTCCTACGGGAACGGGTAAAACCCTCCTTGCAAAAACCCTTGCCAGAAAATTAAAGGTTCCCTTTGCAATTGCCGACGCCACTACGCTCACCGAAGCGGGATATGTTGGCGAAGATGTAGAAAATATCCTTTTGAAGCTGATACAGGCCGCCGGTAATAATATCGCCGCCGCCGAACGGGGAATCATCTATATCGACGAGATAGATAAGATCAGCCGAAAGGGAGAAAATGTATCCATCACTCGTGACGTATCAGGAGAAGGGGTACAGCAGGCCCTATTGAAAATCATCGAAGGGACCGTGGCCTCCGTCCCGCCCCAGGGAGGACGGAAGCACCCGAATCAGGAAATGATACGGATCGATACCACAAATATCCTGTTTATTGTGGGAGGCGCCTTTGTCGGCCTCGACAGGATCATCGAACAGCGGGTTGCCCAACATCCCCTCGGTTTCGGTGCCGATGTTATGGCAAGCAGTGAGAAAGACCTTTCCGCCCTTTACAGCAAACTCCATCCCGACGATTTGGTGAAATTCGGGCTCATACCGGAGTTCATCGGCCGCTTGCCCATTCACGTGGCACTTTCCGATCTCTCGAAAGAGGAGCTGATGAGGATCGTTTCCGAACCGAAGAATTCCATTCTGCGCCAATATCAGGCAAGCCTGAAGCTGGATGAGGTCAATCTTGTGTTCCAGCCAGGTGCTGTGGAGGCCATCGCGGAAAAAGCGCTTGAGCAGAAGACGGGCGCAAGAGGATTGCGGGCCATTGTTGAAAATGTCATGCTTGATATCATGTACGAAATTCCCTCCATCGAAGGAGCTAAGCAGGTCGTTGTTACCCGCGACGTAATAGAAAAGTCGGAAACTCCGGAGATTATACTCGACAAGAAAAGTGCATGAAGCTGAAAGATTTGAGCCTGAAAAATGGTAAAAAAGAGCTCCCTCTGGTCCCGCTGAGGGAGCTCGTTGTTTTTCCCCATATGGTAGTTCCCTTTTTTGCAGGAAGGGCCGAGACTATCAGCGCCATTGAAGCGGCCATGGGAAACGATCGAATGGTCTTTCTCGCCTGCCAACGACGAGACATCGACACACCCACGGAGGATGATGTTTTTGAAGCCGGAAGCATAAGCAAAATCCTTCAGATGCTGAAACTTCCCGATGGAACCCTCAGGGTACTGGCAGAGGGAATGGAACGAGGAAAGGTGGTACGATTTCTAAAGAAAAAGGAGTACCACCGCGTTCAGGTCGAGCCGATTATCGATGCCAGGGAAGTTGGTAAGGAGAGTGTCCCCCTCATGGCGGCGGCACGGGACGCATTCAGGCGCTATACAAAGCATCAGAAAAAAATCGGTCCGGAGATCCTTGCTGCCGTTGAGAAAGCTGAATATCCCGATAAACTTGTCGATCTGATCTGTGCAAATGTGCAGATCGTGCCCGAGAAAAAGGTGGAGATCATTGAAAAAGATCATCCCAATGAGCGGCTTGAACTGCTTGCCGTAACCCTCGAGGCCGAAAACGAGATGCTGGAGCTTCAAAATAAGATCAATTCCAGGGTCAAACAACGGCTTGAAAAAAATCAACGGGAATACTTTCTCAATGAGCAGCTGAAACAGATCAACAAAGAACTTGGAAAAGAGGACGATGACGGGTCGGGTGCTAAGGAGCTTCGAAAACGTATTGAAGCAAGGGAACTGCCAAGCGAGGTGTGGGAGAAAGCGGATAAGGAACTTTCAAGACTTGCCCGGCTTCAGCCCATGAGCCCCGAGTCGGGGGTTTTACGGACCTACCTCGAATGGATAGCTGATCTTCCCTGGAGTGAGGCAAGTGACGATAACCACGATATCGACCTGGCGCAAAAGATCCTGGATGAGGACCACTATGACCTGAAAAGGGCAAAAGAACGTGTCCTCGATTTTCTTGCAGTCAGACAACTGCAAGGAAAAGGGAAAGGACCTATCATCTGTTTTGTGGGGCCTCCCGGTACAGGAAAGACCAGCTTAGGCAGATCTGTAGCCAGAGCCCTTGGCCGAAAGTTCGTACGAATCAGTCTCGGCGGAATCAGAGATGAGGCGGAAATTCGGGGCCACCGCAAAACATATGTAGGGGCCCTTCCCGGTAAAATCATCCAGTCGATGAAAAAGGCACAGACCGTCAATCCTGTTTTCCTCCTTGATGAGATCGATAAGATGAGCAGCGATTTTCGAGGAGATCCGGCATCGGCCCTCCTTGAAGTCCTCGACCCGGAACAAAACGGAACCTTTGTAGATCATTACCTTGAGGTTCCCTACGACCTTTCCCGTGTCATGTTTATCACCACAGCAAACAGTGTTCACACCATTCCCCTCCCCCTTCGGGATCGAATGGAAGTCATCGAAATTCCCGGATATACGGACTACGAGAAAGTGAGAATTGCCAAGGACTTTATTATTCCCAAGCAGCTCAAAGAAAACGGCCTGCCGTCCGATTCAATAAGCTTTCGAAAAGAGGCCCTTACCACCATCATTCGAAACTATACCATGGAATCAGGAGTGAGGAACCTCGAGCGGGAAATCGCCTCCATCATCAGGAAAACGGCTCGGGAAGGACTCAGCAAGGGAGTCCTGCTCCCTCGGCTCCAGAAGCCGGACGATGATACAGAACAAAAAGAGGCTCAGCAGAAATCGGAAACAAAGGCCTTCTCGGCTATCATCACTCCCAAAAGTGTCGAGCGATATCTTGGAGTTCCCCGCTTTGAAAACGATCTTCTCTATCGAAATGGGAGACCCGGACTTATCAACGGCCTGGCATGGACCGAGTTGGGAGGAAAGCTGTTACCTGTCGAGGTTGCCCTGCTTCCGGGAGACGGCAAGCTCATACTAACAGGCAACCTCGGGGATGTCATGAAAGAAAGCGCCAGAATAGCCCTCAGCTTCATCAGCTCCTGCGCTCATGAGTTCGGGGTCGAACCCTCGGCACTCAAGGAACAGGATATCCATGTTCATGTTCCGCAGGGGGCTATTCCTAAAGACGGCCCCTCGGCGGGCATCACCATAACCACGGCAATCCTTTCGGCCTTAACCGGCCGCATCGTCGACAGGCATATAGCCATGACCGGAGAGATAACCCTGACAGGGAGAATTCTTGCAATCGGCGGTTTAAAAGAGAAGAGTCTGGCCGCACGAAGGAACGGGATGACTACGATTTTGCTTCCGGAAGACAACAGAAAGGACGGGGGCGAGCTGCCGAGAGAGGTGAAGTCGAAAATCGAATTGGTGTATGTCGCCACGATCGGAGACGCTCTTCGCTTTTTGTTCCCGAACGCCTAATTACCGACCTCTAAGAAGCTTTTTTGCTTGATTTTCATCGTTCGGAAACGATATACTCTATACCAGGTTGTCTACAAGGAGGAAGTGTCTTGAAAAAAGCCATAACCATTACCCTTCTCGCCGCGCTATTAACAATTGTAGCTCTGTCGTCCGTGGCGGCTGAAGAATCCCCATATTTCGTCAAGACCGTTCCCATTTCCAAGGTCTATAACCACAGGCTTGGTTATCGTGTCGTTTACATGACGAACGACTTTCAGTTCAAGGTTCTCTATATCCCGCAGGCTTGGTTTGCCGTCGCCGGTCAAAGCGGCGAAATCCCGAAGGCGGAATTGGTATTGGGAAGCGATCCCGCATACCCCTACTTTTCCATTTTCTGGAAAGACGGCCAATTTGATCACATACGACTCTATCTTAAAAAGGACTTGAACGATACCTCGTGGGGAGACGCCAGTACTCTAGGAGATATCGATAGCAATTTCAATGTGGAAACGCTTAGTCTGGAGTTCTAAAGCTTTCAGATGTATGGCCTACGGTCAAGTCGGCCGTGAACCGCCCCCTGGGGCGGTTTTTTATGCATAAGGAGTATCTATGCCAATAGGATCCATACCGGACCCTTTCCTCTTGGTTTTTCAAAGTTTTGATGAATTTCTGATTATCGGTCATGAAGATCCGGATGGGGATTGTCTCGGAAGTCAGATTGCTTTGGCATCATTTTTGAATAGATCGGGGAAACGGGCCAATGCCCTCTCATCGGGCCCTTTTCGAAGGGCAGAAATCAACGACCTTGCAGATAGGGTTGCCGATCATGTGCCACCGATGGAAAAAGGTTCGAAACGGGCAGCCGTGATCGTTGATTGTTCAAGTATCGACAGGGTCGGCTATCTTGCAAAAGAGATCGAGGGATTGCCGACCTTGATCCTTGATCACCATGCCTCCGGTGGTGATCCGGTAGCTAGTGCGGCATCCTGCATCGACCCGGGAGCTCCTTCGGTAACCTATTTGACACTTCTTCTGATTGAAGGGCTCGGAGGAATCCCCACTAGCGAGGAAGCCCAGCTGCTGCTTTTCGGCCTTGCAACCGATACCGGTTTCTTCAGACATGTAACACATGGCGGCGAGGAAATCCTCAGCGTCGCGTCCAGACTCTGCCGCTATGGAGCCGTCCCCAAGGATGCATATCAAACGATGTACGGGAACAGAAGCCTTGTTTCGAAAAAGTTGATAGGAAGAGTGCTTGACAGGGCTCAGCCTCGTGTCGGGGGCAAGGTACTCACAAGCTACCTTACCGTCGACGATGAAAAGGAGCTCGGCTTCGGTGAAAGAGATTCCGACACCATATACGGACAACTTCAGGCCGTTGCCGGGGTTGATGCCGTTCTATTCTTCCGCGATGAGGAGCCCGGGGAAATCTCTGTCGGACTTCGATCGAATCTTGTGCTGGATGTCGGTGCAGTCGCCCAGCAGTTCGGCGGAGGAGGCCACAAGCATGCGGCAAGTTTTCGCAGTAGAGAGCAAAGGAATCAGCTGGAACGCAAGCTTTTATCAGTTATTGAAACAATGTATTCTTAAGATTCGTTAAGGAACTTTCATAATTTACATGTAAACGCCTTCTTTTTTGGAACACTTTTTGCATAATGCCTCAAAAAATTCAAAAGGAGTCGTAATGAAAAAAGATGAGCACAAAACCTTAACCGAATTGTATCTTCTTCATCAGAAAGGCATGGTTCCCTGGAACACATTGAAGAACGAAACCGAAATTTACTGCTACGAGATAGCATGTCATATGTTTAGGGACCAAGATGCATGTATGACCGCCTTTGTTGAGCAAGTCTTCGATAAAATTCCGGCAATGCTTCAAAAGTTCCAATACAAAGGTCACCCCCTGGAACATTATCTGTCCAAAACAATCACCTTGCGTTGCAAAGCAATCCGATGCAGGGTGGCAAGGAAACGGCAGAGGGAGCTCCTGTGCCGATGCTATCATTACGCCTCCTTTGAGAACGACCTCAAACGTGAATGGTTCGCTGCCGAATATCCAAATCAAAACGCTTTTTTTATTGAGGAAGCGAACGACTACGGCTCCATCAGAAAAACGACCTCCCCCAAGAAAATACTATTGCTGGCCTTGCGGGAGGCGGAGATGCTCGACGATCCCCTTATCGGGAAGCTATCAGAAATAACGGGAAAGAGTGTAGATACGTTAGTTGATATGGTCACACAATTGCGGGCATGCATCGAAGAACGGAAGAGTCGGTATCATCAGCTTAAAGAGCGAAGAAACAGCGCCTTCGCAAAAATGATCGAACTGGAAATAAAGCTGTGGGAATGTAATGATCCGGCAGAACGAACGCCCTTACGGGAAGCGATTGTACACCAACAAGAGCGTATTCGAAAACTGGATGTCCAGTTACGAAACAAGCACTGGCACCCTACCCAGTCTGAGATTGCCGAGGTGATCGGCATTCCAAAAGGGACCGTGGGTTCCGCCATTCACTACCTTCACTGTTCGTTTGAGAATTTCTTTTCTGCCGACGATGAAAGTGATGGTGAGTCCAACGCCGCATGAGACCGGATCGACTTTCTTGCACAAAAGGCCCCGCTGCGTTACTGTTTGCTCATGAATATGTTTGTGGCAACCAATAATATGCACAAGGTAAGAGAACTTTCGGCCATTTTAACCGGCTGGGAACTCAAACTTCCGGCAGAGGCGGGAATTCGTTTTGAACACGAAGAGATCGGTTCAAGTTTTATGGAAAATGCACTGGGGAAGGCTCAAGCCCTTTTTACTCAGCTGAAAAAGCCCGTTATTGCCGATGATTCGGGATTGGTGGTACCGGCCCTGGGAGGAGAACCCGGAATCTACTCGGCCAGATATGGAAGCCGTCCGGGAGAAGCGAACATGGAAGCTGCTGAGCGCAATAACTACCTCCTTCACAAGATGCAAGGGGTACAGGAACGACGCGGCTTTTTTGTCTGCTGCATGGCACTGATTGTTGGAGAGGAAAGGATCTTTACCGTTCAGGAAATCTTTCCGGGAGAGATAGCAGAAGCGCCTTCCGGCGAGGGAGGGTTTGGCTACGACCCGATCTTTTTTCTTCCCGAATACGGGAAAACGGCGGCACAGCTCTCCGACGATGAAAAGAACAGGATCAGCCATCGGGGCCGTGCAGGGATGCGAATGGCCGCCATTTTGGATTCATTACGAAACAACGCATAAGGAGACCTTTATGAGCAGTGAACAACGCAATACGATACCCGAACGGTCGGCAATACCAGAGACCGACCAGTGGGATCTCTCTTCCCTTTTCTCCGACCAGAAGGGCTGGGACGATGCCTATGCGAAATTGGAAGCGGGGCTCTCCACCCTGCAATCTTTTAAGGGAAGTCTCGGAACGGGTCCGGAGCAACTGAAGCGCTACCTCGATACCATCACCGAGCTCGAACTTCTTGACGAACGACTTGGCTACTGGGCCCATCTGAGAACCTGCGAGGATGCAGGAAACAGCGGGCATCAGGAGCGCTTTTCCCGCTACATGGCCCTGGCAACCCGATTTGCTGCGGAAACAAGCTTCTTTACCCCGGAGCTGCTGACAATCGATCAGGAAAAGATCTCGGCCTGGCTTGAGCTCGATGATTTTGCCGATTATAAAGTCGCCCTTAAAAAGATTCTTCGATTTCGGGAGCATACCCTTTCAGAGCCGGAAGAGCGACTGCTTGCAATGCAGGCCGAGGTCCGGCAGACCCCTAGCCGTACCTTCTCCAACCTCTGTGATGTCGACTTCGATTTCGGCACCATAGAAACAAACGATGGTGAAAAGCCTCTCAGCCAATCCACCTTTGGTTCATTTCTTATAGACCCCGACAGAAAAATCAGGGAACAGGCCTATCGTCAGTTCTATTCGGTATATAATCAGCATAAAAACACCCTGGCAACGCTCTATGAAGGCAGCATTCAGCAAGACATCTATCTTGCCAGGGTGAAAGGCTATGGTTCGGCCAGGGAAAAGGCTTTATTTCCCGATCAGGTACCCGAAGCGGTCTACGATAATCTGCTTGCAACGGTTAGAGAAAGCCTTCCCCTCCTGCACCGCTACTACGCGCTCAAGAAAAAGGCCCTGGGGCTCCGGGAATTGGCCCACTGGGATGTCTATACCCCGATCATCGGCAATATCAAAACGGATTACCCCTATGAAAAGGCCGTCGAGACCGTTACACATGCCCTTAGTCCCCTTGGGGAGGAGTATTGTGCCACCATTAAAAAGGGACTTCTCGGGGGATGGGTCGATCGCTATGAGAATAAAGGAAAGCGCTCTGGAGCCTTTTCCGCCGGATCATATGCGGGAGATCCCTATATCCTTCTCAATTACAAACAGGAGGTGCTTAGGGACCTCTTCACCATAGCCCATGAAGGGGGGCATTCCATGCACTCCTGGTATTCGGCGGCTAGCAATCCCTTCGCTCACTATCAATACACCATCTTCGAAGCAGAGGTGGCATCAACCTTTAACGAGCAGCTCTTGGCCCACTACCTGACCGAGCATGCAGAAAACAGTCAGATGGTTGGTTACATAGCGGCAAAACAAGCGGACGACATTGTAGCCACCCTCTTTCGGCAAACCATGTTTGCTGAATTCGAATTTCTGGTGCATCAGCAGGTGGAAAGCGGCAAGCCGCTAAGCCTCGACCAATTTCGACATATATACCGAGGGCTCTTGAGCGACTATTTCGGTCCGGAGTTCGTCTTCATCGAAGAAAGCGACCTTGAAGGGCTCCGCATTCCACACTTTTATCGGGCCTTCTACGTTTACAAGTATGCCACGGGGCTCGCTGCATCAATGGCCCTCTCTAACATGGTCTTGTCGGGCGGGGAAAAAGAGCGGGATCGCTACCTCTCTTTTCTGAAAAGCGGCGGGCGCTATTATCCAATCGAATCGCTTCGAAATGCAGGGGTGGACATGGCATCCCCCGAACCGATACGCCAAGCTCTGAGTCGCTTTCAAGTGATCCTTGAGCGTCTCGAAAAGCAGGTGTAATCGGCCAGCTCCTCTCCCGTGCCCTGCTCAGGGTGCGGGAGAGGACAAAAGCCGAAGCTGTGACCAGCGCGGCAGTTTATCCTCCATGCTCTTCATCAAGCCCGTCGGAATCGGGCTTGATGAAGGGAGTAAAAGATAGTGCAGCGGTCGAAGCTTTTCCGCAGCTACGCCTTTCAGTTTGCTATAGCGGAGCCAACTTGTTTCGGCCTTTCGTCCGTTGAAGCAGACGCTTGTAATGGTTGGATAGCTGAAAAGCAGGCCAAGCAGATCATTGTACACCTCTTCCCGAATAGCCGAATCAAGACTTCCTTTTCGTCGGCACGAGGCAAGTACATCCCAGAGGGCAATGCGATGCTCCTTGAGGAAGGCTGTCCGTGAATCATATGAATCGGGAAGCACTTCGCCGTAGATTGCAAAGATCAGAGGCCAGAAATGGTTCCGGGGATTTCCGTAGTAGCGGTTCGTTCGCAGACTTTCAAGGCTCGGCATACTCCCCAGGATGAGAACTCTGGGCGTATCGCCGATGAGCGGGGGAAACCCCTTAGCGACAATCTTTCCGCTCGCAATGTCATCCAGTCGTCTCTCATGGTGCATGCCCATAGCCTATCCTCTGACACAAGAAAGCGAAAGCCGTTTGCAGGAAGAAAACAGCAAAATCTATTGACAGATGGACCCAACTTGTTGTATCTTCTCCCACGTTGCAAGCTGCAGTGGTGGAATTGGTAGACACGCTAGCTTGAGGGGCTAGTGGAGGTTGACTCCGTGGAAGTTCAAGTCTTCTCTGCAGCAGCCGAAAAGCCGATCGAATTCGTTTCGATCGGCTTTTTTTGTTGTAAAATCCATGGTTTGAAATTTGATTTCTTTAAATTTGACAAGCGTATTTTTTGGGATGATAATTATGCAACATCTTACAACAGGAGGCCATATGAAAAAAATCAGTGCCTTTTTAGCCATCCTCCTTTCGGGGGGGATATTGTTTGCAGGAGGGGCCCAAGAGGCTTCGGGGGAAAAAAGCAAACCCGCCGACTACAAAATCGTCCTGATACTTCCCGGTCCCATTAACGATCAAAGTTGGAACGCGACAAACTATGCGGGGCTTGTCGCTTGTAACAAAGAGTTGGGCACCAATATGGAATACATCGAAAATGTTCCGGCCGGCGATTACGAATCGACGTTCAGAAATTATGCCGAACGGGAATACGACCTCATTATGGCCGCAGGTACCCAATTCGACGAGGCTGCCAATAAAATCGCCCCCATGTATCCAAACACCACCTTTTGTGTCGTGAACGGTTTAATGGCAAAATCGGAAAACGCTGCTCCTATTTTTCCCAAAGAATACGAGGCAAGCTATCTTGCTGGTATCATTGCCGGTTATCTTACCGAAACAGGAAAGATTGCAACGGTCGGCGGTTTTCCAAACAAAGCAATGATAGACTTGCTTGATGTATATGAAGCCACGGCAAAGCAGTATGCGCAGGAAAAGCGGGGAAAGAGCATCGAAGCGGTACGAGCGTATGCAAACTCCTGGAGTGACCTTGCTCTTGGAAAGCAGATGGCCGAAACGATGATCGACAACGGCGCCGATGTTCTCTTCTTTTATGCAAACCAAGTTGGTCTCGGCGCCATTCAGGCGGCAAAAGAAAAAGGAGCCATGTTCATCGGCTTCTCCAGCAACCAGAACAATGTCGCACCCGATACCGTTCTGGCAAGTATCGGATTTGATTTCGCCACTTTCTACAAATGGGCCGTTGGGAACTATCTGGCCGGTAAACTTGAAGGCGGTAAGGTAAACAAAGCAGGATTGGCCGAAGGCATTTTTGTTCCCTACTATGGGAAAAGTATCCCAAAGGAAATAAAAACGGCAGTGGACGATGCCACACAAGCCGCAATAGCAGGGAACGTCGACTTTGAATCGATGTTCTCCGGTTCATTTTAGCACAAGCTATCGACCCAGGTCACCGGCGACTGTCGGTGACCTTTTTTAGGCCCCACAGGGAAACTATATGGATACACCATTTGTAGAGTTAAAAGGGATCAGCAAATATTTTGCAAAAGTGGTTGCCAATAATAATGTTTCTTTCTCGATTCACAAAGGGGAAGTCTTAGCACTGTTGGGTGAAAATGGTGCCGGAAAAAGTACGATAATGAAAATCCTCTATGGCCTTTATCAAGCAGAAGAGGGAGAAATTTTCATTAATGGTCGGAAAACGAATATAACGTCTCCACGCGATGCCATGGGGGAAAAAATCGGTATGATCCAGCAACATTTTGCACTTGTACCTCCCCATACCGTTACGGAAAACATCGTAATGGGAAGTCTTCACGGAATCCTTAATAACCAGGACTTAAGGCAGCGCATCATCGACCTTGCCGACCATTACGGCTTTGATGTCGATCCCGACAGCTATGTAAAAGACCTTCCGGTCGGGCTGCAACAAAAAGTCGAAATCCTAAAAGCTCTCTATCAGAATGTTGAGCTCCTGATTATGGATGAACCCACGGCGGTTTTGACACCCCAGGAAGCCGATAATCTAATGCAGTTTGTAAGGCAGTTTGTGGAAAAGGGGAACGCCGCCGTATTTATCACCCATAAAATGAACGAAGTCATGAAAGTAGCAGACAGGGTCGTTGTCATGCGTAATGGAGCGGTGCTGGGGGATTTGGAAAAGAACGGTACCAATGAGCATGAACTGTCGTCACTCATGGTTGGGAAGGAAATTTTTCCTTTGGAAAACCGCAGACGTTCGCATTCAGGCACAGGTTTTGAGGTAGATGGGCTTTCAGTCACAGATCAGCGAGGACACAAGGCTCTTGACAATATCGGCTTTACCATCGGAAAAGGTGAAATTCTGGGCATCGCAGGAGTGAGCGGGAACGGTCAACAAGAGCTCGGAGATGCCATCATCGGCGTATTGGCTGCAGACTCGGGTGATATCAGAATCGACGGAGAGAGTATCTGCCATCTTACCGTGCGGGAACGAATAAAGAAAGGGATTGGATACGTACATGCAGACAGGCATGCGGTCGGTCTTGTTCTGGATATGTCCTTAGGGGAGAATATGTTCCTCAAAAGCAGTTTTGATAGGGTCGCGGCCAAAGGTATCGTTATCGATCGGAACAGATTCAACGACTACGCCGACAAGGCAATCAGCGATTATTCAATAAAAACTTCAGGTCGGGAAGAGCAGGTGAAGGGGCTTTCCGGCGGAAATCAGCAGAAGGTGGTTGTTGCACGGGAAGTCGATATCGGCAGAAAGCTTATCATCTTCGATCAACCGACACGGGGACTCGATCTTGGGGCAATCGATTATGTGCATAAGACGATTCTTGCAGAACGAGACAAGGGGAAAAGTATTCTACTGATTTCGACGGAGTTGTCGGAAATCTTCGCCCTTTCCGACAGAATAGCTGTCATCTACAATGGGAAGCTTCTGCAAACGATGGACCGAAAGGATGCCGCAATCGAGGAAGTGGGGCTGCTTATGGCCGGTATCACAGAGGAGGAACAGCATGAACCCTAACATGCGAGATCTGATCGTATCTTCCTTCCTTTCTATTTTTCTCGGGCTATTTGTAAGCGGGCTGCTCATGCTTTTCTTAGGGGCAAATCCTTTCTCAGTCTACGGACGCCTTTTTTCGTTTCTGGTACGGGACGGATACACCTTCGCCGATATCTTTGTAAAAGCTACTCCTCTTATTTTCACTGCCCTCGCCTTCGCCTTTACCTTTAAGGCCAACCTCTACAATATTGGAGCCCAGGGACAATTTTATATCGGGGCCCTTACATCGGTTGCCGCTTCACTGCTGCTCGGGCCGAGGTTACCGGGGATTTTTTCTCTGTTTCTCATTCTTATCGTAACGGCTCTTGCAGGCGGCATATGGGGGGGCTTTGTCGGTTTTGTAAAAGCCCGTTTTAACGCCAACGATTTTCTGGTTAGTATGATGTCCGTCTATGTAGCCCTTGCGTTGATGAACTATCTGCTCAGAACAGTACTGATAGAAGCAAAGCATGAATATCCACAGACAAACCCAATTGCGGATAAACTTTTTATTCCGACAATCATCCATGGAACAAGGCTTCATGCAGGTTTCATTCTAGCAATCCTGGTCGCCATCTTCTGCTGGTGGTTTCTTTACAAAACAACGATAGGATTTCGGATCCGTGTTGTAGGATTGAATCCCGTAGCCGCCGGCTACGCAGGCATAGAATCCGGTAGGATTTACATCATTGCATTCCTCATAAGTGGCGCACTTGCAGGGATGGCCGGATTCACCGAGGTAAACGGGGTTCAGCATATGCTGGTTCAAGATTTTAATACCACGATAGGGTCGGAAGGAATCGGCATAGCCATTCTGGCAAACGCCCACCCAATCGGCATTATTTTCGGCGCAATCCTCTTCGGGGCCCTGAAGGTAGGGGGATCGATTCTCGGACAGACCTCAGGCATCCCTTCCAGTATCATTGGTATCATGGAAGGTTTCGTCATGATATTCGTCCTATTATCCTTCTGGGTAAGAAAGAAGCTGGAGCTTCGTCGGGATATTGCAAAATTGAAAACCGGAGTAAAGCGATGATTAACATTATAGCACGTGCACTTTTGATGAGTACCCCTCTTTTGATTGGTGCCACTGCCGAGGTTATCGCGGAACGTGCCGGGGTAATGATCATAGCTGTGGAGGGGATTTTTCTCATCGGAGCCTGGGGCGGCTTTGTCGGTGTCTACACAACAGGAAGCTATCTGATGGGCTTTTTTCTTGCGGCCCTTTTGGGTTTGTGCGTTGCACTTATCTACGGTTGGATCACCATCATTCTCAAGCAGCATCAAATCGTAACGGGAACAGCGCTTAATATTTTCATAGCGGGAATCGTCGCTTTTTTTCATCGTGTCATTTTTGGGGTTCCACTGCTACCGTTGACTATTGAACCGCTGGAAAAGTTACCTATTCCGCTTTTGTCGAAAATACCGGTTATTGGAGGGCTTCTTTTTGACCAAAGCATCCTCACCTATATAGCCTTTCTTTTAGCCCTTGCCGCCTATTTCATCTTATTTAAAACCGCGGTGGGATTGGTCATCCGCTCAGTCGGAGAGAATCCCGTTGCCGTTGATGTTGTAGGTATCAGTGTAGAAAAAGTACGTATGCTCGTCATCCTGATTGCCGGAGTGCTTGGAGGAATAGCAGGATCCTTCTACTCTGTTGTCTATCTGGGAATGTATACCGAAGGTATTATAGGAGGACGGGGCTGGATTGCATTTGCCATCTGTTTTCTCGGAAACTGGAATCCCATCGGCGCAATTATAGGAGCACTTATCTTCGGTGTCGCCGAATCCATTGCAATTTATATGCAATCTTCGGGAGGAGGCTTTCTACCGAACGAGGTGTTCATCGCCCTTCCCTATATCCTGACGATCATACTTACCATAAGTCGAAAGCAATTCAACGTTCCTGCGAAACTCGGCGTCTCATACGTTAAAGAAAATTAAACCCTTCAAGAACGGCAGAATCACAAGATGTGATCTGTCGTTCTTGATTGTCTTTGACCCGTAAAGAACATACATATATAATAGAACTTGTACACACAAGCAAACAACATGGAAGCAATGTTAGAAAAAAGCAGCGGGATACCATTATATCTGCAGTTGAAACAGATCCTGAAAGATGCGATCTTCAAGGGGGAGTATGAGGATGGTGAACCTCTTCCCTCTGGGCCTCGGCTTGCCTCCCTGTACGATGTTACCTGGCAAACGATAAGACGCGCTTTATCCGAATTGGTACAGGAAGGACTTGTAAGGAAAATTCGAGGGAAGGGCTCATTTGTCAGTATTCGGGAGATCACTTACAGCATATGGAATTTCAACGGTTTTACCGATTATGTCACATCTCTTGGTAAGAAGCCGACATCAATTGTTCTCACCAATGAGATCGAACATTGTGGCAAGGGGGAAAAACGATTACGATTAATCAGGGCAAGAGGAATAATGGATGATTTCGGCAATCACTATCGGACCATCGACACCTCACTCATTTCCTTGACGCAATTTCCCGATATCGATCGCTACGATTTCGGATCATCATCATTATATCGGGTGATGAGGGAGGTTTCCGTGCTCTACAGCCCAAGGATGGCGCTGAACATGATGACGACAATAAGCCGTTGAAGCTTGTATGGGAATTTATCTGCATGTAATACATGCGGAAAAACAAAAGGAGAGGTAGATGAAAGCAAAATGGATTGCCGTATTGATGTCGGTATTGGTTTCTTTTTCGCTTTATGCCGCAGGAAGCCAGGAGACATCAAAAGATGAAAATGTTCTTGTCGTCGTGAACTGGAAGGATTACGGATCCGACAGTGAAAAGGTCATTCGTCATTTCGAAGAGTCCTATGGCTGTAAAATCGTACACGAATATATGGCCTCGGAGGAAGAACTTCTTACCAAACTTCGAACAGGTGGAATAGGGAAATTCGATGTGGTTCTGCCAAACGCTTCGGTCCTTCCCATGGCGATCAACGAAGGGCTTATCGAAGCGATAGACACATCAAAACTGGACAACTATGGCGATGTGTTTGCAAAGTTCAGACAACTCCCTGAAAATTCCAAAAACGGGAAGCTCTATGCGGTTCCTTGGGTATGGGGTTCTACGGCCATTGCCTACAACAGCGATATGATACAGGAAAAGGTTGATACCATCTCGGTGCTCTGGGACCAGAACTATGCAGGAAAGATTGCCTTTCGGGACGATTACAACGATGCTGTCATGACTGCCGCAATCATCCTCGGCCAGGATCCAAATCATCCCTCCGACTTAGAGGCGATCAAGGCAAAACTTATCGCACAAAAGCCCCTGAACAGAACCTACTGGAAGACTGGTGATGAATTCTCAAAGCTCTTTGCAAACAAGCAGATCGCCGTCGGCATGATGTGGAGCGGTCAGGCAGCTGCCATGAAGCTCAACGGAGAACCTATCGAATACGTGATTCCCAAAGAGGGGGCAATCGGCTGGGTCGACAACTGGGCGATCGTGAAAGATGCCCCCCACAAGGATATGGCCTATGCATTCATCAACTACATGATCGGAGAGGCGTTTCAGAAGGCATGGGTTACCAGCGGAGGCCCGGCACCTGTCAATCAGCGAGTTGCAGAGGAGTTGGATCCGCAGTTTGTGAAGGAGAACAATCTTGGAGAAGATGCGATCAATAAGCTCTTCTTCATCGCCTACCGGGACAACAGCACAAAGACCGAGTGGAATGAGCTGTGGCAGGAGGTCAAGGCCAAGTAATAGTCTTGTTATGGTGAGCCCGGATTCTTTTGGGAGCCGGGCTCTTTGGTCCTTTACTAGTGTTCCGCCATGGATCTTTCTTCAGAGTAGTATCATGGAAAAGAAAACAATCTTTTTATTAAGCCCGTCGGCCTTCATGCTCATCAGCTTTGCCGTTGTACCGCTGTTTATCATGTTCGCATACAGCTTTCAGGGCGACGACGGCAGCGGATTTGTAGGCCTGGCGAACTATGCCAGATTTTTCAGCAAATCATTCTATCTCAAACTAACCCTCAAAACCATGAGAATGAGCCTTCTGGTTACGGTGATCAGCCTGTTGATTGCCTATCCTATGGCCTTTATTCTGGCAAAGCTCATTGCAAAGGGAAAAAACATCATTCTCATGCTCATCATTATCCCCTTCTGGTCGAGTCAACTGATTCGCGCCTATTCCTGGATGAATCTTCTCCGGGACGGAGGAATACTTGATATCGCATTGCAGCATGTGCATCTTAGCTCGGGAGAGGGATTGGGTATCCTCTTTACACAGACGGCGGTCATTATCGGGCTGGTCCATATATTCTGCCCCTATATGATCATCACCATCTACATGACCCTGGAAAAGATAGATGATTCCCTGCTGGAGGCATCACGCAGTCTCGGAGCACGGCCCATTACGACCTTCCGCCGCGTTATTCTCCCCCTCACCGAAACGGGCATCATAAGCGGCGCCATCTTGGTGTTCGTACCCTGTTTGGGCAGCTTCGTCGAGCCGAGAATTCTGGGAGGCACGCAAGGATCGGTCATAGGGACGGTCATCGAAGACCAGTTTTTCGAGATTTACGGTTGGAATTTCGGCTCGGCGATAGCCTTCCTTCTCCTTGTGATGGTACTCGCCTCAATGGGAATTCTCTCCGCCTTGCGAAAGCGGGGGGTGCGTATCAATGGCTAAGAAATTGTTCGGATGGATATACACAGGCCTGCTCCTACTCTTTCTTTACACGCCGATCATCGTCCTCATGGTGATGTCCTTCAATAGGTCACAATACAACGCTCTTCCCATAGAGTTTTCCCTCAAATGGTACAAGGCCCTTGCAGGGAATGAAAAAATTCTTCAGGCAACCATCAATAGCCTCTGGATCGGAGCCATTACGGCCGTACTGTCGGTAATTCTTGCCACATCCCTGGCTCTTGGAACGAACCTTGCAGGAAGGAAGACGCGAACGGCCATGCAGTCTCTGGTTATGCTGCCGCTTACGATGCCGTGGCTGATCATGGGGCTTTCCCTTCTGTTGCTTTTGCGTAGTTTAGGCTTGGATAGGAATTTTATTGTCCTCTTGATAGGGCACTTGATTATTTCCCTCCCCTACTCGGCACTGGTCATTATTGCCCGTGTCCGGGATATGGGAAAGGAGACCCAGGAAGCATCGAGCAGCCTTGGAGCCAGCGATTGGACGACCTTTTACAGGGTCACACTTCCGATGATGCTGCCCGCCATGCTTTCCGGTGGATTTCTCTCCTTTATGATCTCTTTTGATAATTTTGTTATTTCCTATTTTCTGATTCCCACGGGTACCACAACCCTGCCGATGGAGATCTATTCTTCGATAAAGTTCGGCTTCACACCGGAGATGAACGCGGTGGCAACCATCATCCTGCTCGCTTCGCTGAGTTTAATCGCAGTCACGGCGGCGGTGATGAGATCATCAATCAGGGCACTTTTCAAAAGTGACAAGGGAGATGCATGATGGCATATTTGGAAGTGCGAGAGCTAAGTAAAATCTACGACGGAACTACGGTGCTGGATAACATTGGTTTTGATATCGAGGAAGGATCCTTTCTATCCCTATTGGGCCCATCAGGCTGCGGAAAAACAACAACCCTGAGGTTGATAGCGGGGTTCGAAAAGCCGGAGGGGGGCAGCATCCGTTTAAACGGCACGATCATAAACGGGATACCCACCTTTAAGCGTAATATCGGCATGGTCTTCCAAAGCTACGCCCTGTTTCCCCATATGAGCGTGGAACAAAACGTCTCTTATGGTCTGGAACAGAGGAACCACAATCATAGCGAGATAAAAAAGAAGGTTGCAGAAGCCCTGGAAATGGTTCGGTTGACCGGATATGAGAAACGGAAACCGAAGCAGCTTTCGGGCGGTCAGCAGCAACGGGTTGCCCTTGCCAGGGCACTGGTGATCAGGCCGAGCCTGCTCCTTCTCGACGAAAGCCTTTCGGCTCTCGATAAAAAACTACGGGTCGAAATGCAGGTTGAACTTCGACAGATCCAGAAAGAGGTTGGAATCACGACCATCTTTGTGACCCACGACCAGGAAGAGGCTTTAACCTTGTCCGATTATATTGCCGTTATGGAAAAGGGAAAGATTGTCCAGCTTGATACACCGGATACCGTGTATGAACATCCAAAAAACAGCTTCGTCGCAGACTTCCTCGGCCAGGCAAACTTTTTTCCAGGGGTCGTAAGGCGCGAAGGAAATCATGGGTATCTGCTCATGATGGATGAAAAGCAATATCTACCTTTCCGGTGCGATGAATTTCTGGAAGACGGCACACACTGCACGGTATCGGTGCGCCCTGAAAAGATCACCATCTCGGATAGGGAAGAGCATCAGGCAATCAGAGGGAAGATCGAATTCATTACCTATGCCGGAAACCTCTCGATTTTTAGGATCAGGGCCCTTGGGCAGGAGATCAAGGTACAGCAGCAGAACATCTCTGCAGGGCAGCGAAAATTCGTTGCCGGGGACTCGGTCTTTCTCTCATGGGAACCGGAAAGCACCTTGATCTTAGAAAGGGAAAAGGAATAGTAATGACGAAACAAGATGAAAAACCGATCATTGTCATGGGCGGCTTGATACGAGACATCTACCTAGAGGTGCGCCACTATCCGGAACGCGGAACAGATACCTTAATCAAGAGTGCCCAAACCATTCCCGGGGGATGTGCTCTCAATGCCGCGGTGACCCTGAAAAATCTCGGCCTCAATCCCTACATCGTTTCCCTGATCGGAGATGGCATTGAAGATCAGCTTCTCATCAACTATATCAGGCAGAAAGAATTACCCGAAGCCTGTATCCTTCGACAAGAAGGTGCGGCAAACGGATTCTCCATAAATATCATTGATGACGAGGGCGAACGTACCTTTCTTACCCGAAAGGGTTCGGAATCGGTGTTCAGGCCTATGATGATTTCCGATCGGCTCAGGGGAGAGACATCCCTTCTTTATCTTACCGGCTATTACCTTCAGGAGCCGGAATATCGGGAGCCCATCCTCAACGCCCTGAAACGGTTGAAAGACGGCGGCACCCGCATCCTCTTCGACCCCGGGGCCCTTGTGGAAAACATTGGAAAAGAGGTGCTTACGGAAATCCTCAAACTCGCTTTTTGTATTACACCTAACGAAGGAGAATTGAAGCGTCTGGGAACGTGTATAGGCGTCGATAACGGAATTGTTTCCTATCTCCTTGATCTGGGAGTGGAGCTTGTCATACGAAAAGAGGGGATGAGAGGTGTAACGGCCTACACCGGAAATGAAACGCTGCATGTATGGCCTTATGCCGGTAAACGTATCGACACCACTGGGGCGGGAGACGCCTTTGCGTCGGGACTGCTTTACGGCTTCTCGGTAGACGCCCCGCTGAAACGCTCTCTGCAGATCGCCAACGGCTGTGGTTCCCTTGCCACCAGGATATGGGGCCCACACGGGAATTTCTCTCTTGATGATGTCGAATTGATAGTAACAAACGGAAAGGAGTTGAGAGTATGATTGATAAAGCCGCCGGGTGCCTCATCGGCTCAGCCATAGGAGATGCCATGGGCATGCCTGCCTCTTTCATGTCCCCGGATACGATACGACATGTCTATGGCCGGATTGACGATTTTCTCACTCCCGCAAGCCAGCAGACCGCCCACGGCGGGCTTCATCAAGCCGAGGTGACCGACGATACCGAAGAGAGCCTCATCATCTCCGAGGTACTTTGCGAGGCAAAGGGTTTCGACGAGGCACTTTTCATACATAAAATGAAACAGTGGGCAATAGAGAAGAAGATGCTCGAAAGCACGGTTATCGGCCCCAGCACAAGAAAATTTCTCGAGACGATCATAGCCGGAGGAGATTATCAAAAGGCGGCGGAGGGGGGGGACACCAACGGCGGGGCCATGCGCGTCGCTCCTGTCGGCATCTTTTTTCACGGTAGACCCCAAGCGTGCCTTAAAGCCGCCATCGCTTCCGCCCTGCCCTCCCACGGAAGCAAGCCTGCGGTTGCCGCAACGGCAGCCGTTGCCGTTGCCGTTGCCCTTGCCACAGAAGGGGGCTATACGCCACAGCAGATTATTGAGGCGGCCGCCGGAGCTGCAGAAGAGGGAGAGGCTGCCGGACATGACATCCCGGCTCCTTCGGTAAGCGTCAGAATCAGGTTGGCAAAACGAATCGTGGAAGAAAACACGCATCGTCCACTTTCCGATATTGCCTATCTTCTCTACCAGCATATAGGTGCGGGCATGAAAAGCTACGAGTCGATTCCTCTTTCCCTCGGCGTTTTTTATGCCGCACAGGGAGGCTTTCGCGACGGCCTGATTACCGTCATTAATATCGGTGACGATGCCGACACCAATGGGGCCATAACAGGCGCACTGTGCGGGGCCTTCTCCGGTCTATCTGCCATTCCCGATGGCTGGCAGGAAAGAATCGGCAGAGAAAATGGCATAGACTTCAGGTCTCTGGCCGAACGGCTTTTGCTAATCGAATAAGCTCCGAATGCAAATCCTGCATTGGAAATAGCATGTTCATCCCATTGACAAAAAATGTGATGTTGATATACTGAATAAAGATTCAATAATAAAAGAAAGAGAATTCGAGGAAGCAGATGCAGGTCCTAAAAGAAGAAATACGCATGAGAATTCTACATGCTGCCGTTGAATCCTTTTACGTGGATGGATTCGCAAAGTCTAAAATGAAAACGATAGCAGAGCATGCAACCATTCCGGTCGGCCTTGTATATAGCTACTACAAAAGCAAGAAAGATCTTTTGGATGCCGTTGTCATGCCTGTTTATCGTAAAATAACGACACTGCTCCGTAATGAGTCTGCAGGAAATAACGACACACACTATTTTTTCGAAACAGAAATTCCCTTTTTAATCGACCTGCTGGAAACCGACAGAAAGCAAGCGGTTATTCTGATCGACAAATGCGCCGGTACCAAATATGAAGCGGCAAAGGATGAGTTTATTAATCTTGCAAAAACTCATATCAAAAACTATATCACGAGCAAAAAAGTAACGGACATGGAGGTGAAGGATGATCTATTCCATCATATGCTGGCAACCAACTTAATGGAAAGTTTCTTTGAGATTACCAGACATTACAAAGATGCAGAATGGGCAAAAAAGATGATTGCGCTCTTGGCTCAGTATCATTTTTACGGACTTGAAGGGCTGTAATTTTTTTACTACAAAATTGAATTTATATTCAATTTTAAAAAATAAAACAGAGGAAAGATAATGCTCATACCAAGTAAGCAGAGCGAATGTTTACCGGCATGCTGCAAGCGGGGCCTATATGCTCTCCTCCTGGCAGCAGCATTTCTCCTGATGCCTGAAAGCGGACACGCACAGAGTCTCTTCGATAGCGCGGTTTCCGGGGACCGGATCTCAACAACTGAACAACCGGCACTACAGCAAAAGGGAACAGTTCAAACAGGGATATTCGCAACAGACGATGAATTGACGAGTGTATATGCCATGGGAGTGGTGAAATGTGAAGTATCGGCAAACGAGGATATTTCCGCGTATCTCGAACTTCGGTTCCGCGGGGCATCGGAAGATGAAGAGAACAACGAGTTTACTCTGCGCGAAGGCTATGTCAATCTTCGTTTCGATACAATTGATCTACGTATTGGACGACAGATTGTCGTATGGGGAAGAGCCGACGGGATCAATCCCAGCAACAATATAACACCCCTCGATTATACCGTTATCTCCCCCGATGAAGACGACAAAAAACTCGCGAACTTTCTCGTAAAGAGTACCTATTATGCAGCCCCTTTTTCACTGGAGGTCGATTGGGTTCCGGTGGCGAAATCATCCATACTGCCCTTCGAAGATGTAACGCTTCCCACCGGTGTCGAATGGGCAGAAGCAAGCAATCCCGATTCAAACTGGGACAATGGCTCCATCGGCTTGAAACTCGACCTTTTGGGAACGGCCTTTGAGGGATCGTTATCCTATTACGATGGATATGCAAAAACCCCGGGAATTACCTATGCGGGAAGCCAGCTGTACACAGAGCAATTTCGTACCCGCATTATCGGTTCCGATTTTTCGACAAGTATAGGTTCTTTCGGATTCCGAGGCGAATGCGCCTACTCTTTCCCCTATAAAGATTCTAACCAGACATTTTCCATTCCCTGTAGCGAACTTCAGTACATCGTGGGGATTGACCGATCGTGGAGGAATTTCAGTTGCATAGCCCAATACATCGGGAAATATGTCAAGGATTTGGAAACCCATTCCCTTTCCGACAGCAGCCTTGAAGAGATCGCCCGATGGAACAGGATGATCTTCTCACAGCAGGAAACCTGGCAGCATTCGGTTTCACTGCGCCCCTCGGTAACACTCTTCCATGAAGAGGTGAAATGCGAACTACTGGCACTGGCGAATCTCAGTACCGAAGAAACCTATGTACAGCCGAAAGTCACCTACGCCCTCTACGATGCGGTCAATCTCATCTGCGGGGCACAACTCTACTATGGACCGGACGATACCTTGTACGGCTACATGTCGGATGACAGGAGTGCCGTTTTCTGCGAAATACAGCTCTCGTTTTGAGCGTAATAATGTAACGATCAACAGGAGTAATCTATGGAAAAGCTTTCACGATTTGTCATCAAATGGAAATGGTTATTCATTATCGCATTTCTTGTTGCTACAGTATGTATGGGTGTTCAAATGAAGAATATCCATTTTAACCCGGACATGCTCACCTATCTTCCGGATGATATGCCGGCACGAGCCAATCAGAAAAAGATCGAAGAACTCTTCGGCGGGACGGATATGGTGATGGTAGTCTTGAAAACAGATGATGTAGTAAATGCCGAGACCCTTAAGAGAGTGAGAGAGATTTCTCATGAGATGAAGAAAATAAAGGGAATCGAAAAAGTCATGTCGCTATTTGACACAAAACAGGTGAGGAACGAAGACGATGCAATGATCGTCGACCCGGCAGTAAAGAAAATACCAAAGTCATCGAAAGAGATACAAGAGATAAAGGAAGAGCTTTCCGCCAATGATCTTGTATACGGGAGTGTTGTTTCAAAAGATTTTACGACGACAGCCGTCATTGGGATGCTCGAACCAGGGATACCGGACAAATCGGTTGTAGAACCCTTGGAAAAACTCATACAAAAAATTCCGGGCAATGAAGAGACATTTCTGGGTGGTAGTCCCTATCTTCGAGTGCAGACATCCACCAGCATGCAACACGATATAACACATCTTCTTCCCTTTGGAATCCTTTTAATGCTACTGTTCCTCTTCGTTAGTTTTAGACAGATACGAGGGGTCTGGACATCTTCGCTGGTAGTCTTTATGTCCATCTTCGTCGTATTCGGCTCCATCCCCTTGTTTCACTGGGACTTTACCGTTGTAACGATCATTCTGCCGGTTCTCCTTTTAGCCGTTGCAAACGATTACGGCATCCACATGTTTACCCATTATCAGGATGACAATAATCCCGGTAATACCCTTACGAAGCAGGAAATTTCAAGCCGTATGATGACCAGCCTGGGGAAACCCATCATCATTGCAGGCTTGACAACAATCGCAGGTTTGTTTTGTATGCTCGGCCATATCCTCATCCCCGCCCGGCAAATGGGGATTCTCGGGGGAATCGGCATCGGATTCGCTTTGCTGGCCAGTCTGCTTTTCATCCCCGCCGTAAGCGCGACACTCCCCAAAATCAAACCGCTGCCAGATAGAAAACGCAATGCCGTAGGAATGGTAAAACTTCTGGATACGATAAGCACGGTGGTTACCGAACACCCTCGCAGGATCGTTTCCTGCTTTATCGTCATCACCGCTATCGTTTTCCTCGGCATAACAAAACTATCGGTAAACACAAATCCTACCGACCTTTATCCCGACGGACATCCGGCAAAGGAATCATCAAAGGTAATCAACGACGAGCTTGGAGGATTTTTTCCCCTTTCGATTGTGTTTGAAGGTGATATCAAGGACCCCGTCCTCTTACAACGGATCGACAAAATCGAAAAAACAATAAAAGAGATGCCCGAAGTGGGTACGACGCAATCCATAGCAACCGTAACACGTCAAATCAGCAGGGCCCTGAATAGCCCCGATGATCCCGATTACGACAAAATACCAGACTCCTACAATGCCGTTTCCCAATATTTCGAACTTTACCTGATGAGTGGGGATCCAGACGATCTGGAAAAAATGGTGGATTTCTCTTTTCGGAAAGCAATGATCCTTATTCGATTCAAGGAACTGAATACCCCAATTATACGCAAAGTCGTCAGAGAGATCAAAGAGCTGGTGAAAGACGACCCAAATGTTGCCTTGATAGGAGGAAATGCCGATGTCTTTTCCTCCATGGATAAAGAAATTGTCCACGGCCAATTTCGATCCCTTGGCCTTTCGCTTCTGATAGTATGTATCATTATCGCCCTCGCCTTTCGATCGCTGAAAGCGGCATTCCTCCAGATTGTTCCCCTGGTATTCGCTATGATGTTCCTCTTCGGTATCATGGGCTTCACAGGAATTGAGCTCAACTATACCACTGCACTGCTGTCGTCGATCATGATCGGTGTCGGTATCGACTATACCATTCACCTATTCTGGAAATATCGGGAGGAAATACGGAACGGGATGGAACGTGAAAAAGCGGCCACCTGCGCGATTACAACGACAGGACGAGGAATCATATACAACGCTCTTTCGGTCATCATCGGATTTGCTTCGTTATTAGTATCTTCCTTTCTCACCGTGCGTTTCTTCGGCCTGTTGATGATCCTTATTATCTTTGCCTGCCTTGCCGGGGGATTAATATTGGTACCGGCAATCTGTATGTTCCTGCGTCCCGATTTTCTGAAACGCAGAAGTAAACGGGAAACTATATCAGGAGGTGTTTCATGGGACATGTGAGAAAATTATTCATTCTGGCGATGCTTGTAAATTTCATCTTTCATCTGTCGGCACAGGAAGCCCTTACGGCAAAACAAATTCAGCAGCGGTCCATCGATGCAACCCGCGTCGACGGTACGGAAGCGATATCGACACTCACCATTATTAATGAGAAAGGAGAAATGAGAATAAGAAAGATGGCAACCGTTACCAAACTATACGATAACGGGAGCCTGGAAAAAAAGCTCGTACGGTTCATCGCTCCTGCCGACGTAGAAGGTACGGGTTTTCTTACCTTTGACCACGCCGATTCGGATGATGAAAAATGGATGTACCTCCCCGCCCTCCGTAAGACGCGGAGAATTGTCAGCTCGGAAAACGCAAAAAGCTTTATGGGGTCTGAATTTTCCTATGCAGATATGTCGATCCCGACGGTTGAAGACTTCGCCTACCGACTGCTGACCGATGAAATCGTTGGAGGGGAGCCATGCTGGAGTATCGAGATAACCCCGAATGACGAAGATATTGAGGACGAATATGGGTTTTCAAAAAAGATCTCATACATCAGTACACATGATTTTGTTCTCAGGAAAGCCGTCTATTTCGATCGATACGGTGAAGAAGAAAAAGTGATGGAAGTAAAGGCAGTCAGGGAAATCGATCCTCAAAAGCATACCTACAGGATGATGGAGATTGAAATGACGAATGTGCAGGACAACCGGAGGTCTATTTTAACGATCGACCAAATTCAATTTAACCCGTCGATACCGGACGACTACTTTACAACAAGATATTTGGCAAGATAGAAAGGTGATCATGGCTGTTCCCGGTATCGATCCAAGAGCAGCGCAATGATGATGAGCAGACCGGTTATCAGCTGCTTAAGGGGATCATCAACCCCTAGCTGTGCAAGACCGGTCTGCAAAACTGCCATGATAAGAACACCGAACATCGAATTGACCACCGATCCTTTGCCACCTAAAAGACTTGTACCGCCGATCACCACCGAAGCAATGACTTGGAGTTCCAGCCCTGAACCGGCATTGGGATCGGCTGCTTCGAGTTTTGCCGTATGAAACATCGAGGCAATCGCAACCAGCATTCCCATTATCGAAAAAACAAAAATCTTTATTTTGCGAATCAAGGCATCGGACAAAGGCATATCCGACGCCTTTGTTCCTATTCCCGATAAATAAGTCCCCAAGACGGTATATTTTAGAAGGAGTTGGCCGACTACCGATATGGCGATGGCAATAAGAAAGGCTACGGAAATACCACCCCAGAGAGAAGCCGCAAAACAGGCTATCCCGGTTCCGATATAGATCGTGCGCGAATCCGAAAGGATATAGGCAAGGCCCCGTGCAATTTCCATCATACCAAGAGTAACGATAAAGCTTGGTATCGAGAGCCAGGCAGAAAGAAGACCGTTGATAAAACCGGCACAGATGCCCGTCAGAGTCGTCAAAAGGAGTGCAACCGGTAGCGGCATATGAAAGCGTATGAGTAAGAGACTGAGTACTGTACTGCACAGGGCCAAAACCGATCCGATAGAAAGATCTATCCCGGCGATGATAAGTACATAGGTCATACCTACCGCAAGTACCATTTGCACGGGAATTTGATTGGCAATCGTGGCCAAAGTTTTTTCGGAAAGAAAATGGTCGCTACGCAGGGAAAAAAACAAAATGAGGGCACAAAGTGCCAACAAAAGGCCGCTCACATTATCAATTTCACCGGCGATACTTCGAAATTTCGATTTGAAGAATGCAACAAACTTATTCATAGGCAGTTACCAGTTCAACGGGTGTTGTACATATCAAATCAACATCCTCACCATTAAGCATGCTGAGAGCCATCTCAATACCATTCACCGCTATCAGAGCAGCATGCTGATCTACCGTGGCAAGAATATCTCCCTTTTTCAACTCATTATTTACCGCTGAGATATTATCGAAACCGATGATGTACATTGAATTTCTTTTTGAAGCAGCCTTTACCGCTGCTGCAGCTCCAAGAGCCATATTATCGTTTGCACAGAGTAGGGCTCGCACATTCCGATGTTCGTTAAGGATTGAAATAACCGTAGTATACGCCCTGTCCATCTCCCACAGTGCCGGCCTGGTATCGACTATCATTATTCCGGCGTCGTCCATAGCCTTTCTGAAGCCAAGACAACGCTGCTGAGAGTTATAGGCAGAAGGGATTCCCTCAATGATGGCAACCTGGTTTCCGGAGGACAGATGATCGGCAAGATAATCTCCTGCCGCCTTGGCCCCTTGATAATTATCAGGACCGACAAAAGGAACATGCAAGCCGCGTTCCGCAATGACCGTCGCATCAAATTTATTGTCTATGTTGACTATGGCAACCCCGGACGCCATCGCCCTTTGACAAACAGGGACCAAGGCCTTTGAGTCGGCAGGTGCGATAATGATGGCATCTACATCAATTGCCATCAGCTGTTCGACAATATGAATCTGCTGGCTTACCGCCTGCTCATCCTTGATGCCATAGATCAGGAGATCGTAACGTTCTGCATTATTCATATGGTGATCACGCGCCCCCTGCTCCATCGTCAAAAAAAACTCATTGGCAAGAGACTTCATAACAAGTGCCACGGTTACCCTGTGAGGTCGGCCTTCCCGTAGATGAACCCGACCTATTGCAAACAAGGCCACGATAATAAGAAAAATAAGAACGGCAGTACTCTTGAGCTGTTTTGTCATTCGACCAGTATATCCTGTATCAAGGAAAACGGTATTATTTCTATGCCTCCCTTAACCTTGCAGAAAAACTGTTTCGATACCGATCAAGAATGACAGCAAGAATAATGATAAGACCCGTCACAATCTGTCTGGCAAAGTCACCAAGTCCGATCAGCAAAAGCCCGTTATTCAACACACCCATGATACAAGCACCGAGGAAGGTCCCGAGAAGCGATCCCTTCCCGCCGTTCATACTGGTCCCACCGATGACAACGGCCGCAATAGCATTCAGCTCGAAGCCCACCCCTAAAATAGGACTGGCTATATTAAGACGCAGCATATACATAATCGCGGCAATACCGACACTTGCGCCACAAATGACAAAGGCAAGTACCTTGTACAACGCGGTATTATGCCCTGAAAGCCGAACAGACTCCTCATTGTTCCCAATAGCAATAAGCATGCGGCCAAAAACAGTCCGGGTAAGTACTACCTGCCCCAAAATAACAAGTAGGAGAGCAATTACGAAAATAATGGGAAGCCCAACAATATTTATATTCCCAAAACTGTTGAAACCGGCGGGAAAATCAAAAAAGGTCCGCGAATTACTGACTTGAAGGGCCATTCCTCTTGTTATATTCAGCATTCCGAGAGTCACGATAAAGGAATGGATTTTCCATTTCTCGGAAATTGCTCCGTTTGCAAGCCCGAAAAACATACCTATAACGATACTCAAGAAAACAGCACTAAAAATGGAGAAACCAGGAGAAAGCTCTCCATTACTCATGACCATGCCCGCCGCGACAGAACAAAGTGCGAGGAGCGATCCAACCGAAAGATCGATACCACCCAACAGAATAACAAAGGTCATACCGACAGAGATGATGGTATTGATACTTATCTGGGTAAAAATATTTGAAATATTCTGAAAACTTGCAAAATGGGGGGTAGTCACGGCAAAAATAAGAAACAAAAGTACCAAAATAATGCCGATACCCCCTTCGCTGAGAAGATAATTCATGTTTGCTTTAAACTTCATGTCACCCATCCCTTCGTTCCTCTGTCTCCTTGCTTTGGTTCAGATATTCAGCATATGAAAGCGAGAGAATCCGCTCCTGACTGAATTCCTTTCGTTTCAACTCTCCGGTGATTTTTCCATTTGAGAAAATCAACATGCGATGACAAATACCCATAATCTCCGGAAGATCTGAAGAGATTACAATAATCCCTTTTCCTTCCGCAGCAAGTTTCCACAACAGAAGATAGATTTCATATTTGGCCCCCACGTCTATGCCTCTGGTCGGTTCGTCAAAAATCAAAACCTCCGCGTTTCTGTACAGCCATTTGGCAATCACAATTTTTTGTTGATTTCCACCTGAAAGATTTTTGACGGTTGTCCTCTCCGATGTTGTTCGTATGCCAAGTTTTTTAATCAATGAACGACTTACCTCGGCTTCCTTTTCTTTTTTCAACAATCCATGTGAAGAGACATCCCCCAGGTTTGTAATCGTTATGTTCTCGGTACAGCTCATTTCTAGGACAAGACCCTGGCTTTTTCGATCTTCAGTCAAAAGACAAATTCCATTTTTAACGGCATCTTTCGGTGACGAAACAGAAAGCTCCCGACCATTGAGAGTCACGCTGCCGGAATCCCGCTTGTCAGCGCCATAAAGTGCACGCATGGTTTCTGTTCGTCCCGACCCAACGAGCCCTGCAACACCGAGTATCTCTCCCCGGCGAAGATCAAAATCAACGGAATGCTGATTACCCCTGTACCGAAGGTTTCTTACCGAAAAAAAGGAGGTTCCAGGATGCACGGCTGCGTCAAAGGGATATTCGGAGGCCATCTCTTTCCCGACCATCATTTTTACGATACCTGGTATGTCCAGTTCCCCGGCACGGTGGGTTCCAACGAGAGAGCCGTTTCGAAGTACGGTGATTCTGTCTCCGATCTCGAAAACCTCTTTCAAACGGTGAGAAATATAGATAACGGAAACCCCCTTCTCCTTCAGTTTTCTAATAAGAGAAAAAAGGTTTTCGATCTCCTCCGGCATAAGGGTCGCTGTAGGTTCGTCAAGAATCAATAGTTTACTTTCCGCTGAAAGGGCCTTACAAATTTCAACAAGTTGTTTCTGGGCCACTCCGAGTTGCTCAACAGGTGTTCTAGGAGAAATCGATCCCAGACCTACCTCGTTAAGCAGTTCGGCGGCCTTTGCCATAAGAACCTTATATTGTACAAAACCATGCTTTTTCGGTAGTTGCTCAAAAAAGATGTTCTCTGCAATGGAAAGATAGGGCAAAAGATTGAACTCCTGATACACAACGCGGATACCGCTTTTAATGGCATCCAATGTGCCTTTAGGTTCATACCTCTCACCGCTGAAAAAGATTTCACCTTCGGACGGCTTATATATACCGCAGAGTATCTTTACCAGAGTGGACTTTCCCGCTCCGTTCTCTCCCAACAGGACATGGATCTCTCCGTTATAGATATCAAGATCGACCCTGTCCAGGGCTTTGACACCGGGAAACTGGACCGATACACCTTTCAATGCCACAATTGTTTTGGGGCTCACGCAAGTTTTCTCCTTTTCGAAGAATGAGGGGACGTATTGTCCCCTCTCCTGATATAGACGTTTATAAATTTTCTGCCGTTACCAGCTTGATGGGGGTCTTTTGCCATCCCGACAACTTCTCTCCGCCAAGAATCCTGAACCCTATCTTAATGGCATTCGCCGCCATCTCAGGACCGAATTGATCAATGCTAGCAAGAACTTTTCCCTCTTTAATGAGGGTCTGAACGGCCCCGATATTATCGAATCCGACGACCTTGATTTCTCCTGCCCGGCCGGCTGCTTCCAAGGCTTTCACAACACCGACAGCCATGGAATCGTTGGCACACATGATTCCTTCCACATCCGGATACTTTGTCAGCAGGTTGGTCATAACCGTATTGGCTTCCTCTGTTTCCCAGTGAGCGGTTCTCGATGCAAGCAGGTCGAAATTATACGCTTCAACCGAGCGCATAAACCCCTCTTTTCGTTGTTTTGCATTGTCGGCTCCGGGGTTGCCTTCGATAATGATCACTTTGGCGCCTTTGCCGATGGTATCGCCAAGATAATTACCGACCATCTCCGCGCCATCGGCATTATCCGGGCCGACAAAAAGAAAATCTCTCGGGAGTCCGGCAGCCTCAAGTGCATCCTTGTCCAAGGTAACGTCGAAATTTACAACAGTTATACCAGCATCAACGGCCTTTTTGACGGATTTAACCATGCCGACGGAATCGGCAGGGGCAACGACGATCATATCGACGCCTGTGGTGATAAAACGCTCCATGGCACTTACCTGGGTATCGATATCCGTTTCGGAATTCATACCGACAGGAATCAGCTCGAAGCTTCCGTCTTCTTCGGCAAACTTTCGTGCTCCCTCTTCCATGGTCTTAAAAAACTCATTTGCCAAAGACTTCATCACCAATCCGACAACCGGCTTATCACTGCCGCTCTCTTTTTTTCCACCTGAAAACACCGGGGCGGCAATAATCATCAAGCCGGCAAGAATCAAAAATAGCACCTTTCCGGTTTTCCCATCTGTACATCTCTTCATGGACCACTCCTCAAAAATAATTTTTGCATGTGCATGCATGTATCGAATGCAAGAAGCGTACCAAGCGGAATGTTTCATGAGGGAGAAAAATATGTTATTTCAACAGAATAAATTAAAAAACCAATTTTTATTCAGATCAGAAAGACTTACCGGCATATGTTCAATTTTAGGACACTTTGTCCAGACACTCTGCCGACTTCCGCTACAGGAAACTCCAACTTTCTTTTCAGCTTCTTGCAGCGTGCTATCAACGGCAGTATGACAAAAAAAGCAGCCGTAGAGGGGCTGCTTTTTCCCGACAGAAAGCCTTCTGGCTACCTATTTTTTGGATCAACTAATAGAGGGTACACGATTTCATTCCAAAATTTTCCCTCGTCGATGAAATTTTGTATTGCAGCCTTTTTGCTGCCGACAGGTCCTTGCTCTTTTTCATAGGCGATGCTCCTCCCGTAATCGGGGCCCATCTCGGCGTTCACATCAACATAGACACCATATATGGGCTGAGGGGTATTGTCCGCAGGCCGAGGATCATTATTCCAGGAAAGCACGACCGAAGGATCGATCAGATATGCCGCCGCAAAAAGGTCCCAAATATTCGTCGGCGCATCATCCATACCCCGCTTATAAAAGAGCGACTGCAAGCCTGGGAAGGTTTGAGCTACCATCTTCTTGTAGAGCTCAAGTGGCATTCCTCCGGTATTGTGGTTTGCCTCCAAACCGGAAATGACCTGGTTTCCATAGCGCTTATATGATTCCGACTCAGGATCCCCCCATGCTGCTCGAAGAGCGATCTTTGCAGCATCGGGATCGGCCCACCAGTTAAATTCGGCCGACGCAGAGGAATTGCCCGGCAAAAAGAATGAACCGCCCATATAGATTATTTCTTTTACTTTTGACGGAAAGGATGGATCTCTCATGATGGCTCTGGCGATATTGGTAAGAGGGCCAATAGCCACAATGGTCACTTCTCCGGGGTACGTATTTACGGTGTCTACAAGAAAATCTACGGCTTCATCTCTTCCTTGAGGATCGGGATTTTCCGTATCGTAGACATAGGGATAAACAGGGCTTTCATTGTATAACGTCTTATAGAGTTCCGCCCATCGTGCCATGGGATCGAATTCAATACCGTTGTAGGTTTCGGGGTCGATGGCGGACCGCAGATATCCGCCCCACGAGACGACAGGACTTATTGCCAGCTCGGCGGAGAGGACCTCGGGCTCAGCCCTCCAGGAACGGATTCCGTAACGACTGCCTGCATAAAGCGGAACGGTAGAACCAATGGCCTCCAGCTGCCGTACACCAGTTGCCATACCTCGGGGCATTGGTGTGTTCCCGGAAACCACTGTAACACCGAGAAGTTCTGTACGTGGAGAGCGATCAAGAAGGATCATGGCCATGCCGTCGTCAAACAGTTCCACCATGTCGGTATCCAATATTACCTTTCGTGCGCCCTGCACCTTCTCCACATCCCTCGTTTCATAGCTCATGCTCTCTCCGCCACCGTTTGCCCAAACAGCTGCCGACACTACCACTAAGGAAACAGCGGCAATCAGCTTTCTCAATTTGCCCATGGATCACTCCTTACTATGATTTTGCATGCCATGCATCAGACATATAGCAAAAAACATACCAACCAGGAGTACCAATACAGGAGTCTACCATTTTATTACATAATATCAAGTTAGAATCATCTACAGGACGAAACAAGTTTTTCGTTGACGGTCATGGTATTGAGTTGTACAATTTTCGTACAATATGTCTGTACAGAGTGATGAAAGAAGTATGCAAATTGTATTGATAGATGATAATGAAGCATATTGCGAAAGCATGAGGCAAAGCCTTAGCCTCCATCAAATCGATTGTCATTACAGCACACATGCCGAAGAGGGCTTGGCACTTCTTGGAACCGGTCACTGTGAAGCAGCACTCATCGACATCATGCTCGGAAGCATCTCCGGCATCGACCTTCTCAAAGAGATAAAACGAAAAAAACCGGAACTTCCGGTCATCATGATAACGGGATATGGTACGATCGAGACGGCGGTAGAATCAATAAAATATGGTGCGTTTGATTACATTCAAAAACCAATCCGCTTCGAAAAACTGTTACGGCTGCTTGCTACCATATCCCGCCTCAATGAGCTTGACAATGAACGTTCTTCACTCAAGGAAAAGGTTCTCAGACAGGCGCCTCCTATTATCAGCAAAAATAAAGCAATAGAAGCACTCCTTCTTCAGATGAAAAAGCTTGCATTGGCAAACTTGCCGGTGCTCATCACCGGTGAAAACGGAACAGGAAAAGAGCTTTTCGCTCAGCATCTTCATCTCAGATCGCCCAGAGGTCATCGGGAGATGGTGACGGTGAACTGTGCGGCTCTCACCGAAGGACTTCTCGACAACGAACTCTTCGGTCATGAGAAGGGGGCCTACACAGGGGCCGTCTCCGACCATGTCGGTCTTTTTGAAAAAGCGCACAATAATACGCTTTTTCTGGACGAAATAGGAGATATGTCGTTGTCTACTCAGGCTAAGATCCTTCGGGTCCTTCAAAACCAGGAAATACGCAAGGTCGGAAGCAGTAAGACAATAAAGATCGATGTGAATATCATTGCAGCGACAAATAAAAATCTTGAGACATTAATCGAACAAGGGAAATTCAGGGAAGACCTCTATTACCGGCTCAAGGCCGCCCATCTCAAAATTCCGCCCTTGCGCGACAGAAGGGAAGATATTGTGCCCTTAACCGAATATTTTCTTGCGTCCTACTCCAAGGAGCATAAGAAGCCCATCACGGGAATTACCTCGGAAGTTCAGGACCTTTTCTTGGCGTATCACTGGCCAGGTAACGTACGAGAGCTGAGAAACTGTATTCACTATGCATGCACCATGACATCGGATTCGATACTACACATCCAGGAATTGCCTGCCGACATTCTTTCCATACGAAATCTGCCGTCGGAGAGGCAGGGGGCTTTTGAGCTGTCGGAGAAGGAGATTATAGTCAAAACGCTCCAGCGTTTCCATTACAATAAATCAAAGTGTGCACGGCACCTTCATATCAGCCGCAGCACACTGTATAACAAGTTGCTCAGATATGGCATCGAGGGATGATCTGATTCGGCTGGAACATATCAGTGCCTCCTATGGTGAAGTGCCCGTTCTTTCGGATATTTCACTCACCATCAGGCCTGGAGAAATTCATGCACTGGTGGGGGAACATGGTGCAGGAAAATCCTCGCTGGCGCTTTTGATAAAAGGTGAAGTTCCAATAAAAAGCGGAAGCTTCTTTATGAAGGGAGTCGCTCAGCAAAACTATGTAAATCAAAAGGCCGATCGCTCCAACATCTGCCTGGTAAAACAGAGAATACCGCTTTCAAAGGCGTACACTGTTGCTGAAAATCTTTTCATCGGCAATAAAGATGTCATTGGCGGGCTGTTTACATTCTTTAATGCCGCAGCAATACGGCTCGAGGCTCAAAATTATATAAAGCAGCATGGCTTCCGCCTCGACCCTCTGGCAAGGACAGCCAATCTGAACATGGCAGATAGGGCCCTTGTCGCCATTCTCAGGGAACTGTACAAAAAACCTCGTCTGCTCATCCTTGACGAAACCCTTGAAAAACTCTCTTCGATCAATCTGATTAAGATCATACCTATGCTTCATCAATTAACCAACGAGGGATCGTCGGTCCTTTTTATTACCCACCAGATCGACGATGTTTATCACATAGCAGATAGGGTTTCTATTATCCGTCACGGTGAACTACTGCTGAGCGAAGAGACAAACCGGATCGACAAAATAAACCTTATACGTATAGCCTATACGCAAATGTCGGAACGAGAGGACCGGCAGCATTCGAATAGTGAATTCTATCAACTGCTTCGTTATAACGAAGCCATACTAAAAAGTCTTCCCATCAATCTTCTGGTTCTTGATACGAAATATGATGTAAAGCTAATCAACGATACTGCCAGGGATTTTTTCAACCTCAACAGACTCGATTTCGATGTTCATATCGAAGGCCTTTTTCAGGGTAGTGATAAAGAGGCCATGGAGAAGATTCAGGAGTCCATCCACAGGAAAAAAGAGACCATGCTTTTTGATATTCCTCTGAAAGTGAACGGAAAAAATATGCAAACGAATTTCATTGTCTATCCCGTTCTCGACGGTCTTCACCCTCTAGGATATATCATCATTCTCGAAGATATCACCGAACGGGAAAGGATGAGGGAACAACTCATCCTTTCAGAAAAACTTGCCGCACTCGGACTTCTTGCCGCAGGGGTTGCCCATGAAATCAATAATCCCTTGGGAATCATCTATAATTATCTCGAATCACTAAAATGGCTAACGGAGGGAAATCAAGAATCTAAAAAGCTTATCGACAATCTCGAGGAGCAGTTCGAATACATTGCAAACATCGTGGCGAACCTTCTTTCTTTTTCAGAAAACAGGGAACTGTCAACAGAGCCTTTCAATATTGTCTCTCTCATAAGAGAACTGATCAACCTTGTCCGTTTCAATGCACAGGCAAAGCATATTGAGATCCATTTTGAAACCGACGACTGGCCCCTGCTGGTCTCTGCCGACCGAAATGAGATAAAACAGGTTCTTCTTAATCTTCTGAAAAATAGTTTTGAAGCACTAGGCAGCAACGGTACCATAGCACTCACCGCCCACGAGATGAAAAAAGGGGGAAAGCCGGAGGCTTGCATCACCATCAGAGATAATGGAACGGGTATCAAACTTGAAAATCCAAACGACATATTCCTTCCTTTCACTTCGACGAAAGGATCCAACAGTGGAAATATCGGCCTTGGCCTTTCCGTCAGTTATAACATCATCAAAAAGAACAAGGGTTCTATCACCGTGGAAAACCTGCTCCCCAACGGCTGCAAATTTTCTTTATGGCTCCCTTTATAGGAAAAACCGAAGATGATGAAAAAAGACCAGATAACATTTCCGTTTACCTTCTTTTCGTTCATCGTATCCCTTCTCTTTTTTCTGATCTGCTCCCTGCTGTATGCATGGGGGGCACCACCGTGGCTTGAGAATTTTCCCTACGCCTCCGGCCTGCGATTTCTTCTTGCTCTGGGGATCTACCTACTCTCCTGCAGCGCCTATCTTCTGATGAAAAGTGCGGAACTTTTTATGGGTCGATCATATTCCTTCCCAAAGTCCTTTTCTCTTGCCTTCCTTCCCGTCGTGATATTTTCCGGGCTGGTCCTTTTCGGAAGTTCACTGCAGTTGCTTCGGGGCTTCTATTTTGCGTCCGATGCTATCCTTTGGATTATTGCCTCATTGATATTCTACCGCCTTGATACAAAGCAAAAAAACCTGGTCCGCTACGAAATGAGCATCCGCCTGTGGAAGGTCTTCTTTGTCGTTTTCGCCGTTGCCGCACTTTTTTCGCTTTTTTCCATCATGCCGACAGCGGTGGTATTGTTCTTTCGTATTATACTCTTGCTATGTGCCGTCTTTGCAAGCCTGATGCTGAACGGCCCCCGCTATCGGCAAAAGGAGGGGACGGAAGAGTTTGCAAAAGACTACGCACTCTCACCGCGAGAAACCGAAATCACGGCCCTCCTGCTTCAAGGGAAAACAAACGCAGAAATTTGCCAGTCGCTTTTCATATCCTTAGCCACGGTTAAAACCCATATTGCATCTATTTTTAGAAAAACAGGGGCACGGAACAGGACAGAATTGTCCGCTCTCTTTCGAAACGGCTAAAATCATACTTTTGGATGATACCAAGGTGTCGCTTTTGCATCTACGTTAGCTCCAGGAGGATAGAGAATGAAAAATCATATACTGAAAACAGTTGCTTTTATCTGTATGTTGCTCCTTTCAACGGGAAGCGTGTTCCTCTCGTGTGTGACGGCAGCACCCGAAAAACGGAGAACAAGCGATGCGATCGCAGTGGTCAATACAGGAAAAGATGATGAGGGAAAAATTTTTAGCGGCTGGGTCTACCAGCATATCAGCTCCGTTATGCTGATCGACGATTCCGATCGATCTCGAAAGATCGAGCTTTCATCCGAACAGTGGCGTTACAATCAATCGACAAGCGAGCTCGAGCTTCATCTAAGCATCCCCTTTGATGACTATATCGTGCATATGGAAGGCGAGCCATTACACCCCCAGCAGTGTGTGCTTCACGGCATTGCGACGACAATGGACGACCTTTTGGTGATTCTCGACGGACGGCTTGCCATTGAAGACTACGATTATCGTATAAGCGAATCCGGAGACAGAGTAGTGTTCCGGGATGATATCGATCTTAGAAAGCACGACTGGTTCATCAGATATGCAACGCAAACGGGGGCGGCAAGTATGGGAGAATGGAAACCTGACGATCGCGACCGACTTGCCTATATTGAGGCGGAGCACAGCCGCCGGGTATTGGACGCATGGTATGATTCTCAAGACGAGTTTTGGTTCTTTGAGGCAGGGGATTGGCCTGAAGAGCCGCCCACGATCATCCGAAGAGCGGCGACAAAGCAGGAACTGGAAGCCTTTAAGGCCTGGCCGATGCCTGTCATAAAGTTTCGCCCCGATAGTTCAAATAAAGAGTTGAGTAAGGAGCTGGGTTTCGATGCCTCGCTCCCGGACCGGTATTCAGCAACAAAATGTATCGAGGAGTATGCGAAGAACGGAAAGCTGGTCAGAACGCTTTGCGTACGTTATGATCTTGCCAGCGAAAATCACGAAGGATACGGCCTGGAGATAGTACTCTCAACCGGGGATCCTAATTCGGATGCAGAAGAGAGCCCGGAATATGTCATCGATAAAGCAGAACTTGATATAGGCCTGAGGGTAGAAAGGACGAGATGGTGGGGGATGAGAATGACCAGCTTTGAAGGTGAGAAGCCGACAGTAGTGCGCATGACCTCATGGAGCTGGAAGGATGGTACGGTCTATTTTTCCGCCATGGCAGACGAAAGCGAAGAGGAAGCCTGCCAAAAGCTTATCAGCGATATTATTACCTTTCGAAAGGAGGTTCAATGAGCTATCCGGAGCCGACCGTCAGCGCGGTCATTCTTAATCCGGAGAGGAAGCTTCTTCTCTGCAGGTCGCACAAGTGGGAAGACAAATATGTCATTCCCGGCGGCCATATCGAGTGGGGAGAGAAGATGGAAGAGGCGCTGAAAAGAGAAATTCTTGAGGAGACGGGCCTGCAGATCCACGATATCAGGCTTATCGGTTTGCAGGAGTCCATCTTCAGTGAAAAGTATCACAGTCGAAAGCATTTCATCTTCATCGATTACCTTTGCAGAAGCGACTCATCCGAGGTGAGACTGAACGATGAAGCGGAATCATATCTCTGGATCGATCCGCAGGAGTGTAAGGATCTTGATCTGGGAGGCTTTACTGCATCGCTTCTCGAGCGGGTTTTCGGTTTGAACTCCGGTGAAGATATGCATCAGGTAAGCATCTTTTACAACTACAAATGATGCTTTTTCATCTTTCGCCACAGGGTGCTTGCGTCGATACCAAGCAGTCGGGCCGCATCTTTTTTGCTCGAAGATAGCTCAAGGGCCTTTTCAATGGTCTCTTTCTCACGCGTTTCGTATACCTGCGCGAGTGAAATTCCCTGCGGCTGCAGCCGCAGGGAGGGGGCGGGTTGTTCCATACAGGAAACGACCTCTTTGAGGTCTGCGGTATCTCCTTCGGACAGGACACAAAGCCGTTCACAAAAATTATAGAGTTCCCGTACATTTCCGGGCCAGCCGCTTTCCAGAATCACCTGTTCGGCCGACGGGGTCAGGCGACGAAGGACTGAATGGAGTCGCGAGCGATTCTGCTCTATAAAATGGTAACAGAGGTCAATGATATCCCGACCCCTGGCACAAAGGGGAGGAAGCGTCAGCTTCAAAACATTGAGTCGGTAGAGAAGATCCTCCCGGAATTTTCCTTCGGCGACAAGGGCCTTAAGGTCCTTATTCGATGCCGAAATAATGCGAATGTCGATGGGAATCACCTGGTCATGGCCGATACGCATGATTTCCCGTTCCTGCAGGACCCGGAGGAGACGACTCTGCAGCTTGGGAGAAATGTCGCCAATCTCATCGAGGAACACGGTCCCTCTGTGGGCCAGCTCGAAAAGGCCGACCTTCCCTCCCTTGGATGCACCGGTGAAGGCGCCGTCCACATAGCCGAACAACTCGCTCTCTAAAAGATCCTCGGCAAGGGCTGCACAGTTGATAGCAACAAAGGGCTGATTGCGCCTTCTGCTGTCGTTGTGAATGCTCTGGGCAAAAAGCTCTTTCCCTGTTCCCGTCTCTCCAAAGATAAAGATGTTCGATTCCACCTGACTAAACTTTCGTGCGACCCTTACAGCCTCACCGATGGCCGTCCCGTTTCCGATGATATCTGCAAAGCTGTACTTTGCCACCAGACCCTTCTTATGCAGCTTCGTGCGAATCTTTCCCTCCATCTCCTGAATCTCGGTAACATTGGAAAAGGTGATCACCGCTCCGGCATCCCCGGCAGGAGCACAGTTGAGGGTATACATCCGTTTTCCGATAAGCACCAACTCACCGAGGATCTTCTTTCCGGAACGGAGGACCTCACTCAAATCCACTTGCGGAAGTAGTTTCTCTACCGCCAGAGGATTTTTCGCCTTTTCCAAGGCTGGAAACACTTTCAGCGCATGGTTGTTGGCAACGGCAACGGCCCCTTCCCGATCAATGGAGAGGATTCCTTCAAAGGAGTAATCCATAATGCTCTTGAACCTGTCGCTTCGCTCCCGTTCCCTTCTCATTAATCGAATAGATCGGACCGCCTCATCAATGGCCTGGAGGATGGTTTTACGCCCCGATTCTATCATGATACTGTTGATTCCCCGATCCCGGCAGAGGTAATAGCCTGTCCGTCCCGCAATAACCGCTTCCGCCCCTTCTTGCATCACCCTGTCGATCGTTTCCGGAAGATAGGCAGGATCATCGACCTGATATCCTTCGATACAGCAGGGAAACACATTCTTTATCTCGTCGATGCCGTAAACCGTGTTGAGGGGACCGATGATTGCAATCTTCTCCGGCCTGTAACGATTGATACAGCTGTTCAAAGCGGTGGTAATATCGAAACCGGTAACAGTCATGTCGATCAATGGAATACCGAGCTTTTTTATTCGGTTGGCGGAATAGCCCCTGGCAATAACAATATCGGTATCAAGGTTTAGGGTATCGATCTCATCAAAAGTCCTCATGATGACGGACTGCGAGATGACCGACCGTTCCGGGTGCTGGGAGAAAATCTCTTCAACGGTTCCCTTCATCGATGCGTAAGGAACAATAAACGTAATGCGGATCAAATCTTTTCCCCCTTGAAGCAGTTTGCAGGTATGCATCTATAGTTGCATTATTGCAATACCGTATAGTCAAACAATTTCATCCCGCCCGTAGAATAAAAAAGGCAGCAGCAAGTTTGTTATTATAACGTATAGAAATAGATTCTCCATAATAGTTTTTACCTCTTTTTTCATTCATAAAGGCCGTTCTTGGCATTCTATTTGCTTTAGATGTGTAAGACTTTCTACCTGGAGAAGATGCAATGAACTACGATCTACTTTTTTCCACAAAAGGGGAAAAGAAACTGGAAGTTGCCGTTATCGGTGTTCGGGGATTCAACCATTCCCTTTTTATTTACGGCTCACGGAACGATGCAATATCGATCCGTATTCTTTGCGGGAGAACTGCACAGAAGTGTATTGATGCGTATCTGTCGGTAGGTATCAAGCGGGAGAACATTGCCCTCTGCAGTTCCACAGCAGAAGGGCTGTCGGCCTTCGGAAAAGGCATGTATCTTGTTTTTACCGACATTGATACGGCAATGAGCATGCCCTGCGATCTTGTTGTGGAAGGGACCGGCAATCCCGAGGCATCGGCACGATATGCCCTTTCTGCTATCGAGCACCATAAGCATATTGTGATGGTGACAAAGGAATCGGATTCCGTCGTCGGATCACTTCTTGCAAAAAAGGCAAGGGAACAGGGAGTAATCTACTCTCTGGCCGAAGGAGATCAGCCGGCTCTTCTCATCGGCCTGGTCACATGGGCACGAAAGGCAGGACTCTCCATCGTGAGCATAGGAAAATCGAGTGAATATGATTTCATCTTTGATCCGGAACGCTCAACCATGCAGGTGCTGGACAGAACGGAGGAGGTGTCGGGATTCGAGAAGGTTTGGAGTTTAGGAGAAAATAGCCGGCAGACCGTAGAGCAGAGGAGCGCGCTTTTATCCGATTTTGGTCAGCGGGCCATACCGGACCTTGCCGAAATGTCTATTGTCTGCAACCATCTTCCGGAATTCACTCCCGATATCTCCAGCTTCCACTGCCCCATCGCCCGTGCCGTTGAGATTCCCGATCTTATGTGCCCGGAAACAATGGGAGGGCTCTTCTCCGGTGAGGCGAGAATCGATGTCATCAACTGCTTGCGGCGTCCCGATGAGCAGAGCCTGGAGGGGGGCGTCTATGTCGTGGTAGCCTGTGACGACGAAGAGACGTGGCAGGTACTTCAGGATAAGGGGGTTCCGGTAAGCCGAAACAAAAAGACGGCTTTGCTATACTATCCTGCCCACTACCTCGGATTCGAGGCGCTCTTCAGTGTTCTTTCCGTCGGATTATTAGGATTGCCGACCAGCAGTCCGGATCCAAGACCTCGCTATGACCTCGTGGCCCGATCGGTAAAACCGATGACCAAGGGTACGGAGCTACAGGCAAAGGGACACCATCACATCATAGAGGGTTTTGAAGGGATTTTGCTTCCGGCCCAGGGCATATCGGCTCATACGCAACTTCCCTACTATCTTGCCGACGGTGCACGGCTCAAAGAGGATATACCGGCAGGAACCCTGTTGAATGCCGATATGCTTGAACGACCGGATGATGCGATTCTCTGGAAGCTTAGAGAGGAGCAGGATACCATTTTCGCACTATGAACTGTATAAATATTGCAAATTCACAAGAAAATGACCGAATTCATTGCACGAATGCAATCAAGGAGGAATTGGGATATGAATCCGATTCGAAGCAGTAGCGTGCTAATTTGTTAATATATCGTAAGTTGGTTTTATAAACACCAACAGCGCAAACATTGGCATGTTGTTTGCTTTATAACGCTAAAGAACAAGGTAGAAAAAAAGTCGACCGAATCCCGGGTAATCGAGAGGCTTTGAATTTTTACTAGTACACCACAAGGAGAAGGAAATGAAAAAAGCTATGTTTATGCTGACAGTAACAGTTTTGCTGACGGCAAGTCTATTTGCAAACGGAACACCGGAAGGCGATGGAGGAGCGGCGATCTATCCGGACAATGTCGTGGAATTCGTGGTACCGGCAAGTGCCGGCGGCGGTAGCGACACGCTGGCCCGTTTGATTCTTGAAATCATTCATGAAAACAATCTGGTGGATGGAACCATGGTCATCGTCAATAAGCCTGGTGGGGCAAGTGCGGCAGGCCATGCCTATATCATGGGGAAGAAAGACGGCAACTATACGATTTTCACCATGAATGCGGCGCATGCCCTGGCGGCACGGGCAAACAAATCCATTCAGGACAGGGAGTTTACACCAATCGCGAACCTTGCAATGGATAATGTCCTTCTTGTTGCAAAGGCCGACGGCCCGTACAAGGATTTCCAAGGCGCCTTGAAGGCTATCAAGGAACATCCGGAAAGTATTCTGGTTGGAATTGCCGACAATCTCGATAAACTCTGCGTCGCACAAATCAACATGGAAACAGAAACCGAATTTTCAACGGTATATTTCGACGGGGCGGGCGAAATCGCAACGGCCCTTCTCGGCGATCATATCCAGCTTGGCATCTTCAATCCGAATGAATGCCTTGGTCAGATCCAGGCGGGTACCATGGTTGCCCTTGCCGCCTTCTCCACCGATCGGCTTGAAGCCCCCCTCGACACTGTGCCTACCTTTGCAGAACTGGGATATCCGAATATCGAGTTTCAGATGTTCAGATCGATTATGGGTGGGCCTGGAATGAGTCCCGAGGTACAGCAGTACTGGAGTGATGTTATGCAGAAAGTAACCGAAACCGAGACCTGGAAGAACAACTACATCAGGAAAAACGGTCTGGAAGCAAAATTTATGCCTGCTGACGAATATGCCGAATACCATGAAAGAATGGCGGAGCGGCTGTATCAAATGGGCAATATCATCGGTTTGTTCAAGTAGTTTGGCCGACTTCACATTCTAAACACGAATAGCGGGAGAATCCGAGATGCTTCAAGGATTCTCCCGCTCTTTTCCCATTTCGATTTCTTCGAGGAGTGTTAACCAATGGATCTCGTAATTTCGGTAATCATAATAGCTATCTCGGCCTTTTGGATAGATCAAGGGATAACCCGATACGGATTTTGGCCCGACGGCATTCCAGGCGGAGGTTTTATCCCTGTTCTCTTCGGTATCGTCGCTCTTATCGCTTCCGTTGCGGTGATAGCGCTTCGCAAAAGAAAACATGAACAGCCAGCCCCCGTCGACTACACGGCATTTATTCCCATCGGTGCAGGCGTGGTCGGTATTGTGTTCATTCAGACCCTTGGAATTTCCCTTGCGGTATTTTTTTTGATGTTCCTCTGGATGAAGTTTCTCAGCAAATATTCGTTTCTTAAATCCATTGGGGTCAGCTTAGCTTTTACGCTCTTTATCTTCGGTGTCTTTCGTGTATGGCTCAGGGTTCCATTCCCCTCAGGCCTCTTTCATCTGATGTGAGGTGATGCATTATGAATAACTTCGATCTGCTTTTGCACGGCCTCAACACGGCCCTGTCTCTTAATAATCTGCTGGTTGCCGGAATCGGGGCCTTTCTCGGTATCATCGTCGGTGCAATGCCCGGCATCGGTGCGGTAACGGGTGTCTCACTTCTTCTTCCCATGACCTTTAAGATGAACCCAACCACGGCAATTATCATGCTCGCAGGTATCTACTACGGCAACATGTACGGTGGCTCATACAGTGCAATACTTTTGAACATCCCGGGAGATTCCCCGGCGGTCATGACCGCAATGGCGGGCTACCCCCTCAGCCGCCAGGGCAAGGGAGGGAAAGCCCTTTTCACCGCAAACATCGCCTCCTTTTTCGGAGGGACCATCGGAATCATCGCCCTTACGGTCTTCGGTCCGGTCATTGCCAACTTTGGTCTCAAATTCGGCCCTGCGGAGATTGCCTCCCTTATTTTTCTGGCACTCACATCCATCGGGTGGCTTTTGGGAGAAGACTTTCTCAAAGGAATCATAGCCACGAGCCTCGGCATTCTCCTTTCAACCATCGGCATGGACCTTTTGTCCGACGGGTCCCCCCGCTTTACCTTCGGCAGCATTAATCTTTTAAGCGGGATATCCTTCATTCCCCTTGTCATCGGCATGTTCGGCATTACCCAGGTGATGGATTTAATGTCGGGGAAAAACGACGACAGTCTTACCGACGGACGAAGATTGACCATCAGGGAAAGCATTCTTAATAAGAAAGAACTCAAACGGATCTCACTGCCCATACTCAAAAGTTCGATCCTCGGCAATTTTGTCGGCTTTCTTCCCGGCGCAGGAGGAACGACCGGTTCCTTTCTGGCGTATATCCTGGAAAAGAAGACCGGCAAAAATAAGAATATGGACCAGGGCGCCATCGAGGGGGTTGCGGCTTCGGAATCGGCCAACAACGCCTCGGCTGTCGGGGCCTTTGCTCCCCTGCTTTCCCTGGGAATTCCGGGATCGGCGACCTCGGCCGTTCTGCTCGGAGGGCTGATGATGTGGGGGCTTCAACCCGGTCCGCTCCTCTTTTCCGAACAGCCTGACTTCGTCTGGGGCCTTATCGGCTCCATGTATATCGGAAACCTGATCTGTGTGATTGCTGGCCTTGCCATCATTCCCTTTCTCATGTCGATTCTCCGTATACCGAGGGGAATCATCGCCCCGATGATTGTCGTTATTTGTATCGTCGGATCCTATTCGGTGAATAACAGCATGTTCGATGTGTGGTTCATGATAGGAGCGGGAGCGGTTGCCTATATTTTAAAGAAGAACAATTATCCAATAGCGCCCGCCCTTCTCTCCTTTGTTCTGGCAACACGGTTTGAGCGTTCCATACGGCAGGCTTTTTCAATATCACATGGAAGTGCGCTCATTTTTATTCAGAAACCGATATCGGCGGTGCTCCTTGCCCTGACCCTCCTTTTCCTCTGTTCCCCTCTGCTGCTGAAACTGGTCCATAAAGGAAGCAAACGATGAACATAGGTGTTATTGCCGACGATTTTACCGGCGCAACCGACATAGCGGGATTTTTGGTAACGAACGGGATCAGAACGATTCAGACGACGGGTATTCCAGACGAAAGGTTCGAGGCTGAGGCCGAAGCCTATGTCATCAGCCTCAAATCGAGATCATGTCCCGCCGAAGAGGCTGTACACCTTTCCCTCGAAGCCCTTCACTGGCTTCGTGACAAGGGATGCGAACAAATTTTCTTCAAATACTGCTCAACCTTCGACAGCACTACAAAGGGAAATATCGGGCCGGTAACCGACGCCCTCCTTGATGAGATGGGAGAGGAGTTCACCATTCTCTGTCCTGCCCTTCCCGTCAACGGACGTACCCTCTATCGCGGTTACCTCTTTGTCGGAAACCAGCTGCTCAGCGAATCGGGAATGCAGCATCACCCCGTCACTCCCATGAGGGATTCGAATATTGCCCGTCTCATGGAACAGCAATCAAGAGGAAAGGCGGGGAATGTATATGTTGAGGTTCTCGACAAGGGGCCCAGCGCCTTGAAACGGGAGCTTCTATCGCTAAAAGAAAAGGGAATCCGCTATGCGGTCATGGACACGCTCAATCAGGGGCACCTCGACACCATAGGAGCGGCCGTCGCCGACCTTCCCCTGGTTACCGGTGGATCGGGGCTTGCCGCAGGGATAGCCCGCAACCTACATAAAGAAGGAGAAAAGCGTTCGGCAGGAGAAGCGGGGCGTCCGAAAAAAGGGGCGACGGTGATTATCGCAGGATCCTGTTCCAAGGCGACGAACCGGCAGGTTGCCCGGTATCGGGAAAAGGCCCCTTCGCAGTTTATCGATGCACTTCGCTGCAGAACAGACGCAGGCTACCTCGACGAACTTTACGCCTGGACGACAGCAGCCATCGAGGATGGTGCAACACCCCTGCTATACGCCACGAAGCAGGCAAGCGAACTTGAAAAGCCGGCATATGCCTCCCAGGATGTGGGAAGGGCCATCGAAGAGCTTTTCGGAAAACTTGCAAGCAGGCTTCTCGGAGCCGGGGTAAAGAATTTTATTGTTGCTGGAGGAGAAACGGCTGGTAAGGTGGTACAAAGCCTTGGTCTTTCGGCCTTTTTCATCGGCCCTCAGATCGATCCCGGGGTTCCCTGGGTCAGGGCCGTCGGTCAGGAGCTCTACCTTGCACTGAAGTCGGGCAATTTCGGCAGTGATGATTTCTTTGTAAAAGCCCAGGAGTTTTTTGTATGAACGAAGAACAGCTGAGGATGGAGATGGTACGTATCGGGAAATCTCTTTTTGATAGAGGGTATGCCGTCGGAGGAGCCGGGAATATCTCGGCTCGTATCGACGGGGAAAGCATCATTGCAACCCCTTCCGGCTCCAGCTTCGGGCGCCTATCCGCCGGGGAGCTTTCCGTTGTCGACATGACCGGTAAGCTTCTTTCCGGCCCGCGTCCCTCCAAAGAGATACAATTTCACCTGTCCCTCTATCGGGGAGATCAGGAGTGCGGTGCCGTGCTTCACCTCCATTCTACCTGGAGTACCTTGCTTGCCTGTAGAAATGACATTAATCCTGACGAGGTCATACACCCCTTCACCCCATACTACGTCATGAAAATCGGCACATTGCCGCTGATCCCCTATTATCCTCCCGGGGATATCGGAATTGCCAGAGAACTGGCGGCATATGCAGGAAGGCATACAGCCTTTCTTCTTCAAAACCACGGTCCGGTGGTGACGGGAAAGAGCCTGTCCGAGGCAGGCGACACCATGGAAGAACTCGAAGAAACGGCAAAGCTTTCCTACCTGCTGGAGGGAAGCAAGGTCCGTTACCTCAGCTCCGGAGAAATCGCAGCCCTGAAGAAAGGAAGATAGGGATAGGAATATACACCCCATGCTCCTTCGTGCTATCTTGTGGGAAAGAGGAAGGAGCAGTCGTGGATAATAACGATATTTTACGAAGGGTTCGATATATCATCAATGGCGACGATAAAGAGATGACGGAAGTGCTGGCGCTGGGCGGATATACAATGTCCACCGAAGATATGGCGAACCTTCTGGCAAGAGACGATGAGCCAGGCTTTCTGCCGTGCAGGGATGAGGTACTTGTACGCTTTCTGGACGGGCTTATCCTGAAAAGAAGGGGCCCCTCCGATAAACCGGCCCCCCGGAACCTTTCTATTATTCCCGACAACAATCTTGTCCTCAAAAAGTTGCGCATAGCCTTTAATTTGCAGGAAGAAGCAATGCTGGATACCTTTCACAAGGCCGGATTCGACATCACGAAATCAGAGTTGTCCGCCTTTTTTCGCAAAAGAGGCAGCCGGCAGTACCGCGCCTGCGGGGACCAGGCCTTACGACGGTTTTTAAAGGGCCTTTCTATAAAGGATTAGGAGCAGCAATTGTGGAAGATGACAGGAGAGAACGCTGGAACAGCCGATACCGCAACGGCAATAACCATCACAAAGAGGCAAGTCCCATTTTCTTGAAAGAGACGGCACCGTTACAGCCGGGCAAAGCGCTGGATCTGGCAGCAGGAACAGGGCACAATGCAATGGCTCTGGCATCCCGGGGATGGGAAGTTACCGCTGTCGATTTCTCCGATGTTGCAATTGAAGCGGGAAAAGCAATGGCGGAGGAAGCCGGTCTTTCCATCCATGGGGTGATAGCGGATGTGAGGAGCTACGATCCCGCGCCCCAGAGCTTCGATCTGGTCACCATATGCTATTTCCACCCCGGCACGGAGCTGCTTGCCCTTGTTTTACAGAAGGCGCAGAAGGCCCTCAAGCATGAGGGTACCTTACTTGTGATCGGCCATGATGCGACAAACACGCTGGGTGGGCCGCAAGATCCGGAACTCCTCTATACGCCTCAAAAGCTCACGACGCTTCTCGCGGGGATGGAGATCATGAAGGCCGAAAGCCAACGGCATCCATCAGGGTATGATACCGATGGGGCGCCTGTGCAGGTGGATTGCGTCGTTACGGCAAAAAAGCGATAGATCGACGTTTTAGGGAATGAATTTATATCCTCTCCCGCGTATGGTCAGAATATGACGGGGGATGGCGGTTTCACCAAGCTTCTGCCGCAGCTTAGCAACATGAACATCAACGGTCCGGCTGGTGGCCTCGGAAGAATAACTCCAGACCTCATCCATGATTTGGTCCCTTGAAAGCACCTTATTCGGCCGCCGTACCAGATACTCCAAGAGTCGATACTCCTGGGCACTCAATAGAACAGGATCATCATCAAGATAGAGCTCTCTTTTATCGAGATCGAGCAGAAAGGTGCCAAACTGGTATCTTGGCTGCTCACCCTCTTCGGCCAAGGCTGAAGAGGCCATGGTCGCACGCCGCAAAAGCGCCTCAACCCTGGCAAGGAGGACATTCATGTCAAAGGGTTTCGCCATATAGTCGTCGGCTCCCTGTCTGAGGCCGGCAACAATGTCGATATCGCTGCCTCTGGCCGTAAGCATCAACACGGGAGTGTTAATGCCCGCCTTTCGGAGCCTTGAACAAACACTAAAACCGTCTCTTCCCGGAAGCATAATATCCAGGATAATCAGATCGTGCTGTCCCGTAAGAGCCGCGGCCTCTCCCCGCAGACCATCACCGGCAAGGGTAACCTCGTATCCTTCGACGCGCAGGCGGTCTTCAAGGGTCATCTGCAGACCCGGCTCATCTTCAATGATCAAAATGTTGCTCATCTTCTTCCTCTTCATACGGGACCCAGGGAATAACAAGAACAAATTTGGTCCCGGATGCTTTGCGTCCGTCGATTAATATTCTAGGGCTTTCGACACGAAGCGTTCCTCCCAATAAATGGGCCCTTTTAGACGCTAAGAACAGGCCAAGCCCAGATCCCTGTTCCTGCGCCTCTCTGCTTATTTTATCACGATAAAAGGGATCAAAAATACGCCTTTGCTCCTTGGGTTCTATTCCTCTGCCGTCATCCTCAACGGTAAAGACAAGACTTCGAGGCACCTGTAAGCGAGCAGTGACAATCACGGTTCCCTCCTCCTCTCGCTTCCAGGCATGATACACCGCATTGATGACCAGGTTCCTGATAATCATGGCAAGGGCTTCGGAATCGGTAACGGCTCCTTGTGGCAGTCCGCTGCTTCTCAGTTCCAGGCTTTTCCCGTACTCGGAGGCAAGCTGGGAAAGTTCATGTTCCAGATTCTGAAAAAAAGGGGCAAAAAGAAGGGGCCTCTCACTGTTTTGCCGGCGTCCGGCAGCTAATCTGCTTTCCATACCGGAATAGAGCAGCACCTCCTCGATCATGCCACCGAGCCGATCGACCTGGCCGGAAATAAGCGAGCAGTAGGTATCGAATCTCTCGGGTGGAACGATACCGCTGGAGAGATTATCGGCGGCAGAGCGGATCACGGAGAGAGGAGTACGGAGTTCATGACTTATCGATGCGACAAATTCCCGCTCCTGGGAACGCAAGAGACTCAGCCGCTTCATCTGAAGGACCAGAACAATAAAACCGCCTCCCACACCGGCGAGCAGAAGCATCCCGAGGAACCAATTCATCGCAAGGGTGTGTTCGAGATCCCCGGTAACGGGACCGTTGAGGGACTCGATAACGGCAAATCGTCCAGGCCCCGGCTCCGGACGCCGATCTTCCCGGTCATAGACCAGCGGAACAAAAATGGCTATCTCACGTGGCGCTTTCGAAAAGCCGAGCAAACTTTCCAAAGGCCGAAAGGAAATCCGATCATCCCAGCCCCAGTTGAATTTAAAAGAAAGATTTCTCTCCCGCATCTCTTCAAAATCCATCCAGGAAATTCTGAACTCGGGCAAAGCAAGAGCTATTGCAGGTTCCACATGCTTCGAAAAAAAGGCATCGGCATTGAATCGAATCATGACCAGCCTGCCTTTTTTGTTTCCCGGCATAACGAACCAGCTGTTTCCCTGATAGTCGAAAGCCATTCCCTCTTTCCGGATGTTACCAGAAACAGAAAAAGGAAGCGAAGCAAAAAAGAGGGGATCGTGGATAAGCGACCATCCCGCTTCAGGCCCCTGATATGAATGAAGCTCTTGTGGAGCGGCGGTATCAAGCCATGAAATGGAATCAAAGAGCTCGACGACGGCGCCTTTCGGACCGTATAGCAACCACTGCTTTTCCACTATCGCCTCTATCGCGCCATGCTCGGATTGAAGTGCATCAAAGAGCGGATTGAAACGCTGAAACTCTCTGGCGGCTGTTCGTATGACGAGGGTGGAAATCGAACGGTAACTTCGGGCCAACTCACCAACGGCAGCACGTTTAAACCACCGATGCTGAAGAGTTCCGATAATGGAAAGCATGACGACGATAGCGGCTATCAGCAAGCCGCTCCGAATTCGTCCGATGCGCTTATTTCTCATGAACGTATCATACGCATTGATGTACGACACATCCAGTGGAAAAAAGAGGGAAGGAAGGATTGACCATTCATTTTTACAAACTTTACAACTTTTTTACCAACTTTTCACCATTGGAATGGACCCCGACGATAGGCTCTATAGTTGGAAACTTCTCTATCATTCCTGATGCAAGGAGCATGTTGTTGGTCGATTTAAGACACATAGGAAAGGCTTACAAAGTCGGAGATACGAACATCGAAGCGCTCAGGGATATCTCCTTTTCTATCGGTCGTGGAGAGTATGTTGCCATTATGGGTCCCTCGGGATCGGGGAAGTCGACGATCCTCCATATCCTCGGAATCCTCGATACCGCCACCTCCGGCACGTATCTATTTGAAAAATATGATATAACGACACTCTCCGACCGAGAGCAGGCAAGGATACGGAACCGCCATTTCGGATTCATCTTCCAACGGTTCAATCTTTTTTCCGAACTAAGCGCCATGGAAAATGTGATGCTTCCCATGGGATATGCAGGCCTTTCAAAGCCACAGCGCAAGGAGAGGGCCGGCGAATTACTGGTTGAGGTAGGTCTCGAGAACAGAATGAATCATAGACCGACCATGCTCAGCGGAGGAGAGCAACAGAGGGTCGCCATTGCCCGGGCACTATCGAACGGTCCCGACGTGATCCTCGCCGACGAACCCACCGGAAACCTGTCTACCGATGCTGGTGAAGAGATTATTCAGCTTCTTGAAACCTTTCACCGGCGGGGAGTCACCATCGTAATGGTGACACACAACCCTTCCCAGGCTGCACGAACGGAAAGGATAATCCAGATCAAAGACGGCAGGCTCCATAGTGACACACGGCAAGGCGGAAGCCGCTGATGAAAAGAGCAGAGGCGACCCTTTTGATGGTCCGACATTTTTCAGAACGTTTCACGGAATCGATTCTGCTGATCATTCTGGTTGCTTTGGGCGTAGGGGTTGCCTCTTCGGCTATTGCTCTTGCTTCCAGGACCTGGCAATGGTCCAGGCAGATTTTAGATGTTCCCGAATATCGAGAAATCGTCGTCGGCATGAGAGACGAGGCCGATGCGATGCAGAGGGCAGCAATTCGTTCTGTATCTGCAGTAGGCTCCCCTCTTACAACGGCGGATCTCTCGATCGCAAAATCTATCCCGGCGATCACGCATGCGTATGTGGAACATCGGTCGATGATACATTTTATCAATGATGCTTCGGTAAGGCGGGAGGCATCAACACCAAGGTGCGGGAAAAGTGATTTGGCTAATGCAAGAAATGATAGCTCCATCATTATTGCGGAACAGGAAGAGGCGAAGGGCTATGAAGTAACCCCGCAGTTCTTTGCCGCGAGAACATTGGAAGCTATGTTGGGCTCTCTTTTTTCCGATAAAGCGTGTGAAGAGGGGGCACAGGTAATCGTTTTGGGAAAAAACTTAGCCGAAGAGCTCACCCGGCAATCCAGAAACGGGGCCCCACCCTCCCTTCTCATTGGTAAGAAACTATTAACATACGAAGGCTACCTGACGGTCATAGGTATTCTGAAAGAGGCGGGAAACCGATATGACGAAATTTTCTTTCTCCCTTGGCAGGATAAAAAGGTACTTCCTCCCCCTCAACTACGATTTGCCGTGGCTTCACCACATCAGATCGAGGAGGCTTGCGCACAGCTTTCCGCTTGGTTTTCACGATCGGCGACAGAAGGTATCGTCTGTTTTAATCCAAGGCATGCAGTAGAGCATCTTGTCAAGCGCAACAGGGGCATCAGCCTGCTTATATTATTTCTTTCGTTTTCGGGGCTTTTTATGTCGGCGGTCAATGTCGGTAATATTTTCATGGGCAGGGGAATGAGGATGAGAGAAAAGTTTGGTATTCTCATGGCCCTGGGAGCATCTCAGAAGGAGGTTCTGCGCCTGTTGAGCGTCGAAACCCTTGTCATCACACTATCGGGAGCCCTCCTTAGTCTCACCTTTTCCGCCCCTCTTTCGCGATCGATGCTGCAAGCGATAGGGATCGAAGGAGCATCATCGGTGTTTCCGGCCTATGGAACCCTCGTCTCCTGGCTCTTTATTCTGGCCTTCTCTTTCATACCAGCCTATCAGAATGCTATGGTCCGCCCGACTGATGCCATGAGAGTAAGATAGGAGGGCCATGTGAGAAAAATCGTGGTAATGCTTACCGGGCAATTGAGACAGACTCCGGGAAAGGTGATCATGACCCTCATCGCACTCTCCCTGGGAACAGCCATTCTTATACTTTCGGTAAGTGCCTCAGCCATCATAACCGACCAGATTGGTATCGAGTCGATACTTGACGGTACCATTCTTTATGCGGCAAACGGCACCATGGACATGGATGGCGAGTTCATAAAGGAATGGCCGCCGAAATGGGACCCATCGATACAGGAAAAACTTCTTTCCAATATTCCATCAATAGAGAACGCGGCGTTTATTACCCTGCCCCCATTTCACGACATCATCAGCAATGGGGATAGATGGAATATACGTTCGGCAATCGGAAGCGATCCCGCATATTTCGATGTTTTTTCACTACATATGATAGCCGGGGGCCCAATGGACGATGCCGATATCGACAAGAGAACACATAGAATTTGGATCAGTGAAGAGATGGCAGGCGACATATTTGCTTCGGTCGACGGTGCAATCGGGGAAGTAATAGAGTGTGCAGGACCAGCCATTGGTCCTGATGCACAATTCGTAGTTGCAGGGGTCTATGCCTCCCCCCGGGAGCCTCAACGAAAGGCATGGGGAATTGGAGATATGGTGGTTCCCTATACGGCTTTTCTAAAGACGGGCCACGGTCGGGAGACGATTAGGAACATTGCTGCAGGGCAAGTGGTATTAAAAATCGACAAACAAGATGCCAAAGGCTCCGAGGCACGCATCCGTTCCTTTCTTATTAGAGAGTATGGCGACGACGCAAGCAGTCTCAGCATTTGGGAGGGCTCGCCCCGGGGCCTATCTGCATATATGGAGCAGCTAAAACAGACCGCAAATATGTTTACGATCCAAGTCAATATCCTCGGTTTTGTGCTTCTCATCATCAGCGCCTTCGGCATCTTCAGCATCATGGTTGTCGAGTCGGTAGACCGACGTCGTGAAATTGCCCTGGAGAGAACCTTCGGTGCGGTAAAAACCACGATCATGAAAGAGTTTTGGGCCTTGTCGACAACATTAAGCCTTATCGGTGCGGCAGCAGGAACTTCGATGGCATTTCTCCTCAAAAAACCCTTCCTCGATGCTCTTTCACCTTTTCTTGTGGAACTCATGGAGGAAGGCCCGCTTCCTCCTCTGTACATTCCTTTTAAGGCCATGGTTATTGTTCCCCTGTGCGCAATCCTATGCGGAGGGGTGCTGGGCTTTCTTCCCGCCATCGGGGCTGTGCGGGGCAACATTTCCGATGCACTAAAGGAGCCAACCTGAGACGTTGCAAGGGAGCGATAAAAAAAGAAAATATGTTATAATCAACTGATGAGACGCTTAAAGCAAGGCACACGTTTTGGAGGCTTGGGAAAAATTATGTTTCTTCCCTTTTTCCTCCTCCTTTTTCTTGGATTAATGAGCTCATGGGCCCTCTACCTTTCAAGTGCACATCGGGTCGTAGCAGAATTAATCGACCAAGTCGCACGGGATACCGCACAAACCACCATACGGGAGTTGCAAGATCTCTTTGAATATGCCCGGACCATTACCATAGTCAATGCTTCAAATTTCTCGTTTTTAGAAAACAGCGCGGAGATAGACAGCTTTTCGTTTCAAAACACGTTTTACCATCAGCTGCTTTCCGCCGACTCACTCGCAATCATCGCACTAGCATTTTCCGACGGAGAATATATGGAAGCGCAGCGTTTGGGCCCCAACAACCTGCGGATCGGAAGAGCAGGGAAACAAACAAACGGTTCGTTAGAGTTTTACAGAATAGACGAAGAGGGAAAGATGGAATTCACCAATATGATTTCCGATTATGATCCCCGACAGCGTCCGTGGTACAAGAATGCCCAATCGGCCGGTCATCAGGTGTGGTCCCGGCCCTATTCACTCTATTCCAGTGAGGTACCGGCGATCTCATCCGCAATACCGTTCCAGGGAAAAGACGGCAGGAAAGGTGTGGTTGCCACGGCCGTAACCTTCGATGGTTTATCCACCTTTTTATCATCGGCATTGGATGAGAAAAAGGGATACATCGAGGTTATAGACGATACAGGCAAGACGATAGCATCTTCGGCTCCAAAGGAAGAAGGGGGGACACACACCGAAAAGAAGACCATCATAATACAGCAAACACTTAGCATGAGCGGTTTTCCCGAATGGAGGGTCCGGGTTTTCCTAAACGAATCGGCCTTCACCACCCCGTTGAAAAAAGCCGACCAGAAAACAGTGATTGTGCTCATATTCCTGCTTTTACTCTTTACCTTTGTAAGCGGGATCATCATATCGGCTGTCACAAAACCTATACGAGAGCTGGAACAGATTGTGAGACATATCGATCCCGCAAACCCTCAGGTGTCCAGAGAGATCTTTAAGATTGCCCGTCAAAAGGGAGAGATAGCCTCTCTTGCGGAAAGTTTCTTCAATATGGCAATCAGAATCAAGAAGAATTACGGCGAATTGCAACAAAACCTGCGGGAGAAGGAGTTGCTTCTGCAGGAGGTCCATCACCGCGTAAAAAACAATTTGCAGATCATCTCAAGTCTACTCTGCCTTCAGGCTGATGAAGTCAACGACCTCGCAGATCGTTATACCATCATCCAGTGCCAGCGGAGGATCCAGACCATGGCATATGTTCATGAAGCGGCCTATGCGACAAGAACCTACACCGAGATCGAGATAGGCGACTACCTCCGGATGATTTGCGGCAGCGCCGGAGCTCACCATATTACGCTCTCGGCAGAACCGGAGGGACAGAGACTTCCCCTCGATAAGGCAATTCCGTGCGGCCTTATCGTTAATGAACTTATCAGCCTCATGATCGGCCGTTATGAAAATCACAGAGAAAAGGCAAAGATCAAAGTTTCGTTTACGCGCAATAGCGATACGTATATCCTTTCGGTTTGGGATAAAACCGCTCCCCATTCGACCCTTAGCAAAAGCGGCACCCTAAGCCGGGATTTGATCAAAAGTCTCGCTTCCCAACTCAGGGGAACCATGACCAGCAATCAGGAAGAAGGGGTCCAATTCATCGTCATTTTTCCTGCATGACCATTTCTTCAACAGGATCGGCAGGTTTTATGTTTGCAGCTTGTCGCCTGAACCAGAAGAGGCGGGGGTATTCTTTTCCCTCCTTATACCAGCGATACTTCTCGTCGGCTATTCTTTCGTTCCATATGGGATCTGTAAGCTCTTTAAACTCCTGTGCATAGGTATCAATCCATGAAATAACGTCGGGATCATGGATAAGATCCTCGGAATGCGGATGACCTTCCGGAACCAGATACTCGGCTACGACGGAACGAAGGACCTCGGGATTATCGATGATCATGCACGGACGCATGAGATTCGCATTGTCGCTGTAGGGATAGCGATTTCGGATCGCCTTAAAAAAAGGAGAATTCACTACTTCGATGAGGGGTTTTTCCCTGATATTGTCGATACCGAAATGGGCGAAAACACATGGCTCAACCTGACCGTTGCTTACTATGTGGAGATAGGATCGCCCTCCGGCAAGGCAACCGCCTACAGCAGGACCGTCGTTCCAAAAATCCGCAAGGAAAATAGGAAGTCGTTTGCGCAAATCCGCTATCCTTCGCCCTGTCATAAGCCGCTGCTCGGGACTGGGAACCAAATCCAGAATGGGATCTTTGCCGACCGGCATGAACATGAAGAACCAGCTAAAGATCGCTCCCTGATCAATATAATATTTAACAAACTCGTCACTCGTAATGGTATCGATGTTCTTGCTGGTATAGGTAACACTGGTGCCGAACAGGACCCCCTCTTCCCTCAGGTTATGCATGGCATTGAGCACCTTTGCATGGACGCCCTTTCCTCGGCGCTCATCGGTTTCGGCCGCATATCCTTCCACGCTGATGGCAGGAGCAACATTACCAAGCTTCCCGAGGGCCCGGGCGGTTTCCCGGTCAATGAAGGTACCGTTTGTAAAGGTGAGAAAGTACATGTCGCTGTACTTTCGGAAAAGCCGAAGCCACATATCTTTCAGAACATAGGGTTCACCGCCGGAAACAACAACGAAGTAGATGCCGAGTTTCCGGGCCTGATCCAGAATTGAATCGATCTCTTCTTCGTTTAAGTCTCCAGCTTTTTCGTAAAGGCCGGAATAGCACCCTGTACAATGGAGGTTACAACGCATGGTAGGACTGATCACCAGGGTGCCGGGGAGCCACTGCTCGTAGCTGGCAAAACGATACCGGATTTTCTCACCCACATACCCCCAATTGTAGATGAGGTTTCCGATGAGTTTTTTCTTTGCCTGCCTATTGATGGAAGAACCAAGACGGGCAAAAAGAGTCGCCATACCCTCCTTCCTATCAACATCCTGCATCAGGCCCGATAAAAATAGGCGTAGCTGTGATGACTGAATATCACTATCGGCTAAGCAGGAAAGCGATCGAAGATCTTCAATATCGCCCGTAAGGCTTTTCACCGATTTTCTCACAACCGCCTGTCTGAGCATCCGGCCTTTCAGGGAAAAGGCAGAACCTTCCGCCTTCCTGAAATCGGGTACATCACTCTTTTTGTACTTCACACCTCTTACCTCCGCTTACATCTATTTTCTACTTTCAAAATAGGGAGCAGAATCGTTGCAGAGTACTGTACAAAAGTATGGGCCTGGGTTGGTTTTATATGATAATTCCGGAGATGTTTGCCTTAACGACCGCCTCCGTTCTATTTTTGACACCAAGTTTTTTGTAGATATTGACCGTATGCCATTTAACCGTTCGAACCGAGATAAACAGCTCCTCGGCAATTTCTTTATTCGTATATCCCCTTGCCAAAAGGCGCAAGACCATAAGCTCCCGGTTGCTCAATGTCACAGGCTTGCAGGAACCTGCGTCCGAAGCCTTTTTTTCGATGAGCGTAAGTATTTTACCGATATACTCACGCAAGAAAGAATTTGTGACTTTCTTTTCCAGACGGCAGAGAATGAATGCGAGAGGAGGCCCCTCATCGACAAAGAGTCGAAGGAATCCGGCCTCATAGGCTTCGGGAAGAATGAAAAGCAAAACGTTCTCAGCATCTTCAGGTTTGCCCATTCCCTCCAGGGCAAGGCTCCTCAGAATGGAAAGTTCGATTACACTTTTGTTTCTACCTAGTTTTCGGCCGGCATTGATCAGCTCGTCGCTAACGGAAAGCAGATCATCAAAACCTCCGCGATGAAGCTCAAGCCGTGCCATAAGAATTTTTCGTGACTCTACAAAATGATAATACCGATCGACCGATCTATCTCCCAATATACCGTGTAAGGAAGGCAAAGGGGACAAACGCCTGCTATCCCCTCTCAAAAGGAGCAGCCGTACCCTAACCAACTCTACCATGAGGTCGTCGATGGTACTGACATCAAATTCCTTGGTCAGCCTGGCAGCCCGCTGTAAAGCGGTCTCGGCCTCCCGGGCACGATCCAGGGAATAAAAGATGTGGGCCTCTACAGCGTAGGCCTCAATCGTCCGAAACGCCGACCATTTTCGTGTAAGAAGAACCCCCTCCTGCACCATCTCCAACGCCCGCTCCAGAAAGCCCATCTCGCGGTAGAGATCCGCCAACTCAACCAAGGCAACCCCTACAATAGGAAGACGGCGTTCACAGGAACGATCGGCAAGGGCGATTGCCCTCTCGTAATGATCGATTGCGGCATGGAGAGAGCCTTTCATCGTGTAGAGATAGGCAATTTCGCAAAGGAGTTGAAAGTAACCGGTAAAATGAGAAGAATCACCCCGATCGGTTGCAAAATAAGGAATAGCGGAAAGCATCATCTCGAGGGATGAGCAAACATCTCCCTTATAAAGAAACTGTGTCGTATACATTTCGTGGATAAGCATGCTTCGAAAAAAGAAGGCATCGGAAGGAAGAAGTGTTAAGGCTTTTTCCGCCTGTTCCATGGCCTTCTCCGGTCTCCCTTTCATAACGCACATGAGACTTCGGAAGGTCAAAACTTCCCCGGAGGTTTCCGGACGATCGATTGATGTGACTCCGATTTTATAGAGCGGAACAATGGCGTCAAGCGATTCGCCGATAAAAAGTTTGACGATAGCGGCGAAGAGACACAGTTTCGGATGATTGTTCCGGTATTCTGCGGGAACCTGATTAAACCAGCCGACAAACGAAGAAAGCTCACTTTTTTGAAAAAAACATGATGCGTGATTTTCGAGAATAGAGGCGGCCATATCCCCATCTCCCGCCTCAAGAAAATGCTTTAAGGCTGCTTCCCACTTTCCATCCCCTAAAAACCATGTTCCGGCAATCTTGTGCAGGTGCCGTACGTTTTTATCCCCATGCGTTTGGGTCAGAGTCGAACGTAAGAATTCGGCAAACAATTGATGGTATCGAAACCACCGGCGATCTTGATCAAGTGGGACAATAAAAAGATTGCAGTGTTCCAATTCTGAAAGGATTTTCACGCTATCGCTACGGCTGGTAACGGCATCACACACCTCGGAACAGAAGGACTCAAGGATGGAGCTCTTTAAAAGAAAGGCCTGAATCTCCGCAGACTGAAGAGAAAAGACCTCTTCCATCAGATAATCGAAGATATAACGGTGGGTTCCACAAAAACGACGGAAAAATCCGTCGATATCACTGTTGTCCCGTAAGCTTATTGCCGCCATCTGAATTCCCGTGATCCACCCCTCCGTTCGCCGGGAAAGGAGATCAACAAAGTGTTCCTGCAGCTTAAGGTCCATGATACGGCTGAGGAAAAGCGTAGTCTCCTCCGGGCGGAAGCGAAGCTCCTCCATTCGCAACTCAAGCAGTTTTCTTCGTGAGCGCAGCAAGGCAAGAGGGAGTGAGGGATCGCTTCGGGACGAGATAATAATATGCAGATTATCCGGAGCATAGTCGATAAGCTCTTTGACAAAATCAACCAGTATAGGATTGCTGATGCAATGAAAGTCATCAAAAATGAGGATAAACTCTTCTCCGTAGCTTTCAATCTCCTGTAAAAGAGAAACGCTGATTTCATCCGGGACAGGAAAGGGAAAATGATCAAGCCGCTGCCGAACAGCAGGACCAATCTGAGCATCAATCTCAGATACCCCCTTTAGGAGATAAAAAAGGAAGCGGGAGGGATCATTATCACGCTCCTCAAGGGTCAGCCAGCAGCAGTGATGCTTTCGTTTTCGGATCCATGAAGCAAGTAGAGAGGACTTCCCGAAACCAGCTGGGGCGGAAACAAGGATCAGAGCGACATGGGGATAGCGATCCAGCCTTGAAAAGAGTCTTTCTCTATCGATAAGTTCTCCGGAAGACGGAACGGTAACCTTCGTCCGAAGGTACGGCTCACCCATATCACCTGGCCCCGATGCGTGTCATATACCGATACTCCTGATAGCCTACCCTGAAAGCCGTCTCCTTGCAAGCTTTCACTACTGTTAGGAATATTGGTGATGGAAATCCTTTACTAGAAGAGCGGCTTTCATGTATCATCCCTTTCACCATGACAAAGCAAGCAAAAACAGTGACAGCGGCGCTTTCGGCAACGACACCGGTATTTTTCGGTTACACCTCTATCGGTTTTGCCTTCGGGTTTCTCCTGGTCAAATCGGGGATGGCCTGGTACTGGTCCCCGATCATGGGAATTTTCATTTTTGCCGGGGCGGCACAATTTCTGGCCATTGGTTTACTCGGCGCGGGGACCTCCCCTATTGAAATGGGTCTTGCTGTCTTGCTGCTTAACGCCCGCCATGCGGTTTACGGCTTTTCCCTTCTCGACAGGTTTTCTCATTTTCGTCGCTTTAAGCTCTACCTGATTTTCGGCCTCACCGATGAGACCTACGCACTTTTGACCACGGTAAGGCCACCGGAAGGGGTCGATCGTGAATCCTTCGACTTTCTTATCACCCTCTTTAATCAATCGTGGTGGGTGATAGGAAGCACGGCAGGTGCACTTTTCGGTACACAGATTTCCTGGGACGCCCCAGGAATCGAGTTTGCCCTTACCGCCCTTTTCGTGGTGCTCCTGGTGGAGCAGATACGCTCCCTCAAAAGGCCGGGACCATTTCTCATCGCTCTCATAAGCGCGGTGCTGCTCAATCTCGCAGGCTTTAAAGAGCAAACCCTGCTCGTTGGGATTCTTATCTCTACGACAGGCTGTTTTTTCCTGCCTCGACGGGAGGATGCTGCATGAGCCAACACACCCTCTATCTGATTATCGGAATTCTCGTTATGACCCTGGCAACTCAAATCACCAGAGCATTCCCATTCCTGCTCTTTGCAAAAAGAAAGCCGCCTCAAAAGCTCATCGCAGGGGCACGTTTGATTCCCGGAGCGGTTATGACCATCCTGGTCTTTACCAGTCTCCCGGTAAGCGGCGACCTCGGCCATGCGGAGGTTTGGATGCAATGGCTTGCCGCAGGGGCAGTTGCACTGTTGCACGTCATATTCCGCCAGTCCCTCCTCAGTATTCTCGGAGGAACCGCACTCTACATGGCAATGCTCCATTTTTGGGGATAAAAGGCCCCGGCATGATAATCACCACGATTCCGGACACTATATAAAGCTTTTAAACAAGTAAGTGCACTATTGTGATTTATCTGTTGTCGGTTTTGTGTATAATGAATTCCAATATGACACTAAAACGAAATTCGAGAGAACAAAGCCACAATCGAAGAAAGATTCTCAAAAAAGTCTGGGAAAATGAAACCATATCACGGGCGGAGCTTGCAAAACAGCTCCATTTGAGCCCTGCAACTGTTTCCTCAAACGTTGCAGAACTCGTCCGAATGAATTATATCCGGCTTGGAAAGGAAGGCGACTCCTCTGGTGGAAGAAAGCCCATAATGCTTGAGATTAATGAGGACTCGCTTGCGGCTGTCGGAATTACCGTTATGAAGGAGTCGGTACTTTCATCCCTGGTCAATCTCAAAGGCGAAGTGATAGATTCCAGACTGGATAAGTACACATTGCCCATTTCGAAGGATAGTATCCTTTCAACTATTTTGTTTTCAATAAAAAAAATATTAGCGATATGGAACAATAATCAAAAAATTTGCGGAATCGGCATAGGTATGCATGGAGTGGTAGATTATTCTTCAGGCATTTCCATCTTTGCCCCCTACTTTAGTTGGCACTACATCAATATAAAAACCCTTGTAGAAGAGGAGTTTCACATACCCGTCTTAGTAGACAATGATGCAAGAGTCATGGTCCTAGCCGAGAAGTGGTTCGGAAAATATAGGAGCCTTCAGAATTTTATCTTCCTCAGTTTGGATGAAGGTGTCGGGGGAGGGATCATGGTGGATGGAAAGCTGTTTCGAGGCAGCGGATATGCAGCCGGTGAGATAGGACACATCCATGTCAAGGAAAATGGATCGAAATGTATCTGTGGGAACTACGGGTGCCTGGAAACCGTGGCGGCCATTCCCCGTATTGTAGGCGAGATTGTCGACCAGATACGTCTCGGATATCCTTCATATATTACAGACATCATTGGGGATAAACCTCTTAACTTAATTGATTTCGATATCGTCCTGGAAGCAGTTAAAAAGGGAGACGACCTTTGTAAAAAGGTACTATCGAAAGTTGGGATGTATATCGGAGTTGCGTCAGCAGATATTATCAACTTCTTTAATCCCGAAGCAATTATCATTGGAGGAAAGCTATCGCTGGCATGGGATTATTTTAAAGAGGATGTCAGGGAAACCGTTATCAGACAATCGATGCATGAATGTAATAAAAACGTGAAGATACTTAGGTCGTCTTTTGTCGGTTGCAGGGGGGATATAGGAGCGGCTGCTCTTGTTGTCGATAAAATTCTTGAGGAAAACTTTCTTCAGTCTCTAAATAAATAAAGCATGGCAAGTATCTATCCATGATAGTATTGTAGATATGACCATTGTTTTTTTAATTGATGAAAAAAGTTCTTGCGAATATCGTTATGTAGACCTATAATAAAGCAACTATTGCAATAGTTTACCAATAACAACCTCGAGACATATTTTAATTGATAAATAAAGTATGAAATCTATTCATACAGGGAGGAAAGGATGAAGAAGGTAATTGCAATCGGTTCCGCACTGTTGATGATCTGCTCTATTGCTGTTTTTGCAAATGGGTCAAGTGAGGCTACCGGAAACGCAAAGCCCCAATTAGGTATTACGGTATATAAATACGACGATAACTATATGTCATTTGTACGCAAAGCCATAGAGACCGCGTGCGAAGAAAACGGAGAAGTCGATTATCAGATCTGTGACTCAATGAACGATCAAGCAAAGCAAAATGATCAGATCGATACGTATATCAATAAAGGTGTGGATTGTCTGGTAGTCAATCTGGTCGAGCCGGCTGCCGGAAAAACCGTTTGCGAAAAGGCAAAAAAAGCAGGTCTTCCCATCATCTTCTACAATAAAGAACCGGCAAGAGATGTCATCATGGGTTATGACAAATGCTGGTATGCGGGAATTACCTCAGCGGAATTCGGGATTCAGCAAGGCCACCTGATCGTCAATGAATGGAAAACTCATCCCGAATGGGACAAGAACGGTGACGGAAAAATCCAGTATGTCATGCTCAAGGGAGAACCCGGACATCCGGATGCAGAGGTAAGAACTTCAGAACCTCCCAAAATCATCAAGGAAGCCGGAATAGGTATCGAACAATTGGAACTTCAGACGGGAATGTGGGATGCTTCAAAGGGCAAAGAGCTCATGGAAACCTGGCTTGCAAAACATGGTGACAGCATAGAGTTCGTTATTTGCAACAATGATGCAATGGCTCTTGGCGCCGTTGAAGCCCTCAAGAGTGCAGGATATTTCACCGGCGAAAAGTACATGCCGGTAGTGGGCGTTGACGGGCTTCCCGAAGCCGTTGAGCTTATAAAGAAAGGCCAGATGCTCGGAACAATTCTCAATGACCCGAAGGCTCTTGGGCTGGCAACATATGCCATGGCCGTAAATGCAGCAAAGGGAAGAGATATTTGTTACGGGACCGATTATACCCTTGGTGATCGCAAGGACATACGAGTAGCTTGCGAAATCACCACCGTTGATAATCTTGAGAATGCCATAGCGGCATATAAATAGACAATGATGATTCGGGTACGCATGGCATTTCCATGTGTACCCTTTTTTATGGAGTCGGAATTTATGGATAGCAATCCTGTACTTCTACGTATTAAGAAAATTTCCAAGTCATTTCCCGGAGTACAGGCTCTGGATAAAGTCGATTTGGCGGTCCGGCAGGGAACGGTCCATGCCCTCGTTGGTGAAAATGGGGCCGGCAAATCGACTTTAATGAAATGCCTGTTTGGAATATATCACGCCGATGAAGGTACCATCGAGTTGGAAGGAAAAAAGGTCGGCTTTGAAAATCCAAAACAGGCCTTGGACCATGGGATAACAATGGTCCACCAGGAGCTGAACCAGGTGGGAAGGCTGAGAGTGATCGACAACCTGTGGCTGGGGCGATTTCCCATGAAAAACCCCCTTGTTATCGACGAAGAAAAGATGATCAGAGAGACCAAAAGAATTTTTGAAGAACTTGAAATTAATATCGATCCCCTCGTCAAGGTTGAAAAGCTTTCTGTTTCGGACCGACAGATGATGGAGATAGCCAAGGCATCTTCCTACAACGCCAGGATAATTGTGATGGATGAGCCGACTTCATCGCTTTCGGAGAAGGAAGTGGCTCACTTATTCAGGGTAATAAAAAAACTGCGGAAAAAAGGGTGCGGAATAATTTATATATCGCATAAGCTTGAAGAAATTTTCAGTATCGCCGATGAAGTTTCGGTAATGCGAGACGGGAAATGGATTGCAACTGAACCTATCACCGAAGTTGATATTGGCAACATCATCACGCTTATGGTAGGCCGCAAACTCAATAATCGTTTTCCAAAGAAGATAAATAAACCAGGCAGTGTCCTCATGGAGGTATCGCACCTCAGTTTAACCTATTCACCATTGGTAAAAGATGTTTCCTTTTCCCTAAGGGCAGGGGAAATTCTCGGAATTGCAGGACTTGAAGGGTCGATGCGGACCGAGGTTGTGGAAGGCCTCTTTGGCTATCGAAAACGAGAAACCGGAGAAATAAAGCTCAGAGGAAGCCTCTGCAACAACCAGTCTCCTGCGGATTCAATAAAAAACGGTTTTGCTTTGCTTACCGAGGAACGAAAGTACAACGGTATTTTTCCAGGGCTGAGTGTGAAGGACAACATAACAATAGCAAATATGGACGGATACCGCAGGCATGGCGTCTTGCACAAGGGAAAAATCAAGAATGATGTCGAGAAAGTGATTACTGCATTAAAGGTAAAAACACCGTCTGCAGAAACCCATATGGTGGACCTGTCCGGTGGCAACCAACAGAAGGTGCTCTTCGGCAGATGGATGCTCACGTCTCCGGATATTCTGCTGCTTGACGAACCGACAAGAGGGATAGATGTCGGCGCTAAATACGAAATTTACCAACTTATCATTGAATTAGCAAACGAAGGCAAGGGGGTGGTCATGATTTCATCCGAGATGCCGGAGTTGCTTGGCGTTACCGACAAAATACTGGTTATGAGCAACGGGAATGTGGCGGGAATAGTGAATACAAAAGAAACCAACCAGGAAGAAATTCTCAAGTTAGCGGCGAAATATTTATAGGAGGTTGTTGTCATCATGGATGGAATGGCAAATGAACAGATAGAAAAAATCAAGCGAAGAAGAAAGATACGGGCAAAGCTTATGGACAATGCCATCTACATTGTTTTGGCCAGCCTTATAATAATTATTACTGCAATTGATCCAACCTTTTTATCATTCAAAAACTTCAAATTTATTTTTACCCAGGCTTCAACAAGAATGATTCTGGCATTGGGGGTAGCCGGAATAATCGTCCTGGCAGGATGTGATCTTGCGATAGGTCGGTTTGTAGGCCTGTCGGCCGTAATTTCCGCATCCATGATGCAGGTACTGGATAATCCCAATATTGTCTTCCCCGGGCTTGATATACCAGTGATTGTACCCGTGCTTCTTGTGACTCTGATCTGCGGACTTATCTCCCTGGTGAACGGGCTCGTTGTGACAAAACTATCTGTAACGGCATTTATTGCAACTTTGGGAATGCAAATGATCCTTTACGGGCTCACTTCAACCTACTATGAGCAGGTATGCGGCGCCTCGCCAGTGGGATCACTCAAGGATTCATTTACCAACTTTGCTCAGGGCGAAGTACTCGGTATCCCGTACCTGATCATCTACGCCACCATCATCGCCGTGCTGATGTGGTTCATATGGACCAAAACAAAACTTGGCAGGCACCTTTTTGCAATAGGAAATAACGAAGAAGCGGCAAAGGTGTCCGGCGTTAACATCCATAAAACAATCTTGATTATCTATTTAATCGCAGGTTTTCTCTATGGCTTTGCCGGCGCGCTCGAAGTAGGAAGAACCGGAAGTGCAACCAACAATCTTGGAAACGGCTACGAGCTTGATGCCATAGCAGCTTGTGTCGTCGGCGGAGTGTCGTTACTCGGAGGGGTTGGAAATATTCTAGGTATTGTAATTGGAGTAATTATTTTCCAGGTTATCAACTATGGTCTTGTCTATATAAGCGTAAGCCCTTATATGCTCTACATCATTAAGGGGGCAATCGTCATTTTGGCGGTCGCCGTTGATGCTCAGAAATACGTAAAGAGACAATAGAGGAACTGTGATGGCTTTTTACTATGACACTGAAAAAATCGAAGAAGAAACATCGTATCTTCTTGGTTATAAGAAAGAATCAGAACATGAACACAATGTACTAATTAAGGTATCACCTGCACTGGGCAACAATCTTTATTGCTTTCGAGTGGATGAGTATGAAGTAGTGCACTATGATACATATTTTTCGTTACGCTCATATTACACGGGGAACCCGATTTTATATCCCTTCCCTAACAGATTGAGAAACTGCTTTTACGAATTCCGGGGAAAGCACTACTGGCACCAAAAGCACGGAATTCCTGTATTTCTTCATTCACTTGTGTACGATGAGAAATGGGAATGCGATGAACCTCTTGTTACAGAAACAGGGGTAAGCCTTAAGACATGGATTGATATCAACACAAAGCATCCGATTTTTGAAGGCTTTCCTTTTCCCCACACCCTCTGTGTAATCTTTGAGGTGACACAAAAGGGATGTACCATTACCTACGAAGTAAAAAATCATGGAAAAGAAGAGATGCCCTATGGTATTTCCTATCATACCTTCTTTAAGAAACTGTGCGGTGACAAGGATTCCTTCATCAGGGTCCCTGCCACATATATGATGGATCTTACGGACGATCTGCTTCCGACAGGAAGGCTTCTTGATGTAGAGGGGGAGAATTTCGATTTAAGAAATCCGGTACCGCCCAGCAAACTCGATTTGGATAATTGCTATACCGGGATGATTCCGGGAGAGCGGGTGTACATCGACTATCCGGCTATAGGGTTGAGGATTTACATGGACTCTACCGAGGATTTTACCCATATGCAGGTCTTTACCCCAAAAGGCAAACCATTTTTCTGTGTTGAGAAACAAACGTGTTCTACAGATGCCGTGAATTTGGATAACAAAGGCTTTAGAGAAGCGGCCCATCTTTTAACAGTCCCCCCCGGAGAAAAGAAAGAAGGGACCGTCTCTTTTGGTTTCGAGTTTTATTAAGAATCAGGAGGCACAATGGTAAAAATTTCATTAATTGGAGCTGGAAGTGTGGTGTTTTCCAAACAGCTCATGGTGGATATTCTCGGGTTTCCGGAATTGTCGGACTGCCGTTTTTGTCTTGAAGATATAGACCCTGAAAGGCTTGCTCTTACGGAAAAAGTCGCAAGGATGTTTATCAAACAGCGAAATGGAAAGGCTTTCATTGAAACGACACAGAGTATCGACGAGGCAGTAAAAGGGGCCGATTTCATTATAAACATGGTCCAGGTAGGTGGATTTGCATCTACACGTATTGACTTCGAGATTCCCGAGAAGTACGGGATGAAGCAAACCATAGCTGATTCAATGAGTGTCGGTGGGATTTTCAGGGCACTGAGGACAATGCCCGTGCTGGACCAGCTGTGTCAGGCAATCTTAACATACAGCCCACATGCAGTCCTTTTGAATTATACCAACCCCATGGCAATGCTCTCCCTTTATGTTCAGAGGAAATATCCCGAGGTCAACTATGTGGGGCTTTGCCACAGTGTACAGACGACCTCCAAGCAGCTGGCCTTATACCTGAATATTCCGTATGACGAACTGCAGTATAAGGTTGCTGGTATTAATCATCAGGCATGGTTCTTGGAATTAAAGCAAAAGGGTGAGGACCTATACCCCCGACTCAACGAACTGAAACAAAAGATTGATGAGGACCCATCTTTTGTTCCTGAACATTTGTATGCATACAAAGGAAATGATTCATGGTTCCGAGAAAACTTCAAAGAGAGTGCGGCAGAAACCTTTGAAACGGATAAAGTTCGCTTTGAAATGCTTGCTCGGTTAGGCTATTACGTAACGGAATCCAGTGAGCATAATGCCGAATATTGTCCCTATTTTCTAAAAGACCAAAAGCTTATCGACAGGTATAAGATTCCTGTCAATGAATATATAAGGAGGTGCCGGTTAATCCTCAAAGAGTTCGAAGAAGTAAAAAAGACCATCAACTCCGGAAGGGAACTCCATGTTGATACGTCCCAAGAATATGCAGGCTTTATCATTCATTCCATGGTCTCCGGAGAGAAAAGTACGATAAACGGAAACGTTTTGAACACCGGGCTTATTACGAATCTTCCCACATCCTGTTGCGTCGAGGTCCCCTGTCTCGTAGACAGAAATGGAGTGCAGCCGACCTACATCGGTGAGCTTCCGGAACAGCTTGCGGCCTACAACAGGACAAACATCAGTGTACAAATGCTCACCGTCGATGCTGTTTTAGACAACGATAAGCAACATATCTATCATGCCGTTATGCTCGATCCGATAGCGGTATCAATGGTACGGCTGGATGATATGAAACCGATGGTAGATGAAATGTTTGAGGCCCACGGCGAAATGATTCCTTATTTCATGAAGCGAGGTAACGTATGAAAATTGTATTGATAGGTGCGGGAAGCGCCATGTTTGGATTGGGAGCACTTGGAGACATCTTTAAAAGCAAGGTACTTGAAGGCTGTGAAGTAGCGTTAGTCGATATTAACCACGTTGCCCTTGGAGAAGTCGAAAAGGTCGCCAAGGCATACATCAGTGACAACGGGTTACAATACACCATATCGGCGACAACCGAGAGGAAAGAGGCTCTTAAAGGTGCTGATTTTGTATTGATTTCAATCGAGATTGGCGACAGATATGAATTATGGGAAATGGACTGGCACCTTCCACAGCAGTTCGGAATTAAGCAGGTCTATGGAGAAAACGGAGGGCCCGGCGGAATTTTCCATTCACTTAGAATCATCCCCCCCATTTTGGATATTTGCAGCGATGTCATGGATATATGTCCCGATGCTCTGGTAATGAACCTAAGCAATCCCATGACGAATATAATGACTGCTGTTGTAAGAAAGTATCCAGACATAAACATTGTAGGTCTTTGTCATGAGGTCTCATCCCTTGTTATCCATCTGCCAAAGATTCTTGATATTCCCTTTGAAGAACTTCATATCAGGGCCGGAGGGCTTAATCATTTCAGCTGCCTTCTTGACGCCACATATAGAAAAGACGGCAGTAATGCAATGCCGGAAATTCTGGAGAAAGGCATCCCGTATTTTGAGGGAACGTTGGAACGCGGACTGTTCATGTACATTATCAAGTATTTCGGAAAAATACCGATTACAACAGACAGTCACTTTAGCGAATATATACACTGGGCCCAAGAAGTCGCCGACCATGTCGGGGTAATGGATTTTTATACAAACTACAAAAAAGAATGCCTTGGACACCAAGTAGACATGTACAACAGAGTCAAATCCGGCACACTCCCCGAGGAATACTGGAGGGTAGTACCAATTATTGAGGGGATACTTACCAACGACGGTCACGAAGAACTTGCAGTCAATATTCTCAACAAAGGATATATATCAGCACTTCCAGAGGATACTATCGTCGAAGTTCCTGGCACAGTAGATGGCAAGGGGATACAAGGTACCGATGTCAATGATGTCATGCCCCTGGGCTTCTCCTCACTACTTTGCAACAGAATCGGTGTTCTCAGAGTCTGTGCCGAAGCTGCTATTCAAAAGTCCAGAGAACTTGCCCTGCAGGCCTTGCTGGTCGATACCACCAACAATAGTATTCTTCAGACAGAACGACTGCTTGATGAAGTGATATCTCAACAAAAAGAGTATCTTGGATATTTGAAGTAGACAAACAAACCCTATTACCCCTATTGATGAAGAACGTTTTCATCAATAGGGGTATATATCTTCTGTTTGAGTGAATGGTTAGCATGCACGGCGATTCGTCGGTTTATTTTTTTATGCTGTTCCAAATGGAATCGGCCGAGGCCTCCATCAACGCTTTCGTTTCAGGAGCATCCAAGTCCATAGTAAAATTACTCATGTAGCGGCTAAATACGCTGCAATGAACAGAGATAATCCTGCTGATAACTACTTCAGGGATGTCTTCTCGCACATCATTTCTAATACGCTCCCAAAGATGTAGTTCCCTGATCACGCCCACGTACAGTTTTGAGAATTCCTCAGAGAAGTAATTATAGCATACCGAATCTTCGTACTTTTCCACGTACTGGTGCTCATCCGAATAAAGAGCGGACCAGCGGAGTATGTCTAAAATAATGACCTTGATAATGCCTTCGGCAGATGTTTGTGCCAGCGGGTCGTTCCGGTTTATTTTTTCTATGCTGTTACGAGCATAATAGTAGGTCTCAAGAAGTAACATTTCCTTGGTCTTAAAATACTTGTATGGCGTTCCCCCGGCAACTCCCGCCCTTTCGCTGATTTTGGACATAGGCGCCATAGGGCCAAACTCGTTAAAAAGAAGGATAGTACTCTTCATAATGCGGGTCTTTGTATCATCCGTGGGCATTATTATCATGATGTATCTCCCGTACCTAAGGATTTATTTCATAGTACTTGCTGTCTCATAATTATTCCAGTTTGTTTCTTGGAAGTGATCTACTGTTCCGAATCCTGGTGATTGCAGGATTCGGAACAGTAGGTAAATTTAAAGAGGGGCTACCTCACCTATTGATGAGACAGCCCCTTACGGTAAGAACAAAAGCGTCAGACGCACTATCCGGGAAACTTTGTTCCTTATAGTTTGCAGCAGTCGCTTACTTTTCAGGACCGCTTAGGTCCTATGCCGGGCATTACTTGCTTCCCACGTGGTCTGCAACGGTCTTGCCGCAGATATACGCCGAAGTAAGCGCCCAGCCGTTATTTGCGCCGCCAAAGGTCACATAGGGTTTCCTGTCGCTGAAAAGTACTCCCATGCTGTCGCCACCAACAGCAAACAGGCCGTCGATGGGATTCCCATTGGTATCAAGTACCTGCAGGTCGCTATTCACATCCAGGGCTGCGCAGGTGCAGTAACTATAGCTGGCCATCTTGACCGCATAATAGGGGCCGTCGCCGATGGCTTCCAAATAGCCGGGGTCTTTGCCGAAATCTTTATCTTCACCCGCTGCACAATAGCCGTTGTAGGTACCCACGGTGGCGGTCAGAGCGGCGGGATCAACACCGATCTTTTGGGCCAGTTCTTCAATCGTATCGGCCTTATACACATATCCAAGCTTTATGGCAGTATCCAAAACATCGTAGGCTTCAGGAAGAGGTGTTCCCTGTGGAATAGCGCCCAGGTAGCCTAAGAACGCGGCCGCCACGCCATCCATATCATACCTAAAGCCATTATCCCTAATATCGTTGATTTGATCGGTACTCCATATGCTGTAATAGTTCGGCCCCGCAATCCACGGATCGAGCATGGCCACACCCGTTTCTGCGGTAAAACGCTTACCATCCCGTCCGACTGCCAGACTATTGCCGGAAATACCCAGGTACATGGGCAAATCGGCAACAGACCAGACGCGCTGTACGCCGGAGAATCTGCCGATCGCACCTTCGATCTCATGTATCTCATAGCCGTAGCTTGCAGGAATAAATTTAGCGGACCCGGACATATGCACTTCAGGAGGCATACCGATATTATAGGTAGCTGCGCCGTTTTCTATGGCATTTTCGATCATCTTACCGTCGTTGCCATAGCTACCGTACATATTCCATGCCCCCTTAAGGGGATAATAGTTGTCGGAGAGATACTTTTGGGTCATCTCACTGCTGCCCAGAAAACCACCGGTGGCGAGAACCACGGCATCAGCATTGATGGTATACACGGTACCGTCCACCAGATTTTTGGCTTTCGCACCTATGACCGCGCCATTTCCATCATAGATCAGCTCATACGCTTCGGTTTCCAACATATACTTCCCGCCCAGGGCGGTGAAGTCCGAAACCAGTTTGTCAAAGTCGGCGGCAATCTCAGCCTTATTTGCACCAAAAACACCCGGAGCATCGGGGTTTGTGTTGGGGTACCACTGGAACTTCACTTTGTAAACGTCTGCAGGCGTGAAACCGACCTTGGGATCAAAGTCGAAGAGGATGTCGTGATCCAAGGCGAGCCAGTCGAGGGCGTCTCCGGAATTGGCGAAGAACAGGTCGATCATGTCCACCTTGGCGTCTCCATCTACATAGGCAAGCCATGCCTTATACATGGCGTCCTCATCACAGAAGTCTTTGCCGTTGTTGTACGCCGCTTTGATACGATTAGGATTGATAGACATGATTTCAGAGGTCAAAGCGGTGGTGCCGCCGTAGCGTCCCTGCTTTTCAATGGTAAGTACATCCGCGCCTTCTTCTTCAGCACGCAGGCCGACATATGTACCTGATCCGCCCATTCCGATGACAAGCACCTGTGTGTTGAGCGTCTCGTTGCCACCGTTCTTTTTAGGGACAGCCGAAAATTTTGCGATGGCGCTTTCATCTGAGCCGCCGGCAGCCAGCGCCTGGATCAGGCACGCTTTTACCGCCGCCTTGACAGCACTGCTGGTGGCAGTAGCACCGGTAACAGCATCAACGCCCACAGACTGGGCCTCAATGATACGTGGAAAAAGCCTCTTTTCCACGGTATCCAGCATAGGTGGTGTGTCTCCGCAATCGTCACCATAGGCAATGGAAAGGATCGCACTGTCGCTGACGGTAACCGCCACTTTGTCTGTCCAGCCTATGTTGAAACCATAGGCTTCGGCGGAATAGCTGCCCGGAGCCATTTTAGCCTCAGCTGTGGATGTGTCTCCCCTTGCCTGCTTAAGGCAATCCCCAAGAGCCGACTTTACGGCTGAGGAGGTAACGGTGGCACCGGTCACTCCATCTATTGCCTCGCTTTGCGTATCAAGGATCTGCTGCTTCAGTGTATCACCAGCAACTTGCCCGATACTCTCGGTCTCGTCGGAGAGGTCGAGAACCACCTCCGTTATGCCGTTTGCATCAACAGTAGCTGTGACGGCCACTGTACCCATCCCACTTGCAGTCGCGGTGTAGGTACCCGGTGTATAGCTGCCTTCCTTAGCAGCCGATGTAGAACCTCCGCCGCACCCCGCAAACGCCAGCAGTAATACAGCCGCCAGGATGTAAGAGATTATCTTTCTCATTTTGTTTCTCCACTCCCTCATTATAAAGATTGATATATAGTGAGTGAACGCTCATTCACTATATATCGATATTTTATCATCCATATATCGCGCTTGCAAGTGGCTTGCACGGCCACTTTATCTACTGTTCCGAATCCTGGTGGTTGGGGAAACGTAATTCCTTTTCACACAACCAACTGAAAAGCCATACCCTAAAAAAAGTAAGCAACAGCATAAAAGCAAGTATTTTACCTGCAAAATGGCATGTGTATCACCAGGATTCGGAACACTACAAAAAAGAAAGACGAAGTGAAATCAATTGATAGGGCTTATAGGGTATCGACACCTGGTTTCGGACAATCGCTAATTCGCTCTGTGGACGTTCGAGCAGGTCGACGAACTCCGCCAGTCCGTAAGGTAAAGAAAAGGAGAGTTTTGCGACCCCTTCCGCGCCCGCACATTCATGACACCGTATGATGATACCGTTCGCCTCTTCGCACTCTTTTATCCATCCGACAGCCAGGGAGCCAGTGTCGATCCAGTGCAGGAAGCTTGCTATCCCGTCGCCGGTGTAGGTCAATGCAGGAGTATACAAAAGATCGGCGGCCTGCGCACTGTTCGGACGGCCGTCCGAACAGCGGCCTTGATATGTACCAATGGCAAAGCGAATTGTATGACGGCCGATATCAGGGAAGTCGGTAGAGACGCCGGGATTCTTATCGTCGGAAGAGTGAACGGACCTGATCAGAGAAAGGCGAAGATCTCCATCGCTGATCCGCCACCCATAGGTAGATTCTGATATCACGGCAAGCCCCCGGCCCATACCGTCGGTAATTGCCGCCCAGCGGCTTGCAGGATCCTCCCAATGGGCCTCATGTTCCGTCGAACCGCTCTGGGCCGAGCGATCGATACTGCCGAAAGGGGTTCCGAATCGTGCCCATCGCCCCTTATATCCGGTCGGGATGGTATACGTAAGGAGGGAATAGCGCTCACGCCAATCGATATCGAGGGAAATAAACAGATAGGGCAGGTCCTTGTACAGTGTGTAACGGACATCCATGCTGCTTTCCGCACCGATCGATATTGAGGATGTAATCTGAACCATCAACGGCCCCGATTCCGTCACGGTAAGGGAGCCAGAAGCGTCAACCCTCTCTCCCCAGGAGCTATGATAGTCGATCTCCCATGCCTCAAAATCGCTCGGACGGTCTGCATGCAACGAGAAAAAGCCTTCACGAACCAGAAGCGGTATTCCCTCTATCTCAAGAGCCGCAAGCATTCCGCTTTCCCGGGAAAATTCCACGCGCACCTGGTCCAACGCGACCGAATAGGGATCGGTCTGCAGCGCTCTCCCCAGCAATGCGGAGTCGAGAGGCTTCGAATCCAGGATTATCCGCTTGCCCTCCAAAGCCTCCAGATGCAGCAGCGAGATCGAAGAGCCGTCAGAGAGGAGCTGCCAGGGAACTCCTCCATCCCTTTTCTGAATTTTCCCAAGCTCTTCTTGCGACAAGGAAATCGGATGGATCGTATCGACGGCATGGGGATTGAAGCATGATAGGAATTGTCCCTCACCTTCGAGTAAGGTTTCTGCCTCATGCGCAAGCTCCTCGGCCGTCGAAAGAAGCTCGGGAATCAGCTCTTTGTAGACCTCGGATATGCTACTTCCCGGAAGCGCATCATGAAACTGCATAAAAACAAGCCGTTTCCAAAAAGCTGCGGTATCATAGCGAGTTCCAGCCGCGCAGGCGGCGGCCTCAAGGGTTTGCAAGCCCTTCTCCACACTCCGATATGCAGATTTCATCGTGCGGGCGGTGGTATAACATCCACGGTGATATTCGAGATAGAGTTCACCTTTATAGACGGGAAGATCATCCGCATATATGGAAAGCTCCCGGAAAAAATCATCGGCTCGTGAAGGATACGTTACAGGAATGCCGGGGGCGGATTCAGCAAGGGCGATCCGTTCACACTGCTCCTCGGTAACGCCCCCGCCACCGTCTCCAAAGCCATAGGTAAGCAAGGAGGTGTCCCAGATTCCCGCCTGTTGATTGGTATAGCTGCACTGTAGAAGTTCCCCGCAATTTGCCCGCGATTCATAGCCGACCTGTGATAGATGGGCTATCAGTTGTGATCCATCCGGGGAACTCCAGATGAAGCTGGTATAGGGGAAGCGATGAAGGGCAGACCAGGAGAGTTTTGTTGTGAAAAAATAGCGGCAGCCTGCAGCGACGGCAATCTGGGGAATCGACTGACTATATCCAAACACATCGGGAAGCCAAAGAATGGTGGAGTAAGTGCCGGTCTCCTTGAGGAAGAATTGTTGACCGAGCACAAAAGAACGGGCAAGTGCTTCCCCGCAGGGCAGCAGGGTATCCGACTCTACATACATCCCTCCGGTAAGCTCGAGCCTGCCATTCTCTATGAAATGTCGCATCTGGCAATAGAGTGCCGGGCTTTCGTCTTTTAGCTGCTCGATTAAATAGGGCTGACTGAAGGTGAAACGCATCTTCGGATAGGTCTCAAGAAGCCGGACCAGCGTACTTGCGGTATGAATATTCTTTTTATGTGTGATCGACCTTGGCCAGAGCCATACCAAATCGAGATGGGAATTTCCCACGGCGGCAATACGACCGGAAAAAAAGTCGCCTTGAAAAGAGGCAGCCGTGGAGCGAAGCGCTTTCAAGGCCTCGGATGCTCCGCAGCGATCATAGATATCAAGAGCCTTTGCAGCGGTTTGCAGCAGCCTTCTAAGGCCCGGCGGTATGCGGTGAAGCGTTGTATGGTATTCGTTCGTTTTATTTCTGATTCCATACTCAGCCAGAAGCGTGGTCACCTGGTCGTCCAGAAACGAGAGCCTGTGATAAAATTCCCAGTACAAGGGATCTTTCTTGACAAGAGAGGCTCCGCCGTACACTAGTGATCTTCCGATCGGAAAGGGAAACTGCGTTTCTCCTTCTCTCATCCACAGCCCCGTCTGATAGGTTCCGCACCAAACGTATAGCTCGCTCGCATCTTCCGGGATCCGTGCATAGGGGTGAGCCGTATCGATACCGGCGTATGCAACACCCCGATGATAGATGGTACACTCTCCCTGTATCCGAAGGAAAAGATAGCGAGGATCTTCGTCAAGAGCCTTCGGAAGTGTAAGGTATCCCCACAAACCGCCCCAGCCCCATTCGGCATAGATTTCTCCCTGTCTCAGGGGACGATACCGAAGCGTCTCCGGTGTTTCACTTTCGGCCGCCCCTATTTGAATCGAGAATTGCGGCTCTTCAAGCAACACCCACATCTTCTCCGCCGCACGTTTTGCATATGCCGAAATACGCTCCCCGATAAGCTGAGGAAAGATCGTATGGTTTGTCTTTTTCATGTCTGCTCCTCTGTCAGCGAAAAGGAGAAACGGAATAGTGCATCATCATCATACCACATCGGGAAATTGGTCCCCCAAAGGTTATTGTGAAGATTAAAAAAGATTCCCTGCCGGAGATCGGGAAGCATGCGATCGAACTCCAGAATTCTCGGCCGACCGAGGGAAACCACCGGAGCATCGAGAGAGCAAACCCGCAAAAGGTCCTGCCTATCGCGCAGCGTGATATCGAGGTGGTCGTCTATGGCATGCAAAGCTCGATTTCCCTGCCGAACGACCTCGGCAGGGTCGATCTGCATTCCCATTTTCGAGAGTTTGAGTGACTGAAAGCAGCTAGGCAGATGGAATTCAAGCCATGAGGATTCAGGAATTCTGGATGCCTCTTTCTTCCTCCAGTGAAGCGCCGCCAGGCAGGTCGGTTTTCTGTGGCTAAACTGATAAGAGAGAGCCACCTCCGCCGGCGCCCCGTACGTCTCTACCGCCTCCTCGGGCATCTGCGTACATACATGAAGTGTAAAGCACTCTTCACCCTCGCGATACCATATGGCGGCCCGGATAGGAAGGAACTGAAGAGATCGCAGGTCGGCGACCCGGGAGAGGCCCGGCTTTGTATAATCGGGCAGAGACCACTCGTGATGGCTCTCGTCGGGCAGAAGATAGGAGGAAAAGAACCGGGAAAACTCCCTGTGATCGTGGACATGGTATCGGTATCGGCAAAAGGGTTCCCCGGGGGATGCAAGCTCAAGCCGTGAGCCGCCGTGATAACAGCGAAGCAGGGCCCCCGTTGCAGCGTCTACCTCAATCTGCCACTTCCCTGAAGAAAAACTTCTTTTCTCTTCCGAATGGGTGAAGCCCCTGTTATCCGGCCACTTCGGCTCCGTTTCTCTCAGGGCCTTTGAGGCTATATCCCGGGCACGATCGGTTTGCAAGGCCGCCACCGCCTGCTCAAGATAGCCTCGCTGTTCCTTCCACGAGCGCTCGAAAAGGCGATAACTCAACCGGCCTTTGAGCTCGTCATAAAAGGAAAGCGGAATCTTTGTATAGCTTAGCACACCCTCTTGCAGCGTATCTTGCGGTATGAGATCACGCTTCCTGGCGGCTTGAAACGCCGGTTTGCTCCAGGAAAGGAAATCGGGAAGAAAACGCTTCTGGTCCATACCCCAGGTGTGTTCAGGAACAAGCAGCAGGGTCCTTGTGAACGTCCGCTCTCCCGGATCGCCCGTTTCTCTTATTTGTGGAATAGAACGTGCCAGGGCACGGTACCTTGCCACCTTCAAGGGATCGGAAGCGGCGCCGTGAATCCAGGTATCCCCGATTTCGCCCTTTACCACGGGAAGCTGCCCGGCAAAGGGAAGAATCGTTTCTGCAAAACTTGAAAGATCCGAAGCGATGATACGGGCATCGGGATATCGCAAACGGATTGTTTCATACAGCTTTTTCAGCTCTCCAATCGAAGGAGGTCGTTCATTGTCGTGCTGATGTGAAAAATATAAGACTGTATGCGCCGGATCAAATTCGGTGATGCTCCCGTATCCCGATTGGTAATTGACAATGATCTCCTTTCCGTCAGCGTGCCAACGAAAAAGTTCAGGAACCTCTGCGGGGGAGCAGGCCGCATTAATACCGATATGCAGGTATTCGATCCCATACGCTTTGAGTAAAGGAACGATCGCCTTCGTATGACCGGGTACATCCGTACATTTCGCGGCGATGGTGTGCCTATCAAAACGCCTGTCCAGCTCCTTAGAAATTTCAAGCCCCTCTTTATACAAATCCACCGTGGCAAGTTCGCTATGCATGGTAAAGGGAAGCGCATGCCAGTGGATCTTATGTGCGGCTATCGCCTTCTCAAGTCGAGATCTCCAGGAAGTTGTAGCAGATGCATAAAAGCGCTGGATCAACCAGGATCCGGTGGTCCAGGAAAAATCGACATCGGGAACCTCTTCCAGCATCTCAATCAATTCGAGGGCCGCCGGTATATACGAATGGAGATATTGATCAACGACCTGATGAGCCAGATCGGTAAATCCAATATCAAGATGTGATTTAAAAACGATGTGAACGTGAGTTTGCTTCGTGGTGTCCATGTTATTCCTGTATATCATCAAAGAATTTCTGAGTAAGGTTGCCGGTTCCTACATCCGACACGATATGGCTGGTTACGTGATAAACAGGATCTTCAGCCACTAAATCAGACGCTTCTGTTTCAAGCCGGAAGAGCGGAAGTACATCTATATAGATTTCGGCTCCTCTTGCCTGCTCCCGCATTGTGCGGATGGCATCGCTCGCCTCCCGGTATCGGTTGGCCGCCTGTTTATCTTCGATCAGGAGGCTGGGAATCAGGTGGGCCTTTACCGATAAGGTCCCCCGATCAAGCAGATATTGCAGATCGAAAAATCGATATTCATGAATCTCATTGCGATCAAGCCAAAGATAGAGTTCATCCAGAATGGATAATGGCCCGGATTTATCGATGACCACATCATGTTCGACAAAAGCGAATGTTACAGATACCTCTGCCCCCTCACGGTTTTTGAATCGGCTCTTATCGGAACCGTAGAACCAAATCGGATGAGAGACCTTCTCCTCGTTCACACAGTTATAATAGAGGGCCCACAGATGATTGTAGCTTCCGTCTCCAGAGAGGGAGGGTGGTTGGCCAACGGCAATGGGCGAGGAGAGCGCAAAGCGGGTATGGCGGTGAAATCCGAACCAATATAATCCCGGCGTAGTAAGGTCAAGGGAACCGGAAGCAGGAAAGAGACCGAGAGGCAGGGAGCCCCGATACCACTGGACAGGGACCGGTCCGCCGTCGCAAAGCGCCTTGTAGTCCACCCTCCCCCCTTCTTTGTCGAAACGCCAATGGAGTGCGATCCCGGTATCCGTCGCCGCAAAGGTGTTCCAATTGCGGATACTCCTGCTGCAGCTCTCGTCGATGAAACCGGTAACCCCCAGACCGATCTCATCGACGGTATGGGCATCGCTGTTTCCAAGAACACTCACAGGAAAGCCCCGATCGAGATACGCGGCATAACAGGCGATATGAGGGTATGCGATAAGGGAGTCCTGTGACTCATCTTCGATCCAGGCATCGAGGACCCCATCCCGTAACAAGCTCCTGAGTGTGGAGCCGTTTATGGCCTCGATACCTGCCGCATGGGGAAGGAAGGTGCCCCGGAACCTATCCGAAGGAAGATAGGGATGGTTTACAATAACGAGGTTTTGCTTTTGGCCGGATAAGAGATAGAAAAAGCCCTCTCGTGCAGAGCCTTCGATACGGGAGGGCTCAATAACGAGGGCATGGCCGATTCGAAATGTGATCTCACAATTATTTACAATGGAGACATCAGGAATCAGGCTTCCCAGCTTTTCCGTTTCGGCTCGCTGTCTCGTCCAGCTTTCGAGGCTGAGATTATGGTTGTGATCACCTGTCCCGAATGCCGTAATGCCGCAGGCTAATCCAGCATCAACCATCTGCCGTATCGTGGCACGGTCCCTGTTATCTGAATAAGCGGTATGGAAATGGTAGTCGGCATATCTAAGTAATTTTTCCAATGCTTCGTCCTTGATGTAGCTGTGCATTGATCAGCAATTCAATATTGCCCTGGGTTTTCTTGTTGATTAAATCAAGCAGTATTTGTACGGAATAGTATCCGATGGTATTGAGCTTCTGAATGACGGCGGCAAAAAAATCGCGCTCTGAAGGGGGATAGCTATGGTTGTCGAATGAACAGAGAGAAAGGTCCTTGGGAATCTCCAGTCCCATAGAGAGGCACTGCCGATACAGATCGTAGATAAAACCACACTCAAGCCCAAAGGCTGCGCTGCAGCCGCTCTCAAGCAATTCTTCGACGAACTCTCTGGTGATAGGTTTTCCGGAAAGATCAAAGCGGTGTAGCATGGTCGGAGCTATCTCCTGCTGCTCATACGCCTGTTTGATTCCCTGCAGCCGAAGCTTCACCGACGGCTTATGCTGATTCTGATAGAGGACCGCAATATGCTTATGCCCCATCGACAAAAGATATTCCGTCATCTGACAGGACGCTTTGCGGTGATCGGTGATGATGTAGTTACCCTCATATTCCGGAATGTAGTTGTCCACCTGAATAACCGGAAATTGTGCCTTTTCGAATTTTCTGATATTCGCGGCAAGAAGACGATTGGCGGCACGATTGACGGAAACGGCGGGTAGAAAAATAATCCCCCCCTTACGATCCTTAGGGATGAGATTGAGAATGTCGATCTGTTCCATGGTATTCTTTCCCGGACGCTGGAGGATCAGATGGACATGCTTATGGTGATTATCGTCAAGGGCCTTTCTCATCCCCTCGATGATGGCTGACTCGAGATTGAAACTTTCGGATGGGAGAATGGCATAAAGGTCTATTGCCTGGGGTATGGAAACATCCTTGACGAAACTTCCGCTCCCCTGAATCTTATAGACCACCCCATCCTTCATCAGATTTTCAAGGGCACGGCGTACGGGATTTCTACTCACTTGGAGCCGTTCAATAAGCTCATCTTCGGAAGGAATCTTGCTTCCCACCGGAAACCTACCGCTTTCGATCTTCTCGAGAATATAGTGTTCAACCTGTTCATATTTTTTCATCATCTATTCCTTTACCGAGCCGACCATAATACCTGTTGTAAAATAGCGTTGCGCAAAGATGTACACAATAAGCAACGGGATGACAGAGACAACGATACCGGCCATCCTTGCATTATTGGCGACAGATTGCGTCGTACTGGTAAGCTCTGAAGAGACAACCAGACTTTTCAGAGCTATCTGAAGCGTATATTTTTTCGTTGAGTTGATGAACAAGACCGCGGGGAGGAAATGGTTCCACCTGCTGACGAACTGAAAGATGGCTATCGTTGCTATCCCCGGTTTTGCCAGGGGCAGATACACCTTGGAAAACACGATCCATTCGTTTGCTCCCTCTATAATTGCGGACTCCTCCAAGGAGCGTGGAATTCCCTCGAAATAGTTTTTCATCAGAAAGATACTGAAGGTCGAAACGATATCAATGAGGATCAGAGACCAAAGGGTATCGATCAGACCGATCTTTTTCATGGTTACATAGACCGGAATGATAATCATTTGAAAGGGAATCATCATCGGGATCGTGACAAGAAGCACCACAAAGCTCTTGCCGGGGAAGCTGCTGCGTATCAGAACAAAACCGGCCATGGAGCAGAGCAGTACGTGGGAGAGGGTACCGATTACCGTTACGAAGGTATTATTCAGCAAGGGAGTCAGGATGGCGACGCGCCGGAACAGGTTCACGTATCCGCTGAGGCTCAGGGTCTTGGGAAACAGCTTAATCGTATTTTCGTATGATTCGAGGTCCGTCGAAAATGAAACCGCCAGAACATTCAAAAAGGGAACGATCATGGTCATGGCGAGCAGCGTGAGAAACAGCACATTGCAAAGAAGAAATATATTTCTTGATCGGAACATATGGTAGTTAGACATGGTATTTCGAAACCTTCCTCACAAGCAGGGTAATAACAAAGGTAACTGAAAAGATAAAAATAGAGACTGCAGATGCATATCCGATATTGAATTTCTCCAAACCATGGGTATAGACATAGTACATAAGAACATCTACCTTTTCGGCTATAACCTCGTTTCGCAGGACATACACCTGATCGAAAATCCTCAAGGCCCCCATAACATTCAGCAGCAGAACGACTTTCAAGGTGTTGACCAGTTCGGGAACCGTAATGAACCAGGCCCGCTGGAATCCGTTGGCACCGTCTATCAGGGCGGCCTCATAAACGGCGGGATTGATGCCGGCGATCGCCGCCAGGTAGAGAATACAAACATAGCCGGCCTGCTTCCAAAGATTAATGCCGATAAAAAGTCCTCTGGCATAGGAACTAATAGCCAAAAAGTATACCGATTCTTTCCCAAAGATCGCACCGATGTTATTTACCAATCCGCCGGGCGCAAGAATGAAGGTCCAGATTCCCCCGACCACAACCCATGAAAGGATGTGGGGCAAATAGAGAATAGACTGAAAGCCCCGCTTGAGCGGCAAATGCACCACCTCATTTAGAGACAAGGCAATAACCATGGGAACGAAGGCCGTTAGAACAACATTGCTCAAGCCCAGGATAAGCGTATTACCGAAGACGTTCCAAAAGCCCGGGGTTGTAAACATTTTCTGGTAATTTTTTATGCCGACGAAGGAGCTTGCTCCGACGAAACGAAAATCCTGAAAGCTCATCTTGATTCCGTCGGCAAGCGGAAATATTGAAAAGAGAATAAAGTAAAGCAACGTCGGAAGAATCATGAGGTAAAGTACCCTATATCGATTGAACTGCTGCTGTAATGCACTCCGCCTCTTCATATCCTCTCCTTATATATAATGCGATGCAGTGTGCTCAAAGAAACAAGCACACTGCGATACAATAATGATGGTACGTGAGATTTTGATATTTAGAATATGCCTTCTTGTTCGAAGCGTTTATTCATGTTTGCGATTCCCTCTTCGGGAGAAATCTTTCCCAGAATGATTTTAGCGGCTTCCGCCCGCGATATCTCTTCCCACTGTTTGTCGTATGCGGTAACATACTGAGGCTTTCCATATGTTCTGACAATTTCGGCCGCCTTCTCAAATCCTTCTAACTCGCCAAAGGGATTTACCCAGGCAAGAGACTTCGGTTGTGGAGCACCGTGATCCATGGCATGGGCCTTGCCCAGCTCGGTCAGCTCATAAGTCCCATTATCAAAGGTGTAATCATGATCTTTTATGCCCAAGGTCGAGAGGATATTTCCATCATAGCTATGCCAAAACTCAATCACCTTGAATGCCGCATCTTTATGTTTTGATACCCGTGGGATAGCCATAAGGCCGTCGTTGCCCGCACGGCACATGATCGTTCCATCGGGCCCCTTGGGGGGAGTAATGCCTCTGGCCTTGAACGGAGAATCGGGCCGTTCAGCCTTTACCGTTTGATTAAACAGGCCCACCCATGCGGCCCAGTAGAAGGTCATGCCGGCTTTACCGGTCATGAACATGTCGCGAAAATTGGAAGATTTGTTTGTAATGAAATTCGGTTCAAGGATTCCCTCTCGATATAATCTGGCCAGGAATTCATAGACAGGAATTGCCGCTTCCGTGGCATACGGGGAGTAAAGGTTTCCCGTCTCATCTTTTACAAAGCCCCGGGCAAGACCGTAGGCACCGAAGAGGCTCGAGAGATCGTAAAGGCTATAACCGACGGCGAGGCCATAGGTATCGTCTTCTCCGTTGCCGTCGGGATCGTCAAAGGTAAACGCCTTCAATACCCTGTAGTATTCATCCAAGGTGGTCGGCACTTCCAGTTCCAGATTCTCAAGCCAATCGTACCGGATAATCGGTAAGGTTCCCTGCTCAAATTTATTAAATACCCCGTAGATCTCCCCGTCCTTATCACGAATGCGTTCCCATTCGGCCGGATCGATAATCGAAGGATCATGTAAGACTTTCGACGCCTCGATCCTATCGGTAAGTGGTTCAAAGAGATCCTGGTCTTTCAGGCTTGCCATCAGGGAAGAATCGATGTAGACAATATCAAGGGGTTCTCCCGTTGCCAGCATCGCCGTCAACTTTGTGCTGTACTCGCTGGAAGGCGGTTTGATCATGGATACCTCGACCCCTGTCAAACGCTTGACCTCATTCTCAAATAGAACATTTTCCTCAGGTTCCCGGCCGCCTTGAACGGAGGTAACCCAGATCACCTTCTCTTCTTCTTTCTCTCCTTGCGCCCAAAGGTTAAGGGCACATACCGCAAGCAGCAGCACCAACACGTAGCCCTTACATAAAAATAGCTGTTTTTTCATGTCACCTCTCCTTAGGTCTCGTATTATCAGACCGTTTTATATTATTGTCAAATTATTATTATATTTTCTATGTTAAAAAATAATTACTTGTGTAATAGAAATATATTACTCAAATAAACAATAGTTATTATCTAATTTATTACTTTTTCTGAATTTATATAAAAATAAGGTTACATTTTGATGCATATTCCATTTAGTCCGGTATCTTGATTTACCACGATTCCCCAAACCCGTGAACTTGTTACAACAACGCTTCTTTGCTATAGTAAAGAGGGGTGCATGCTATATGGCTACAGAGCATGAGATTATCAAGACCCCGAAAGCGCTTTTAGCTTGGGTATATCTTCTCTCGGAAAATCAAGTGTATCATGTATCCGATCACTGGCATCTCAGCCTGGAAATCACCATGGGCCTCAAAGGCTCCTATCGATACAGGATCAACAATCGTCTTTTCACGGTGAAGCCAGGTGACATTTTGCTTATCAACTCGGGAAATGTGCATGCCTGCGAAGCCGTCGAGCCTCAGCGCAGCGATGCCCTTTCCATCATTTTCCCTCATGAATTCCTCAAAAAGGCATGCGAGAACATAGATTTCCTCACCTTCTCTCTGGATCGGGGAACGAAAGAAACGTATCGAGAGCTGAAAGAGGCCATGGATGAAATGTATGCCATATTCGTCCGCAGAGAGGAAATTCCCAATTATCAGCTCATGCTCAACAGCATTGTGTACCGGATTATTTTTCTACTGATAAACTACTTCAGCGACAGCAGCTATCCCCACTGCAATGTTCTATCGCAACGCAACCTGCAGCAGTGCGAAAGGATCATCAGATTTATCGACAAACAGTATCAGGAGCCCATTACCCTTGAGTTGCTTGCGCAGCACATGGGCATCAGCAGGGAGCATCTTTCACGTATATTTAAAAGCAACATGGGAACGACCTTCAAACACTATCTCACCAGTATTCGCATGTACTACGCCTACATCGAACTTATCACCACAGACATGTCGATCATCGATATCGCCCTGGAACAGGGTTTTCCCGACACCAGGGCATTTATCAAAAGCTTCAAAGAGCTGTACGGCGTTACTCCACTGCAATACCGTAAGAATCACGAGCATGTGAGTAATCTTGATCACAAGAAATTCGTTATCGGCCTCTATTAGACGGCACCCTGTGCGGCCGCTTCGATGGCGCGGTTCATGGTCCCGGTCAAATCCCTGACCATGGGAAGCGAGACCTTGCCATTTCCATTCATATCGAGATACGAGTAAAGTCCCCAGAAACTTTTGCGCAAGGCATGTTCGAGGGCTTCCGTTACATCGGATCTGGCGATGATTCCCCGGTCGATAAGAAACTCGAAGAGCATATCCCGGCTTATCGGGCTCTCAAGAATCTCGGAAAAGCCACTTTCGGCATTCAGTATCCGTAAAGGCTTCGGAGGGGCGATAATCCGGACCGGGACAGAGGCCTTGATATTCCGACTTGAAGAACCGATCTCGATAAGGAAGGCGTCGCTGTCGGCGCTCCATCCATCCCGACTTTCATCGAAATAGGAAAAATCCCGTTCACATAGGGTAAAGCAGGCACGTTTTTTCTCTCCCGGGGCAAGGGAGAGCTTTGCAAAGCCCTTCAATTCCCGCACCGGACGGGGTATTCGTGGAGAGCTTTGCGAAAGATAGAGTTGAACGACCTCTTTTCCGAAGAACTCCCCGCTGTTTTCCACCTCCACCGCTATCTCGAGGCATTCCGGTAGCCTGACGGTTTCGGAAGAGAGTTTCACATCACCATAGGTAAATCTGGTGTAGGAGAGACCGTAGCCGAAGGGAAAAAGGGGTTCCAGTCCCCGGTAATCATAGTAACGGTAGCCGGTGAATATACCTTCACCGACGACAAGGTTGAAACCGTCACCGGGAAAGCTGGTAAAAGCGGGGGTTTGCCGGAGGCTTTTGGGGATTGTTACCGGCAACCTTCCGCTGGGATTAACCGTTCCAAAGAGCACCCTGGCAATCGCATCCCCCACACCCTCACCGCCGAATCCCGTCATCAGCAGTGCATCGACCCGGTCGCTCCAGGCCATTTCAACAGCATCGCCTGACTGCAAAATGACAACTACCGGTTTTCCCGTGGAGAGCACCGCTTCCAGCACACGCTCATGGCTGGCTTCAACGCGCATATGCTCCCGATTGTAGTGATCGGATTCCGGAGGCAGAAAGCTTCCAAGAAAGAATACGACGACATCGGAGGAGGCGGCACAGGCCCTCGCCTCCTCCACCATGGAAGTATCCTCCCCTCCGGCACCCCCTCCGTCGTCCTCTCCGGCGCCGCGGTACCCCCGGCTGAAGAGCACCTTTGTCTCAGCCGGCGCCTGCTCCTTGATGCAGTCGAGAGGGGTATCCACCCGCCTGCTGTTCACAATCGCACAGCCTGTCCCCTGGTAAAGGGGAGAGAGGGCAAGCTCACCGATAACGGCAATCGTGCCGCAGGAGGCCGAAAGCGGTAGCACATGGTTCTCATTTCGCAAAAGCACGATCGACTCTGCAGCGGCCCTTCTGGCAAGATCATGATGCATACGGGTGTCGACCTGACCGCCTTCCTGCCGCATCGCCTCAAGGCGAAATACCATCCTGAGGATGTTACGCACCCGCCCGTCGATGTGCGCCTCATCGAGTTCGCCTGCCAGGATACGCTCACGCAGATACGCTTTAGAGCCGAGGGACTCCGGCATCTGCAGGTCCAAACCCGCCTTTGAAGCGGCCACAGGATCCGGCACCCCTCCCCAGTCGCTGATAACGAACCCGTCGAAGCCCCAACGGTCCCGCAGAACCTCGGTCAAAAGCCAATGGTTCGCAGAGGCATAGACCCCGTTTATCTTGTTGTAGGAGCTCATCACCCCGACAGGGTGCGCCGTCTTGACAATATACTCAAAGGCGGCAAGGTATATCTCGTGGAGCGTACGACGGTCACAGATCTCATCAACCCTGGTTCTGTTACTGTCGCTGTGATGGCAGGCAAAGTGTTTGACGACCGCACCCACCCCCCTTTCCGCAAGCCCCTTCACCATGGCCGCACCCATACGGCCGGTCAGAAAGGGATCCTCGGAATAGTATTCGAAATTACGTGCGGTGAGGGGATGTCTGCGGATATTGATTCCGGGCCCCAGCAGAAGACGGATGCCTAAGGCCCTGCACTCCTCGGCAATGGCTCGGCCCACCTCCTGTATAAGCTCGGTATCCCAGGAACAAGAGATCGTCGATCCGGAGGGAAAGCAGGTTGCGGCATAGGTACAGGTCAGAGCCTCATCGCTGTCAAAGCTGCTGTTGATCGCATTATAGGCAAAATCGGTATCATCAGGCCCTTTAGACTCCTTTTGCAGCCGTACTCCGCTGGTCCCGTCGCTCATCAGCACAGCGGGAACCCCAAGGCTGGGGAACGCTGCCGTATGCCATAGCCCGTCACCGGTGCATAAGCGAAGTTTTTCATCAAGGCTCATCTGCCCAAGAATCGTTTCGATTGCTCTTGTTCCCGTCATTCCTCTGTTCCTATCCCTTTATCCTATCTCTTTAACTGATCCCAGCGTGTTTGCAGCTCTTCGAGAAAGCCGGGGACATCGAGTTTTCCCGCCACAAGCTTCTGAACCGCATTTCCGAAGTATTCCGCCCCGCCTGCCGGGTACATGGAATTGTAGATGCCATAGACCTTCCCCTGGCTTGCATAGCGGGAGAGATCCGAACTCAAGGCCCCTACCTTGTCGGGATTTGCTTCGAAGCTGGTGAAGGCCGGGATAAAAAGGAGCTGGTCCGTCATCGCTTTCCGTCCCTCTTCGCTCGTTGCAAGCCAGGTAAGGAAGGCTTTGGCCTCTTCTTTCGCCGGAGATTCTTTATTAATGACCCAGTATCCCGTAACTCCGGCATAGAGCTTGTCGTTGCTTGCAACATCATCGTTGATCGGCATCGGTATCAAACCAACCTGCATATCGGGGTTGGCACTATCGATGGAGGGCTGAAGCCAGTTTCCTCCAAGGGTCATGGCAATAGACTCACTGAACAGGAGGGCTGTCTGCTGATTAAAGCCGGTGTTCAGGGGAGATTCGCACTGAGAGAAATCGTAGAGGATGAAATTGGCAACCTCCTCGAAGATTTCGTTTCCGACAAAGGTTTCGCTTCCATCGTTTAAGCCCTGTATGAAGGCAAGGGGATCGGGCTGCCTGGCAATTCCCATATTTACCAGAAACATTCCCGCCTGATACCAATCCATGTAGGTACCTGCAAGGGGCTGTATTCCCGCCTGCTTCAGTTTTTCAACGGCACGCTGTAATTCGGTGAAGGTCTTCGGGACCGAGGTGATGCCCGCCTCGGCAAAGAGCCGCTTGTTGTAGACATAGCCGTAGCCCTCTACCGATACGGGAAAGCCGTACACCGTACCGTCGGCGGCGCTTATGCCCTCTTTTGCCAGCGGTACCATATCGGAAACCCAAGGCTGATCGCTGAGGTCCTCAAGACGGGACTGCCAGAGATCGAGTTCCGAACCACCCAATATCATAAAGATATCAGGGGCCTGGCCTCCGGCGAATTTGGTACGAAGGCTGGTCGTATAATTGTCACTCAAAGACTCGATGACAAATTCCACATTCGGATGCAACTCGCTATAGCGTGTAGTTACATCACGAAGGGCCTGATCAATCTCGATTTTGCTCTGAGAGAGAAAGATCGTCGTTTTGCCACCCGAGGCCTGCGACGAATCGGCCTGACCTCCGGCCATGAGCGGCGAAAGCAACACCGCTGCAAAGCATACTAGGCATAGACCCTTAGCTATTTTCATATATTCCTCCTTTGAAATAGCATTTCCAACACTATCCTTTCACCGCACCAGAGAGGATTCCCGCCATAATCTTTTTCTGAGCGGCAATGAAAACCACCAGGATGGGAATCATACTCAAGACCAAAGCGGGCAATGCGACCTCCCATCTACTGTTATACATGCCGAATAATCTATTGATACCAAGCTGGATCGTACTCAGGGCATGGTTATTGATAACGATCAGGGGCACCATGACGTCATTCCAGATCCAGAACCCGTCCATCACAAGGACACTCATCATTGTGGGAGCCAAAAGCGGCAGAACGATGGTAAAGAAGATAGGGATGGTCCCATATCCGTCGATCTTTGCAGCCTCTTCAAGTTCAGCGGGAAGAGCCATGACAGCTCCCCTCATCAGAAAATAGGCAAAGGCCAGTCCGATCCCCCAATAGGTAAGCACAGCCCCGAAGAGGGTATTGTTTATGCCGATACGACCGAGGACCTGCACAAGGGGAATCATGATGGATGCAAAGGGAATCAGGATCGACATGATGATGGCCGTCGTCAAAATCTTCGAATAGCGAGAAGGATGCCTGACATGCCACCAGGCCACCATCGTGGCAAAAAGGATGATTCCCAAAAGGGAAAAGAGGGTGACGATAAAGGTATTCTTGAACAGAAGAGGGAAATTCACGATCTTCCAGGCGTTCGTATAATTGCTCCATACAAGTTTCGTTGGCAGAGAAAGGGGATGAGAAATGATCTCCTGCAATGGTTTTAAAGAGTTGAGAAAGACGAACAGTAGCGGGAAAAGAAAAAGAAAGGCCGCTATAAACATAATCACATAGAGGATCATCGACGAGATGGTCTGCCTCCCGTTCATGCCGTTCATGCGTAGGCCTCCTCTTTCTTTCTAGTCACAAGCAACTGAATCGAGGTAATGATCAATATGATGAGGAAAAATATGACAGATTCGGCGGACGCCAGGCCGTAGCGATTCTTGACGAAGGCATCGTTGTAGATCCCCAGGGCCATGGATACCGTTGAACCATAGGGCCCTCCCTTTGTCAGTGATAGATTGAGCTCGAACATCTTGAAAACATTTGCGGTACTCCAGAACAGCGCCACCGTGATGAAAGGCATGCAGATGGGAAGTTTGATTCTGAAAAGGGTACGAAAGGTACCGGCACCGTCGATCTCGGCTGATTCCAGAACATCCCGAGAAATTCCCATGAGAGCGGCGGTCATGATGACCATGACATACCCCACATTTTGCCAGGTACTGACAATGATCAAGGCGGTAAAGGCGGTCTCTTCGGTCCCGAGCCAGGGAAGCTGCATAAAATCAAGATGAAAAAGGGTCCCGAAAGCGGGGAAACCGTTGATGAAGATGAACTGCCAGATAAAACCGAGGACCAGGCCCCCGATCGTTTGGGGAAGATAAAAAGAGGCCCTCAGTGCATCACGAAATTTAAGGGGCCTGACCAAAACCACGGCAAGTGCCACACCGATAACCATGACCAGGAAAACCTGCACAACGGCAAAACGTAAGGTAAACCAAAAGGTACGCAGAAAATCAGACTGCCGTGTAAAGATATTCTTATAATTTTCAAGGCCGATAAACGATAGTTCTTTTGTTATACCGTTCCAATCACTAAATGAATGAATAAAGCCCGTCACAAAGGGAACAAAAACAATAACAAAAAACAGAATCGTCGCCGGACCGAGAAAAAACAGATGCTCCCATATGCTGTTCTGACGCACCCCTCTCCCCATCTCATCCTCCTTTCTGCCGCTTGAATAAAAATAGCATGGGCAATACAGCAATTTCATTCCATTTTTTAATGGGAAAATATACATTTTGTGATATTGTAGCGGAAAAACCGAACAGTTTTGGCGGCACCTTGACAGCTTTCCCCCTTTTGGCATAGCCTCACATACGGCTCCTCCCCCCTTTGTCTGCCTGCCGCAAATTCAAGGATGTATCGGAGGAAAGCTTCGTGAAAAAGAAAACGCTCATCAAAGACGCCCTGGCAATCGTAAGCTGCGATAAGAAGGATACCATATACCGTGACAGCGATATCCTGATAGAGGGAGGTCGCATCCTCCGTATTGGAAAGGATCTGGAGAAATCCCCGGAGGCAGAAGGCGCACAGTGTATTGAGGCAAAGGGGAAATTTCTCTACCCGGGACTGATCAACACCCACCATCACTTCTTCCAGACCTTTGTGAGAAACCTCACCTCCATCGATTATCCCAACATGACCGTTCCCGACTGGATCGGAAAGATCTATCAGACCTTCAAGCGTGTCGATGCCGATGTCATCTACTACTCATCCCTTACGGCCATGGCCGATCTGGTAAAACACGGCTGTACCACGGCCTTCGATCACCAGTACTGTTTTCCGCGATCGGCAGGAAAAAATCTGATAGACCGGCAAATGGAGGCCGCCGCCCAGATCGGTATCCGTTTCCATGCAGGACGGGGCGCCAACACCCTGCCTCAAAATCAGGGAAGCAATGTTCCGGAAGAGATGATCGAAACCACCGATGAATTTCTTGAGGATTGCCAGCGGCTCATCGATATCTATCACGATCCGAACCCCTATAGCATGCGACAAATCGTCGTCGCTCCCTGCCAGCCGATCAATTGCAGCAAGGAGACCTTTACCGAATCCCTGCGCCTTGCCCGGGACAAAGGGGTCTTTCTCCATACCCATCTGGGTGAGGGGGAAAACGAGATGATGGTCGACCGATGGGGAACAAGGAGCCTTGCCTGGTGCCGGGAGCTCGGCTTTCTCGGACCCGACGTCTGGTTCGCCCACGGCTGGGAGCTTACGCCTGCGGAGTATAGGGTAATGGCGGAAAGCGGAACGGGCCTGTCCCACTGCCCTGCTCCTGCCACCCTGGGAGGTTTTCCCATCATCGATATGAAGGCGATGCAGAAAGCGGGAATGAGAGTGAGTCTCGGCTGCGATGGTTCGGCAACAAACGACGGATCGAACCTGCTTGATTCCCTGCGCATGGCCTATTTGATGCAGAGCTACCACAGTAAGCAGCGGGGCGGCGCGGTAAGTGCATACGAGATGCTGAAAATCGCCACTGTCGAAGGTGCCGCCATGATGGGAAGAGAGGATATCGGAAGCATCGAAGAGGGAAAGGGGGCGGATTTGTTTCTTGTCGATGCCCGGAGCCTCGAACTTGCGGGGGCTCTCCACGATCCGGCAAACCTTCTTGCCAGGGTCGCTGTCACCGGTCCGGTCTGGCTCACCATGGTACATGGCAGGGTTGTCTATGCCGAGGGAAGGCTCACCGGTATCGAGGAGGAAACGGTTGCGCAAGAGGCCGAACGGGTCTGCGACAGGGTGATCAGGAATGCGTAAGCCCCCCGCCCTTCACGCCTACGCGTCTCAAAGATAGACCAGCTTACAAGATCAGCAGAGCGGAGGAACTATCTTCCACAGCGTCCTCTCTCCCGGGGGGGGAAGCCCTCCCCTAAGGGAAAAAAGGGTTCGAAGACTCACACAACGGTAATCGAGATGACCTAACGCGGGAAGCAGCAGATCAAGGGCCTGGGGGGTCGGATGCGGGTCGGGCTGGACATCGTGTAAAAGAAGGATGGCACCGTCGCAGATCTGAGAAAGGATCTTGTCCGCCCGCTGCCGGGCCGTGGTATGACATCCTTGCCAGTCCATAGCTGCAATTCCGCCGATCATGGGATAGGGCACGACTTCAAACATGGCAGCAGAAAGAGCGAGATTTGGGGGACGGAAAAAACAGGGCTCCTCACCGATGGCCTTCCTGATTGCATTCGAACATGCGGAAACCGAATGTACGATCTCTTCGGCATTCATTGTATCCATGGGATCGTAACTCCAGCCGTGATTTTCGATCTCACACGAAAGAGAGCGGGCACGCTGCAGAACAGGACGGCTTTCGTCGCTAATAAGGTTGCCGACGACAAAAAAAGAGGCAGGAATACCATAGGTTTCGAGACGATCAAGAACCTTCGAACTCTTTTCGGTATCGGGGCCGTCATCAAAGGTGAGGGCGCAAAGCTTTTCCATGATCAAGGCCTGCGACTCTGCCACCATTTTACAGCATATCTGCGTATCGCCGCTGCGGTGTCGAAATTCATCTTTTCTTTGATATGGTCTCTATAGGTGTTTACCGTCTTCACCGAAAGATTGAGAATTCGTGATATCTCACTAGCCCCATAGCCTTGGCCGATATATTCCAGAACCTCGAATTCCCGATCGCTCAACAGATTGACTAGGTCGTCCCGCTCTTCTCTCTGGCCAAAAACAGTTGCAAGCAGCCGTTCGTTCATGACCGGCGACACATAAATCTTCCCCGCAAGAACCGTTTTCACGGCGTCGAGCATCACGGCCGCGGCCTCCTGCTTCATGACATAACCGCTTGCACCCGATTTTAAGGCCCGTTCGGCATACACCAATTCATCATGCATAGAAATAATGAGAATCGGCATATCGGGATCTAAAGACTTAAAGCGATGAATCAAATCGAGTCCATTCTGATGGGAAAGGGATATGTCGACAAGGGCAATATCAGGGAGCTTGTCCCGACAGATATCGAGAGCCTCTTCAATTGTCCCGGCCTGACCACAAATTTCATAACGGGGATTACTGGAAAGAAGGACAACAAGCCCCTGTCGGAAAACAGGATGATCATCAACAACCAAGAATCTGACGCTGTTTCTCATATCTTTTTATTATCCTTGTGGTATCAGACAGGAAATAGTTGTCCCAGGTTCCATATTCCTGATCAGCAGATGCACCTGAGCCTTCTCGGCACGATATCGCATAATCTTCAATCCCATGCCATCACCTTCACCTTTATCGGAAAAGCCTGTGCCGTCATCGATAATCTCAATCAGCCGCCCGTTTCCCTTTTGCTGCGTATGTAGTTTTACCACAATATGCGAGCAGTTTGCATGCTTTATTGAATTTGATAAAGCTTCCTGAACAATTCTATAAAGCTGGAGGGCACGATCGTCGTTTTTCAGGAAAAAATCCGGGGAGCGCTCAAGACGCATATCAATCGTATTCCCCTTTCCCAAGGCCGCAAGCAGGGTATCGACAGCCGCGATAAATCCGTTCTCCTTCAGTCCCACAGGAACGAGTCCCCTCGCTATGCCCTTCGCCCGGTCGACAGAGTTGCTAATCAAGTCGTTTATTTGAGTGCATACCTCGTAGGGGTGGCTGCCGGGATCCAGCGAATTCTTCAGTGCTTCGGTGATCATAGAGATCCCGGCAAGGTGCTGACACAGGTCGTCATGAAGATCCTGGCCTATACGGTTCATGGTATTGTTAGAGATATCGATCACTTCCTGCTCAAGCCTGATGCGCTTATCCACCTCGGTTTGTAAACACTCATTGGTCTTGGTCAACTCCGCGGTCCGCCGCGAAACCTCTTCTTCCAGGCTCTTCTCATGAGTGCGTACCTGCTCAAGGAGCCGGGCTCCCTTTACGGTACTGGATATCTGTTTACTCAAGAGATCGTAAAGGGCCGGATCATCCACCGCCACCGGTAAAAGGATATAGCCCAGAGGCTCATGCTGGTAGACAAGAGGTTTGAGAACCCACTGTTTTCGCTTCCAGTCGAAATCAATTTGATCAGGAAGGAGTGAGGTGGTCTTGAAAACATAGCCCTTCGCCGTCGGGTCATCCCCTTCAAGGGGCAGGGGAAAGACCCTTGAGAGCTCCTTGCCATCCCGGGAATCAAGAAAGATGACAAGATAGGCTTCGGAAAAACCAAGGCTCACCAAGCCTTTTGAGAGGGTTTTGACAATACTGTCCATCTCAAAGGCCTCGGCAAGGGCGGCACCGATCGAGCGTGCGAGGAAATTACGTTCCATCTCCTTAAGTCTCCGGGAAGAGAGAATCCTCGTTGTCAGCTCCGCAAGGCGGCTCAGGCCCGTCGATATAAGCCGCAGCCGTCGACGCAGGATAGACCGATCTCCGGATTCATCGTCCGACAGGAGCTCTTCCTGTACGGCATACAAGAGAGTATGAAGTCGCCGCAGGTCCCGCCCGCTGTAGGTATCGGACGTCGCTTCCCTTTCCAGGAACTCCAGAAATGCCGGTGCATTTTCTTCAAAGATGAGAGAACGCAGCAGGGCCATGGTATCACGGTCCGGTTCATCCAGATCTTTCGAGAAGGAGTCCATCGCTGCAGCCTCGGGAATCCAGCTATGGCGACAGCCACAGGATTCACCGACCCTAACACTGCTGTTAAGATAGCGATTCTGCCCCTTGCCTCCCTGGATGAGTGCACACACCTCTTCTACTGCGGCCGCACCAAGTTCAAATAAGGGCTGACGAACCGTCGTCAGCGGGGGCTGGCAAAAAAGGGCTTCCTCGATGCCGTCGAATCCTACCAGGGCCACATCATCAGGGACGGAAATACCATGCCTCGACAGCTCGTCCAATGCTCCCAAGGCCATTTTATCATTCAGACAAACCAGCGCATCAAAGGGGATACCTTCGGCAAGCAGGGCTCTTACCCCCCTGCTTCCGGACCGCTGCTCAAAACTTCCTTCGACCATGAGCCGCCGGTCGAAGGTGATATCATAATCGGCCAGGGTATCGAAAAAGGCCTTCTTCCGGGCATCTGCTTCAAGATGCCCGGAAGGTCCCGAGATAAGGGCAAAGGAACGCTTGGCATGAACTTCTATCAGATGTCGTATGACAGAGACCATACCGATTCTGCCGTCCACGATAATGCTTGGAATCCCGGGTATTCCCAAGCCAACAGAGACCTGCGGAAGGTCGCTTCGTATGCGGAAAAGCTCCGTAACCGCCTGAAAATCGAGATAGGTGGAAATCGCCGATGAAATGATGATTAAGCCGTCGATATTCTCCTTATCCGCAAGGGAATATGCAATATTCGAACATTGTTCCGTTGCGATGGGCGACTTGACCCTGGAACCAAGGAAGCAGACCAGACCCAGTTCACGGGTCTGGGCCTGAGAAACGATGCCCTTCCAGACGGCCGACTGGTAGGCATCATTCAACTCAGCGGTGAAAACACCAATATTCTTATTCACGTCTCTCTTCGACCTTCGGCGTACAAGCACTCCACAATAGTCGGACAAACAATTAAAAGGCGCAAGGGGATAGCGTGATCGACGATTGCATATTCCACTGCTCAGGAAGAATCCGGTCCTCGCCTGTCACCTGAACGGTATCGGTAAAGAGAATATCCTTGGAAGATCTTCCAATGGAGATCTCAAAGGCTCCCGCCTCGACAACCCTGACGAAATTCCCCTTGGTGAAGTTCAGCATATCGACAGGAACGGTAAAGCGAACAAGCGCCGACTCCCCTTTTGCGAGGTGTACCCGTTTAAACCCCTTAAGCTCCTCTACGGGACGCACCCGGGATGCATACAGGTCGCGGACATATATCTGAATCACCTCTTCCCCATCCCGCTCACCGCTGTTTCTCACGATAAAGCTTCCGGTAATTTCCCCCTCGATGGCCACCCTTTTATCATCAAGCCGGAACGCATCGAAGGAAAAGCTGGTGTAGTTCAGTCCGTGGCCGAAGGGATAGGTGGCTCCGAAATCGAGCTGAATGGGGGTACCTGCCGATTTGATTTTATGGTTGTAGAAGAAGGGCATCGCCCCTGCTGCTTTGGGAATGGAAACGGGGAGTCTGCCGGATGGGTTCTGCCTGCCGTACAGGATATCGACGACTGCCTGCCCCCCCTTCTGCCCGGGAAGCCACGCCTGAAGGATGGCACTGCATCGCTCGGCCGCAATCTTCAGGCTATAAGGTCTTCCACTCAGCAAAACGAGCACCACCGGTTTCCCCAGACCGAGTAGCTCCTCAAGAAGTTCCTGCTGAACCCCGGGCAATACGAGGGAACTGGCATCCGACCCCTCACCGACGGTCCCCGCCAGAAAGAGTCCGGCAAGATCGCCGAGGGCAAGGACAACAACATCGGCAGAGCGAGCAACCTCTATGGCCGAAGGGAATCCCGATTTATCGTGGCTGACATAGGAGTGCTGGGCACTACCGTCGAGGTGAACATCACCGGGAAATACCGGAGCATCCTTCGGCCGCTGAGAAAGAATGTCGCAGCCCTTTGCATAAGAAAAGAGTGCTCCAGGAACTGATTCAAAAACCTCCTTCAGTGTCATAGCCCCCTCATCCCGATCTTCCAGGGAGCTGAGAATATGGTGTACGGGGAAGGAATAGCCGCCGAAAAAACAGAGCGGATCATCGGCAAGGGGACCTATCAAGGCGATCTTCTTTCCCGTGGTGAGGGGGAGTATTCCGTCATTCTTGAGAAGCACCATCGATTTAACCGCAGCCTCGTAGGCAAGAGCGAGATGTTCATCACTCCGCAGGGAGATCGCATCGACGTCGGCGTAGGGATGCTCAAAGAGTCCTATTCTGATTTTTTGCTCAAGCACCCTCGTCACACACCCGTCGACAAGGGCGACGGGAAGATCCCCCCGTTCGATCGCAGCAAGGGCCCCGCTTTTATAACATTCGTGCCCGGGTAATTCGACATCGACTCCAGCCTCTATTGCAAGACAAGCGGCAGAGGCGAGATCCTCGGCGACCCGATGATCGTGGCAAAGCTGTCCGATACCCGAATAATCAGAAACGATAATCCCGTCGAAGCCCCACTTTTCGCGAAGGATATCCCGCAGATAGGTGAGAGAGGCGTGCATGGGAATGCCGTCGATATCGTGATATGCCGGCATGACGGAGGCCGCATGTGCCAGTTTTACCGCCATCTCAAAGGGAAGCAGCATAACATCACTCAACTCGTCTTCTCCCATTCTCACCGGTGCATGATTCCTCGCCCCCTCGGAAAAGGAATGACCAACATAATGTTTCAATGTTGCAAGAAGTCTTCCGTCATTTCCCTGGAAGCCCCGTACATATGCAGTGGCAAGGGTACCGACAAGATAAGGGTCTTCTCCCATGGACTCTTCGGTCCGGCCCCAACGGGCATCCCTGCTGACATCGAGCACCGGAGCTAAGCCCTGCCTGCTCCCTACCGAGTAGAGCTCATCGCCAATGGCCCTTGCGATTTTTTCCACCAATCCTTCATCCCATAGGGCCCCAAGACTGATACCCGACGGGAACAAAGTTGCCCCCTTTGCCATGAGCCCCGCAAGACACTCCTCGTGCGCAAGTGCCGGGATACCGAGACGCGTCCCTTTAACGAGAAACTCCTGTATCGAATTGAGCGCCTTCACGGCGGTGCGGGCATCAATCGGCTGGCTTCCCAGCGGCCGGGTTATTTCCCCTACGCCATCTTTCAGCAGCTCTTCAAAACGAACAGGGGATTCGGTCACGATCATACCCGTGTGATCCTTCAACCAAAGACTTCCGTCCGGCCTGATGTTAAACCAGACCGAATACATCTGGGCCAGCTTCTCATGAATCGTCATCTTTTTACATAATGTCAAAGCCTGATCATGATAATCCTGCAAGGTAGTACTCCTAAACGTTAACCTTTTACGGCTCCGGCCGTCAGGCCGGCAACAATATAGCGCTGAGCCGAAAAGTAGAAGGCAGCCATCGGGATAATCGAAATGGTGATGAACGCCATAACCTGGTTCCACCCGGTGGTAAACTGTCCCTGAAATTGCATGATTCCCAAGGGAATCGTAAACTTACTCGAATCATCCAGAACAAGAAGAGGAAAGAGAAATTGGTTCCAACTCTGGATAAATGTAATGATCGAAACGGTGGCGACCACAGGTCTGGATATCGGAATGACAATCTTGAAAAAAAAGGTAAACATGCCGCCGCCGTCCATCTGGCAGGCATCTTGTAATTCCTGGGGAATATCCTTAAAAAAGCCGGTAAATAAAAAGATGGCCATGGGGAGTCCGAAGGCCGCTTCGGCCAGTATTACTCCCCCCTGAGTGCCAAGCAGCCCCAAATCTCTCAGCTGAAGATAGAGCGGGAGGACAGCAACCGTTATGGGAAACAACATTCCCATGATGAAAAAATTGTAAATCAGGGGCCGTCCCTTGAAGCGTATCCGCGAGAGTGCAATACCGGCGGCCATGGCAAAAAGGTCAACAATAACGATTGTCGAAACCGCTATGACAATCGAGTTGTAAAGAAAGCCCCAAAACTCTCCCGACTTTCCAAGGACAAGGCCGAAGGCCGTAAGATCAAAGGGATGCGGAATGCCGAAAGGATCGGACAACACCTGTCCGTTTGTTTTAACACTGCAGATGATGACGGCATACATGGGAAAGAACATGATCAAGGCGATGAAAAATCCAAGCAGGAATTTCATGGTCGAATGATTTTTTCCGGATAATCGATGCCGTGATCGCATGTGCGGCGTTGTTAAAGATAAACTCTTGCTGCTCATTTACTTCGACTCTCCCACGATGTATTTTTGATAAAAGAGGTTAAACACCAGGCAAATCAGGAAGATAACAATTGCCACAGCGCTTCCGTATCCGAAGGCAAAACGTTTGAATCCGAAGTTATACAGGTAGGTCACCAAGGTTTCGGTCGAATGGACCGGCCCGCCCTGTCCCATGGCCCAGACAACATCAAAGATATTGAAGGCGCCGACAACGGAGAGGAAAACGGATATGACTATGGTATTGCGCATGCAGGGAATGATGACATGAAAAACAACCTGTAATTTCGATGCCCCATCGATAATCGCAGCCTCCTCCAACTCATCGGGAACATTCTGAAGACCTGCTATGTAGAGAATCATGTGGAAACCGATATATTTCCAGAAAATGACGATAAAAATCGCGGTAAAGGCGTGTTCGGTACTTCCAAGCAGGGCAATCTTCGTCTCTCCACCGCTTACAAAGGAGGCGATCATGGTCGGAAGTCCGAATTCCGGATTATAGATAAATTTCCAGATGATACCGATTGCGATTTCTGCCAAAATATAGGGGAAAAAATAGATACCACGAAAAAGCATGGAACCGGGGAATCGCTTTCTACCGATCAAGAGTGCAAAAAAGAAGGCGACCGGGAGCTGCAAAAGCAGGGACAGGATTACCACTTTCAGATTGTTCCAAAGAGCGGTCAGGAATATATCCTCGCCGAACATTCGAAAAAAGTTCCCCAATCCGACGAACTGCTCCAGAGGGCCGAGTCCCTTCCATCTATACACGGAGTAATGACCGGCCTGTATGACAGGTACGACGACAAAAAGCAAAAAAAGCAGAAAGGCAGGAGTGATGAGCAGAAAAACAAGGCCGGCTTTTTTCACCGAGTATATCGTTTTATTGTTTAAAGACATCATGGTGATTGTATTTCCTTGTGGGCAAGAGGACCTCTCGAAGGAGGCCCTCTTTTTCACAGCATGGCTATTTCTCGGCCTGCCAGGAGTCGTCGATCATGGTCGCAGCTTCTTCCGGGCTTGCCTTTCCCGCAAGCAGGGCCATAACCGCATCCTTGATTGTCTCCCCTACAGATGGAGGCAGAAACTGATCATAGTACAGCTGATAATAGTCTGCACCGGCAACCGCCTGGGCGATTTTCACTGCATTGGGATTCGATGCAAGAACCTCTTCGGCCCCCTTTACCACGGGAATGATACCTTCGACCTTATGCAATTCCATGTTGTTCTCCCTGGAGAGAAAGAACTTCAGGAAATCCAGAGCCGCATCGGGAGCGTTTGCACCGATCACATAACCGTTGCCACCTCCCATAACATCGCTATTTTTACCGACACCGCCGGGAATCGCAGGAAATGAGAACCAGCCGAGATCGTCGCCGATTCCCTTTCCGCTCTCGGAATTGGCAGCCTGGACAGCCGGAGCCCACTGGCCCATGAGTTCCATGGCGGCCTTTCCGTTTCCTACCAGAGCGCTCTCGTCATCATAGGTAGAGCCGAGAAATCCGGTCTGAAAGGGTTCCAAAGCGGCAAGATCAAGAAGCATCTCTCCTGCCTTCACAAAGGTCTCATCCTTAAAAGAACCCGATCCGTCATAGGCGGCATTGAAGGCCTCTTGCCCGCCGATTCGCATGGCAAGATAGACCCACCAGTAATGGGCCGGCCAGCGGTCACCGCCACCGAGAGCAATGGGGATATATCCCGCGGCCTTTGCCTTCTTCACGATGTCGAGTAATTCGGGCCAGGTCTTCGGGACATCGACTCCAAGTTCGGCAAAGACCGCCTTGTTATACCAGAGGCCCACCGCCCCCATGTCGTAGGGAGCCCCGTAATACTTCCCGTCGTAGCCGTATACGCCTAAGGCACCGGACCCAATTGATGGAGAAAGTTCATTCTCTACAAAATTCGATATGTCCTTGAGGGCTCCAACCCGAGCGTATTCAACCATGACGCCACCACCCCAGGAGTGAAAGATATCCGGGGGATTGCCCGCTTGAATCGCAACTTGGACCTTTTGTTTGAAAGCCTCGTTTTCGAGCATGGTCAGTTCGATGTCGACGTCAGGATGTGCCGTTTCGTACTCTTTAATAAGATTGCGGCGATAGATTTCACGCACATCATCGGCACCGCCACCGCCGGAAAGAGCCCACCATGTAATAGTTGTTTTCCCACTCTCGGCATTCTTCTCGCTTTCACCACCGGCAAAAAGCGATCCGGTAACAACAAGGCACAATACAAGTGAAATCGTGATACTTGTACGTCTGTTCATACAGAACCTCCTCAGTTTTTTTACAACATTAAAATCAGGTATTAATAATTCTAAGGGATGGGATGGATTTGTTCAGCGGACAAAAAACCCGGATTGGCATAGGTGATTTGACCTATGCTGATGGTAGTGTTACGAATATTGGTGATCCAAAGGCCACAATATATCAATAGCTCCGTCACCATCGGTATCTATGCTATCGTACGGAGAAACTCTGAGATTCTTATACTCAGATTTGATGTCTCCCCCCTGTCGTCCCCTTCATTGGCGGTGGCTATGTAGGTCTTTCCGTCCACTTCGAACGTGGTCAAAGAATCGGGCATATAAAGACCGTAATAGGGCTCGGATACGATATTGATTTTACCATCCTCTACAAAATCCACTCCACACTGAGAGTAATCTTTATATCCTAGGGATTTAAGCGTCAGGATTTTTTTCCTCTCAATATCTATCTTAGCAACGGCATGATTCTCCTGGCTGGATACATAGGCATATTGGGATGTACCGTCCACGGCAATGTATTCGGATTCAATATCCTTATCAAAAGAATAATCTGTTTCAAAATTTCCCAGATAATCGTGGGTTCTGACAGGAACGCCATCTTTGCTTTTTTCACTATCTGATTCAGAGAACGTTAACGTGGTACATACCGAATCGGCAGGAGATGAGTAGCCCACCTCAATGATGGAAACGGAACCTGCAGGATCTGATTCATATTTCTCAACGGGCTCTCCTTCGTTTGCCGACAAGACATATTTGCCGTTCGGAAAGAAGGTCACCATATCAGGCAAGGCTCCCACAGTGACAAATCATAGTCTCTCGCCTGAATCTGCGTTGATAAAATAAACCCTGCCGTTTGCAGTCTTGTCCGAAGCAGCTACGGCAACAAGATCACCATGGACCGATACGCTGTTGACATCACCCTGATCAAAAGTGATTTTTCGATCTTCCGTAAGTTGTCCGTTTATATTTTTCATATCTGATGGTCTTCTCACATCAGCACTTCATGCTTACGAGCAGCCCAGATTGGTAGAAAATTGAATCTACTGTTTCGAATCCTGGTGATTGAAAGGGCACAATTCTTTTCCCCGCAGTCAATTGAAAGCAAAACTGTGGAAAAAAGTAAGCACAGACACAAAAACAAGGATTTTACCTCGGTTTTTCTGTATATGCCTGTATAAACCCATCAAATACAGAGTGGCTGAAGGTAAATCCGATTTTTTCATAGAACGTTCCTACGGATTCGTTTCCGTTAGCTGTTTGAAAATCAGGAATCAAACGATTTTCAAAGTTCATTGCGCTCATTACTTCAGGTTTTATCGTTGCTTTCTTTGCTTGAAAACTCATAAGCGCATTACATAAATCTGCGAGAAAACTGATATCTCCACTTTCAAAGTCTGTATACGTGATCTCCTTCATCAGAATCCACCGCCTGTATAGTTTGATAACTACATACTACCAATTATCCTGTTTGAAGGGAATGAAACTTACTCCCGCCAGTTCTGATTTTGTTAATGATGTTAAAAAATTGTCGTTCAAAAAAATGAAATAAAAAAGCCTAAGAGGCTGTAATTTTTTAGAATTTAGTATACACTGTATACAATATCATTATTATTTACACTACATTAAGGAGTAATTATTCATGAGGAAGCTAGTCATTTATACGGTAGGAGTTTTCTTATCACTCTTACTTGCGGTATCCTGTTCAAATCCAACCAATTCTGATTCCGGCAGCCCTTTTATTGAGGAGCCAGGGGACGGTTCTCCAGCAAATCCCTATCGCATCTCTACAGCAGAACAGCTGTCTGCCGTACGGGGCGGACAGACAGGATATGAGGATTGGACACTTTCAGACTGCTACAAACTCACAGCGGATATCGACTTGAGTGGTTATACTACAGGTGCAGGATGGGATCCCATAGGAGAAGCTGGCAACTCGTTTACCGGAAGTTTTGACGGAAATGGCCACAAAATAACGGGTCTTACGATATATGGCACCGAAAACTACCAGGGACTGTTCAGATCTATTGACAGTAGTGGATCGATTTCCAATCTTGGAATAGAAAACGTCAATGTCATCGGGCCTCGTTATGTAGGGGCCCTTGCCGGAACTTCGAAAGGTACGATCACGCATTGCTATTCAACCGGTATGGTAATAGCTGATGAGCGCTTCGGTGGAGGACTCGTGGGCGGTATGACAGGAGGAACAATTTCTCAGTGCTATTCTTCAGCCTCTGTCTCAGGAGAAGAGCGTATCGGAGGCCTTATCGGCTATATCGACCAACTTGTTACAATATCCGAGTCCTATGCTACAGGCCCAGTAAAAACCACAAGCTCAATCGGTTCTTTTAAAGGCGGGTTTGTAGGGATTTTGTTGAAAGATGCATCTGGAAGCATTACAAACTGTTATGCAACGGGAGATGTCAATGGCGCGAATTATCTTGCGGGCTTCGTGGGCTCGATAGTTGATGCTTCTCTTTTCATTAAGAATTGTTATGCAACGGGAAAAATCATTGGTTCGGAAAGTGCTTCGCACCTGGGAGGATTTAGCGGTAGTCCAGGAAATATAGACTCCTGTTATTACGACACACAGACGACAGGTAAGAACGATACCATCGGCGCGGCTGGAGTTAGCACGGCAGATATGAAGACGCAATCGACCTTTTCCGGTTGGGATTTTGACACGGTGTGGGCCATCAACGCAGATGAATATCCCCATCTTTGATGGATGGATTAGTGTATAAACGTCAATACAAAAAGATGGAAGGATTTTTTTATCAACCGGGGCCTTCCCCCGGCTTTTTATCTGCATGGGCCTATCAAGCAGAGCCGAAGGCACCACCGCTACTTGATCATCGGAAGAACTATTTCACCGGCATCTCATCTTACATTGAAAAAACATAGCAATCACCAGGGCCCTCGGCACTATTCCCAAGAGGTCCCAAGAGGCTGATCGTCAGGCTTAGGCCGTAACATCGACGGTCTCGGCACCGGTAATCTTTTGAAGAAGCTCGAAGGTAACAGGCACACCGGTGGCATCGGTTCCTGCTGCAGGATAAACCGTGTCCCAGGCAAGGAGACTCTCATCGAGGAAAATCTCAACCCCCTCAACGCCGAAAGGCGTAACGCCACCGGGAGAATAACCGGTAACACGAAGGGTATCATCCCCAGTGGCCATGGAACACTTGACACCGGTCAGCCGTTTCATCTTTCCGGAAGCGATTTTTCGATCTCCTGCGCAAACCACAAGAAAATAGCGGTCATCTTTTCCCTTCAGAAGAATTGATTTCGCAATCTGCCCGACAGCAACACCAATCCGATCGGCAGCCATTTGGGCGGTGGGAGTACTGCCGGGTTCGAACTCCAGTGCCGTAAGTTGATAGGTATCAAGAACTGAACGTACTTTTTCCGGTATCATGTTTTTGCCTCTCGCATAGAAGATGGAAAGAGTGTATCTATCATGAAAAATCAATGCAAGGATTTTCGTTGCTAAATTCCATTGATAGTAGGCGAGAAAGGAATTAACCTGAGTCCTGCGTTTCTTACGATACTACAACAGGGAGGACAATATTTATACAAAAGTACTTTATTATAATATTTTTATTGACATTTGTATGAAAACGACACAAAATAGGAGCACGTGTATAAATGAAGATTAAAGACATAGATATTAGCATTCTAAAAATACTATTCGAGGACAGTCGAACAGCCTATGCCGAAATAGCGAGGGATCTTGATCTTTCCAGGGCCGTCGTTACGAATAAGGTCAATGCGATGTGTGAGGATAAAGTAATTAACAATTTTACCATTGACCTCAACTACGAAAATATCGGACAGGAAATTCATGTCATGTTGGAAATAGAGACGTCACCCCAGGAAAATACAGAGATTCGAGATACGATTTTTAAACTGAGGAATGTTGAAAGAATTTTTACAACTTCAGAATCAAAGCTCTTTGTCTTTGCCTATTTTCCAAGCATGCAATCTCTCAATACCGTAATCCAAGAAGAGATAAACCAAATAAAGGGGATCATAAAGATTAAAACAAACATCGTATTGGAAAAACGTAAAAAAATTCCATTCTAAGTATCTATAAGGAGGTTTTGCAACGTGGAAGAGGAAATGAAAAAAAAGAAAAAATGGCTGTCCTCTGTAGATCTGCTCATGATAGCAGTAATAGCGGCAATCGGCGCAGTGCTTAGCTCTCTGGTCATAAACCCAATAGTTCGGGCACTGAATATTGCATCGCCTTTTGTGTCTATGTGGCCAGGAGCTCTTCATCTTTTTGCCGTTATCATGGGAGGTCTGATCGTCAGAAAACCAGGAGCGACAATGTTTACTGCGCTTCTGAATGGCCTACTGCAAATGCTATTCGGAAATCCATCAGGGGCCTTGTGTATCTTGTATGGATTTGGTAACGGACTTGGTTCGGAGATAGCCTTCTCTTCTGCACGGTATCGTCCGAAAGTCTGGATTACAATGCTGGCTTCTGGCTGCGGCACCGTCACTGCATTTTTCATTGATTTGATCTATTGGTTTTCAGATTTCACGTTCGGTTTCAAAGTGCTCTATCTTGTCGATTCCTTTTTTGCAGGGTCAATCGTTTGTGGTCTTATCTCTTGGGGAGTCTTTCGGGCTTTGGAAAGGGCGGGAGTGGTAAATCGTAAGTAGAGCTGAGCAGACTATCATCAAATATTCCAGGATTCGGAGGAGTGGCATGGATAAATTGACTTTTCAGCATAAGACATATAAAGAGATTGAGAAAGAAGCATCTTCTTTAATTGCTATACAGCCAATTGGTTCGACAGAACAACATGGTTCTCACCTTCCCGTAGGGACCGATTCACTTATAGCAGAAGCGATCTCCAAGGGGCTAAAAGAAATTATGCGAACTGCAAATTACCCAGCCGTTTTTCTGCCGCTTATTCCCTATGGGAAAAGTAACGAACATAATTCTTTTCCGGGGACAGTTTGCATGCAGGTAGAAACTCTTATCCGAATCCTGTCGGATATCGGAGCGTCATTACAGCGATCCGGTTTTCGAAAATTGGTGTTTTTGAACGGTCACGGGGGTAATCATGAAGTTTTGGATTTCATGTGCCGTGAAATACGGATACAGACAGGGATAAAAACATTTGTTCTTCATCCCTTTCTAAAAATAATGCCGGAGAATTTCGACTTCGGAGAATATTCTGAGTCAGAAAGGAAGTTCGGCATTCACGCGGGAAGAATGGAAACCTCGATTATTCTGTACATCGATCCTGAACTTGTTCGTAAAAAAGAAATAAAGGCATCCATACCGGAATTTTTGCAGCAGAAGGAGTTTATCAATTTCTCGGAATGTGTTCCCTTTGGATGGATAACAGAAGATGTATCAGAAAATGGAGTCATTGGAGATCCTTCACAAGCAACACAAGTAGAAGGGGAAAAACTACTTACAGGAATCGCCCAAACACTTTTCAAGGTTATGGAAGAAATCAGGGCAATGTAGAGACTATGACCTTTTGCAGGAGAGCAGTATCATGTCTGAATACGAAGGTTCTGTTTATCTAAGGGATTTCTGCTTCGCTTTTCCCGATTCGGAGACACCCTTCCTAAAAAATATAGATATATCGATCAATAAAGGGGAATTTGTAATAATCACCGGCCCCTCAAGTAGCGGCAAAAGTACGCTTGCTCTTTGTTTGGTTGGGATTTATCCAAAAGTACTCGGCGGCAGCACTTCCGGTACTATCAAAGTCGGAGGCCTAAACGTTCACAAGGTGGAAACAGAAGATATTTCGACCAAAGCCGGCATTGTCTTTCAAGATCCCGACAGTCAATTCTGTAATCTATTCGTTGACGAAGAAGTTGCTTTCGGTCCTGAAAATCTCCTTGTAAAGGCCACCGAAATTTCAGACCGGGTCAATAAGTATCTAAAATTTGTTAATCTACCGAAGTACAATAACAAAAAGATCGCAGAGCTCTCTGGAGGGCAAAAGCAACGAGTTGCCATAGCCTCGGTCCTGGCGATGGAACCAGAAATCTTAATTTTAGATCAGCCGACTGCAAATTTAGACCCATCGGGAAAGGAAGATATTTACGAGACACTCTATAAGTTAAACCAGGAAACAGGATTAACGCTCATTCTTATAGAACATCAAATTGATGAACTCATAAAATATGTTGACAAGCTGATTATTATGGAAGATGGCAAAGTCATTGAAAGTGGAGTCCCTAGAGACATTTTCAGGCATAAGAGCCAGCAGCTTGAACAGGATTATGGCCTATGGGTTCCGGAAATTTGCAGACTATCTTTTGCCATAGAAGAAACAGGTTTTGAATTTGATAGATTTCCGATTACGGTACAAGAATTTGTCGAACAGAAAGAAATACTGTTTCCGTGCTTATCTTCAACGAAAACGATAGAAAAGAAAGAAAACTACGCTAAGAAAACAGCATTGGAAATCAAAGATCTCTCTTTTGGATACTCTTCTCAAAAAAAGCTGTTGCAAGATCTCTCTCTTTCAATCAATAAAGGGTCTATTATCGCAGTGATGGGGGAAAACGGCTCAGGGAAAACCACTTTATCGATGAACATTATTGGGCTCTTGAAATCACAATCCGGCACAATCATTCTTGATAGCCAAGATATTACCGACCAAAAAGTATCTCACCGATGCCGAAAAATCGGCTACGTATTTCAATATCCCGATCATCAATTTATTACTAATTCGGTCGCAGAAGAGATTGCTTACGGGCTCAAACAAACGTCTTTGTCTCAACAGCAGATCGACGACATTGTAAAAGATACACTTAAAACGGTAGAACTAGAAGGTTTGGAGGAGCGTCACCCTTTAACCTTGGGAATGGGAGAAAAACGACGTCTTAGTATTGCCACAATGATTGTACAGAGACCACAGATTCTTATTCTTGACGAGCCATCGGCAGGTCTCGACTATAAGAATTGTAAACATATGATGGATATCATACTAAAAATGTGCAAAGAGGGTGTTACGATTATTATGATCACACACACCACCTATCTGGTTGCCAAATATGCCGATGCTGTTATTCTTCTTGACAAGGGGCAGAAGGTTTTCGATGGAAAGCCTGAGGACCTCTTTAATAACCTTGAAGCAATAAAAACAAAAGCGATTGAAAAGCCTGAAATCCTAAAAGTCTTCGACTGTATAAATTCAAAAGGCAAAATTATGGATCAGTGCTTGGTTGCTGATGACTTAATTGAGGCATTAAATCGGAGATGATACGATTATGATAAAATTCGGGTACATAAAGAACGATTCGATATTCGGAAAAATCGACTCTATAAATAAAATGTTCTGGCTCATTGGAATAGCAGTTTTGTCATATTTTATAACAGAACCGGTTCTGCAGTTGATTCTCTTTTTCTGCATAGTCCTAAACGGTCTTATCCTCGCGAAACTTCCTCCCAAAAACTTTTTCTCTGCTTTCACGATATTCCTGATTTTCGGATTTATTATGTTCCTCATGCAGATTGTTTTTTACTCAGGAGAAGAGAGCCTTATCTATTTTCAAGTCGGATACCTCAAGATAGGACATGAAGGATTTAGAAACGGTATTAATCTTTGTCTACGAGTCTTTGTCGTAGGAAGTAGTGCATTAACCTATATTATTACGACAGAGCCTCGTCGCATGATTTACGATATGGTAGCACGCGCAGGGATTCCTTATCGATTTGCATTTGCGTTTTATGCTGCATTTCGGTACATTCCGATAATGGAAGTCGAAGCGATAAACATACGAAATGCACATATTGTCAGAGGAACCCTTGAAATAGAGAAGGGACTTAAAGGGAGGCTACGAATACTGAAATGCCTTGCCGTGCCACTTATAGTCAGCGGGCTTCGAAAAGCCAAAATGTCTGCAATCGCAATGGAATCAAGGGCCTTTGGTGCTTATCCAAAACGGACATTAACATATACGTATACTGTCCCTTTTATTGGTTACTGTATTAATATTTCCATATGGATTATAGCATTAAGCTACCTTATCTATTTGATAGTAAATGGGCTCTGGCAATTCTCATAACATAAGCGTCCGTATTTTTTCAAATTGCCACTTACTGTGCTATATACTATAGTAAAGAACGCATATCATGCAGATAACAACTATTTTCGCGGGGAAGAATCTCCGTAAGTTCATATTTTCCGTTATTCCCCTCCTGTTTTTCCTTTTTTCACTGGTAGTAATAAGCAAGGAACTTCATCAGGTCCATATCGAAGAAATCAAACGACAAATTGCCTTTATTCCTTTAGATCGGATACTCTTGGCCCTGCTGCTGACCCTTGCCGGATATATCGTGCTTACCCTTTATGATGTTCTGTCATTACATGTTATCGGCAAAAGGTTGAAATATTCCCAAACGGCACAGGTCTCTTTTATCAGTACCGCTATTTCCTATAACGTGGGAATGACCCTGCTTTCTTCCGGTTCTCTTCGGTTTCGACTCTATTCACGCTACGGCTTGCTTCCTATCGATGTAGGTAAAATCATCCCGCTTTGTTCCCTCACCTTTTGGTTGGGATTTCTTCTCATCGGTTCGGGAATATTCTCTCTGGGAAATGTTCAGCTGCCGGACTGGATTCCTTTGGCACCATGGGGCGTCCGCATCGTCGGGGTGGTCATGTTTCTTTTGGTGGTTGCCTATCTTGTCCTGGTCGTATCAGGTCGTCAGATAAAAATAGCTAAGCTGCAGTTTCCGCTGCCCAGGCTTCCGCTTGCCCTGCTGCAGTTTGTAGTCAGCAGCGCCGACTGGCTCCTGGCAGTCGGGGTCTTCTATGTGCTTTTGCCGCATTCGGTAGAGGGAATATCCTTTTTTATGATCACCGGGGTCTTTATGGCCGCACAGGTGTTCGGCATCATCTCCAATGTTCCCGGCGGTCTCGGCGTTCTCGATTCGGTTCTGATACTCTACCTTTCTCCTCTCGTCGGCCCGCAGCAAAGTGCGGCCTATGTATTTGCCTATCGCCTCTTTTATTATCTCCTTCCCTTTCTGGTCGCACTGATCATGCTGGTCATCCACGAGATAAAGGCCAGAGCCGAAATTTTCGAACGGGTTCCACGTTTTTTCTTTCGGGGAATAACGACACTGATCCCACCGATTTTTGCTGCCCTTGTCTTCGTGGGGGGCATTGTGCTTCTCTTTTCCGGTGTGACTCCGGAGATTAACCAGCGCATGAATCTGCTGATAGAGGTCATTCCCCTGCCGGTAATAGAAATGACCCACTTCCTCGCCAGTTGTGCCGGAGCGATGCTCCTACCACTTGCCTATGGACTGCTAAAACGCAAGAATGCCGCTTACTATCTCTCCCTGGTGATGCTCTTGTTGGGGTCACTCTTTTCTCTGACAAAGGCCCTCGATTACGAAGAGGCAATCACCCTCTTCGTCATGTTCCTTCTCCTGTTGCCTTGTCGCAAGTATTTCTACCGGGAAACATCCCTGACAAGTCAATTCTTTAGTACCGAGTGGATCGTGGCCATAGCAATGACCATCATCACGGTACTGTGGCTCGGTTTTTTTTCCCATAAGCATGTGGAATACTCCAGTGACCTATTCTGGCAGGTGAGTCTTCACGGCTACGCCCCACGTTCATTGCGGGCGACGGTGGGAATCATGCTGGTCCTTTTAGGGAGCGGCATCGTCATGCTCATCCGCTCTCCCAACCCCTCAATTGCCTTGCCCGGCAAGAAGGAGATGGAACAGGTACGGCAGATCCTTGCCGAAGTTGAGGGGACGGGTGGCATGCTGGCACTATTGGGAGATAAGGAGTTGCTGTTTTCTCCCAGCGGTAAGAGCTTTCTCATGTATGGAATCTCGGGAAGGACATGGGCGGTCATGGGGGACCCTGTTGGCGATAAGCAAGAAGGACGAGAACTCCTATGGCGATTAAAGGACCTCAGTGACCGCTATATGGGATGGCCGGTACTCTATGAGGTGGGAACCGCAAACCTCTCCACCTATGCCGAAATGGGGTATAGCTTTTTCAAGATCGGGGAAGAGGCGATAGTCGATCTGAAAAACTTCTCATTAGAGGGTAAAGAAGCCAAGAAATATCGGTATACCCTCAACAAACTGGGCTCCGAGGGATATCGGTTCACGGTGCTACCCTCCGGGGAGGTAAACGACCATCTGCAGAAGCTGAAGCAGGTTTCCGATGCATGGCTCGAATCGAAACAAGCCAAGGAGAAGGGGTTCTCTATGGGCTTTTTTGACGAAGCATATCTCAAGCAGACCCCCTGTGCCCTGGTCTTCAAAAACGACGAACTTGTGGCCTTTGCCAATATCTGGCGAGACGGGACGGGCTATGAGCTCTCCGTGGATCTCATGCGCTATCTACCATCTGTCTCGGATAATATCATGGATTATCTCTTTCTAAATCTTTTCGCATGGGGAAAGGAGCAGCTTTTTTCCCGTTTTAATCTGGGCATGGCGCCCCTTTCCGGCCTTGAAAACAGGGCCCTCGCTCCGGGATGGAATAAGTTGGGAGCTCTAATCTATCAACATGGAGAGGCTTTCTATAATTTCCAGGGAGTACGTCAGTACAAAGAAAAATTCCATCCACATTGGGAGTCTCGATATATCGCCCTGCCGCCTCGTGTCGGTCACTACCTCATCTTTATTCAGATCGCCTCACTCATCTCCGGAGGGCTCCAGGGGATTATAACCAAATAGCCCCTTGGCCGAATCGGCATTCACAACCAACCATCACAACACTGAATACACCACCAAAGGAAGGTTTTTCCGGCAAACAAAGGCAGCAGTATCGAACACCAGGATTGGCAACACCTCTCTTGGCGTTTTACCCCTGTTTCCTTAGGAGCCTGACCAGTTCTTCCAAGATTCCGGCGCTTTCTTCCAAGCCTCCGGGGCGATTGCGCAGCAGCCACAAACGCCGATATTCGATGATGAGCTTTTCAAGGCGGTCGGCAAGCTTCACTCTTGCAGCCGTATCGATCTCTGATAGTAAGAAATGGGGAGCCTGCAGGCGCAAATGCCCCAGATCACAGGCAAAGTGCATCAGGGCAGCGGTAAAGCGTATTTCGTCGTAAAGGATTCGCGTCTCTCCGGGCTCAACGGAGGCCAGGAGGGCCTCGGCCTTTTCAAGCTGTTCATACTCGAAAGAAAAATCATATCCGGCATATTGGGCCAAAAGGGAGCGGTAATGGGGAAGGTGGTGATCAAATAACATGATGCCGGGGAGAGAGGCATTATGAATCTTCACGCCATTGGGGCTTCCCGCCTCTTCAAGCAGCATTAGGGCCTGCGCAAGTACCTTCTGTTCCCGACCGAACAATAGGAGTGAAAGAGCACCGCTCAGGTCGAGGAGATCGATAGCCTCGGGATTCCACGCTGTCGCCGCGCCGAGGAAGTAGCCCGGCATGGGTATCGGATATTGCTGCATATGGCCATTGTCCCCCCATTCACTCACCATGATCCCAAGGGCACCCCATTTGAGAGCGGCAGCTGCGGCGTTTCGAATATTTCCTCGACAATTGCCCCACCTGCCGCCGATGGAGTTCCAGGCAGAGGTCCCAGAACAGACAATAAAATCGCGCCCGGATTCGGCAAGGTTCCGGCAGTCGTCATCGAAAGGATGATCCTCCTGGTAGCCCCAATCGACGAAAATCATATCTTCGGGGAGATCTTTAAGTAAGTGAGGATACTTTTGCAAGATATCGGCCCATACCATGAGCCGTTTTCCCCGCTCAGCAGCAAGGCTATGCAGTCGATCGAGGAAAGCTGCATACACATTATCACGCCCCTCACGTTCACAAAGCATTCGAGAACGACCCATACCGAACTCCAAGGGTTCATCACCCCCTGCATTGAACAGCCTAGAGGAAAAAAGAGGCAGTAGCTGATCGTAGAGCCCCTCTAAAAAGAGAAAGCTCTCCCGGCAGGATGGGGCAAGGGTTGTAGAGACGGGACGAAAAAAGCCCCAGGAATCGGTAAAGCCCTCGGGGCATTCGGCATACTGCTTATAGGCAGGATGGGCAAGCCATCGCTCCATATGACCAAGGGAGTTCTGATTGGGCACCAGTTCGATTCCCCGCCTTAGGCAATAGAGATCAAGTCCTCTGATCTCTGCCTCTGTCAGCGGAGAAGAGTCCTTCCATACATCCTCGTGCCCCTTGTAGGCAAAGGTGTGCTCCATATAGAGCTGAAGCTGGTTGTATTTCAGGAGAGAAAGGAGATCGATCATGTGCTGCAGCGTATTCATTGTAGGTACTCTGCTACGACTAATGTCGATCATCACCCCCCGAATCGAGAAAAGTGCCCAGTCATCGATGGTCATGCAGGGAAGTACGGCACCAGGACATTGAAGCAAAAGCTGCTTGAGGGTGGTCATGGCAGCAAAGCGCCCACTTTTACTTTCTGTTGCAAGGAGAATTTTGTCGGGACGAATATCCAATCGATAGCTTTCCGGCAGGGTCCGAAGCTCATGGGGAAGGGAAAGCTCTGTAATCCCTTCAGGAAGCGTATCACAGAAAAGATAAGAACGGACTTGATCCTCAAAATCGCGGTCGAAGCGGAAGTTCCCGGAACCGGAGCGGACCATCTGTGGCTGAGGAACAAGTAAAGAGAGATTCATTGATCTCCACCGTCGACCATCTCGGCTGCAAGTGCCATGAGAAACCATGCGCCATGGGGAATCCACTGCTCACTCCAGCGCCAACGATGGTCACCCCGCTCTATCGCCGCCTTGGGAAGAAAATCGATATCGGATTCGTCAAAAAACCCGGCGGTAATACCGTTGCAGATCCCGCCGGGAGCATTGGGGTAGAAGGATTCGTAACGGGGATTATTGCGTCCCCGGCCGGCAAGCATACAAGTGTCGAAGGGATTGAAGCCGAGGATCCAGTCGAGTTGGGCCGTGGCAAAGGCTTGCATCTGTTCCAGGAGCCCTTCACTGCTCCCGCAGGCAGCAAGGGCAGCCGCAGCCTGTCGCATCGCACAGGCAAGAGAGGCAAGGCGGGCGTTTTCCCCCTGCCACCAATAACCTGACTCGTTTTCATGGGGAACAAAGAAGGAAGAACGCTCTTTCCCACCGACGGCTTTAACCTTCTGCCGGGCAAGGCCAAAAGGATTATGAACCTCCGAGGCGAGGCTAAGCTCCGCCCGGCAGGCCTGCTCCACGAGAGCAAGCGTCTCAGCCTTCAGGGACGCATTCACTTCGATCTCTGCATAACGGAGGAGAGAGAGAATGGGCATACCGGAATCCGAAGCATGGAAAAAGGGACGACTATTGCCTGCTTCCGCAAACCAGCACTTTTTTTCATCGGAAAAGAGGGAAGAAAGCTTACAGGCCCAACTGCGAGCCCCTTCAAGATACGTGGCATCCTTCGTTGTAGTAAAAAGCTCCACGCTTGCCAGAAGGGCGCAATAGTAATCGATGATATTCTCGCGCCCATTGTCCAGATAGTCACAGTTGTGACGCAGAAGATGCTCGTAGCCCTTTTCTGCCGCCTGTCGATATGCATCACAGTCAAAGCCGTCGGAAGGAATTTCCTGTCGGGGAAAACGAGCGGCCCGTGCAAGAGCGGCAATAGCCATCCCTCCCCCCTGCCGAAAACCAGCCTGGTATTCCTCGAGCCGCTCTCCCTGCTTTGTTTTAAAAGCACAGATCATCCTCGCATCACTTTTTTTATTCCATTGATCAAAAAGGGTCATATAAAAATAGCCTCCCGAATCCAGCATGCGTACCAGGAAGTCGGCACCCCAGGCCCCCTCCTCAAGGGCCCGTTCAACCAGCAATGTTCCCCGATACCGGGATCGGGAGGCAAGGATCTCACCAAGGGAATATAACGACCACACCACCAAGGGAATCTGTTGGGGATTGAGATAGTTTGCATAGGAAAGATGAGACAGATATTTACTGTAATCTCCGGCTGCATCGTACCATCCCCCGTGAACATCGACCCGATCGGACCGTTCTCCGAAGAAAGAAGCCGAACGGTCCGCGAGGTCCCATCGACCGGAAGAACGCTGTCCCTTGAAATAAAAAAGGATGTCCGAAATACAGCTATCCTGCAGCAATTCATCGCCGATGGTAAAAGGCAGACCGTGAATCTGTGCATTCCCCGCCGCAACCTCAAAGCGAAAAACTCCCTTCCTGGTAAAATCGGAAAAATCAAAGAGGTAGAAGTAGCGATCCTTCCAGCCGGGAACGGAACCGGAAGATGTAACCGGCAGGGTACGCAGCACACTACCGCTATCTTGATCGATCAATTGAGCCGATGGTGCGGGAAAATTCGGCGCAAGTGCTTCGGAGCATTGAAGAATCATGCGTTTAGCCGAAGCGGTGTGATATCCAATGTGATTAGTAAGAATTTGCATCTGCTCTATCCTTTTATGGCTCCTCCGACCACGCCTTCTGCAAGCCGACGCTGGAAGATGAAATAGACAATCATAGCCGGGAGTGTTGCAATGACAAGTGCCGCCATCTGCCACCCAAGCTGCGTACTGGTGAGGCTCGAAAACGAGTAGACCCCTACCGGTAACGATTTGGTTAACTCCGAACTGGCAAGAACCAGTACAAGCAGGAATTCATTCCAAATGCCCAGGGCACTGATGATACTCACCGTTACGATGACCGGAGTCGACATCGGAACGATGATGGAGCGAAACAATCTAAACGTGGTTGCTCCGTCGATTCTTGCAGATTCGATCAGACTCGTAGGCAAATCATGAATAAACTGGGTATCCAACATGACCGCAAGAGGAAGGCCGAAAGCGGTATACACGAGGATGATACCCAAATGGGTATCGGTCAGATTGACCGAGGTAAGCATCAAAAAAAGCGGAATGATGACGGAATTAATACTAATGAGATAGCCCAGCCCGATCAATCCTCCCATAACCATAGCAAGACGCCTAAAGGGATACTTGCTCAAGGCAAAAGCCATCATCAGGCCGAAAAGGTTGATCAAAAAGGTGGAAACACCCGCATAGATAATGCTGTTGATGAATTTTCGCCCCAAACCACCCCGTTCGACTGCCGAAATATAGTTGAACCAGATGGTGCGCCAGCCAAGTTTCGTTCGTAGGGAAAGCGGAAGCTGGGAAAGGTTCAACGTGTCGCCGGGTTGAAGCCTCGCGATCTTTTCAGGAAGTTCCTCCTTTAACAGGAAATGAACCATCAGCCGACGCCCCGGCGCGATGGTTTTCGACTCGATAATGAGCCTCGGACGTTTGTCCTTTTCCACATCATAATCGGGAACCACATTCAGTTGCGGCTTTATAACAACATATTCATCGTACTTATTATCGAACAGCTCCTTTGGAAAAGCGTAGATACTCCTCGTAAGCTCTTCATTCGATTTGAAGGAAGAGTAGGTCATCCAAAAAAGCGGCAGGATGGTAATCAATGCCCAGGAACCAAGAATAATATAGGCGATGAGGTTTCCGACAAAGCCTTTTACCCGTTCTCCTTGGCGCGATCGTGTAAGCGTATCGTTCATGAGATGGTCCTTTCTAATAATCGGTTTTCCGACTGATCATGCGACTAAAGGCAATAAGTACCAGGCTGATCAGGACGATGGCATTCGATATTGCCGCTCCATAGGCAAATCGCATTTCATTGGCATAATTTTGAAAGGCCGTCTGATACATAAAAATGGGAAGAACCATGGCATTGTTTCTCTGTAAGCCTTGGGTGGTGATGGAAAAAATCAGATCAAAGCCGCGGAGGGAACCGGCAATCGCCAGTACGGTCGAGACCAAAATGGTACCCGAAAGCAGAGGAACGATCACCTTCCGGAATATCTGGCCCTCTGTCGCACCATCTATTTTCGCTACTTCGATCAGACTTGTATTGATCTTCTGAAGATTGGCGAGAAAGATGATCATATACAAACCGGTATATATCCAGATCAGTGCAAAGCCGATGGGAATCATGACCGTATTCGGATGCAGCATCATCTCGAACTGAGCCGTAGGGTCCCCTGTCATCTTCTGAATAAGAACCGAAACAGGACCGTCGGCTTGGAAAAGTCGTTTCCACATGGTACCGATGACGATGGTCGATAGGAAATTGGGAAGGAACACGATGGTCTGGAAAAAATTTACGCCCCGGACCATCTTCCTGTAGAGAAGGTATGCCAGAATGAATCCGATGGGAATCTGGCCGAAGACGGAAACAGCCACGACAATCAGGTTGTTTTTCAGTGCATGCCAGAAATTCGGGTCGGAAAACATCGTCTTATATTGAAGCAGTCCGACAAAATTCCACGTCCCTCCCCGGTTTGGGTTGAAATCGGTAAAACTAAGCCAGACCGAATAGATAATCGGATAGGCAATGATGAAAAGATAGATCAACATCGCCGGAGCGGCCATTGCAAAAAAGGCCGGCAGCATGTGTCGTTCGCTTTTTTTCACGTAGGTAACACTCCTCGAAGAAAAGGGAGGGGAGTCTCCTCCCCTCCTCTAACAGGTAAGATCCTCTTAGCGCTGGATAAGTGATTCGACCTTTGCTGCTATCTCTTCAGCCGTGGCCGACCCGCTTGCAATCTGCTGCATACCGGAATTCAGGGCCTCAAGCGCATTACCGCTTACGTAGGCATCGATGACATCGGTATTCATTGCGGTCTGAGCAAGGGCAACCTTGCTTTTCATGATTGAAGGAAGATCTTCGGGAACCTGATAGTTCTTCAGAATTGGAGCGACAATTAAACCGTCACGCAGACGCTGGGTCGACTCTTCGACGCTGTAGAAGTAGCGCAGGAATTTGAGGGCAGCCTCACGAACGGCAGGGTCACTTCCGCCTTGTTTTGTCAGCCCATAACCAACCTGAATTGCCGCCGCAACAGAACCGGCGGTTTCGGGTTTTTCTCCGGGGAGCTTGGGCCAGGCAAGCAGCTTTGTATGATCGGCAACCTCGGGCGGGATTTCCCCTGCGACCCACTGCCCCTGGATCATGAAAAGGGCCTGTTCATTACTAAACTTAGATACATTGGCACCATAGTCTATCAGTACCGATTTGGAAGAAAGGACTCCGTCATCAATCATCTTGGTGATAAAGGCAAGGGAATCGACAAATACCGGATCGTCAAACCGATGTTTTCCCTGAACAGCTTCGGAGACCCAACGCGGATTTCCCGAAAGTCGGGCGGCAACCATGGACATCAGGCATGAATTCCAGGCCCAGCCGTCGGCACCATCGATGCTAATCACATCCAAACCGGCCGCCTTTGCCGCAGGAACCATAGCAACGATATCTTCGTAGGTTTGGGGAGCGGAAAAGCCAAGGGATGTAACCAACTTTTCGTTCATATAGAGAACCGTGGTAATGTTGCTGGTTCCGAGGGGAATCTCGAAGACTTCACCTTTTGGTCCCATGGGAGGAATCAAATTGAGATCATAGAAATCGCTGTCAATGTAATCGCGGTGGTCGAATTGTTGACCGGCCTCTTTCCAGGGGGCTCCCCAACGGGCATCCGCACCCATGTAGGCAAGATCGGGAATATCACCGGAGGCAAGCCGGGCAACAACCTTCTGATGGTACGCCTCATCGTACAGCAGTTCATAGTCGATCTTGATGTCGGGATTCTGCTCCTCAAAGGCCTTCACGATACGAACCCAGTTAACCCCTTCAGGGTTTGAGTTATTACCGTAAGCCATCGTCTTAATCACAATCTGCCCTTCGGCGGCTCTCTCTGCCTCCTGATTCCCGCCCGCAATCAAAAACGGGACACACAGGAGGGAAACCATTACAACCAGACATACTCTTTTCATACCCTTACGCTCCTTCTTTTGTCTTCTTTCCTTACGAAGAGAGAAGACTGATTTTATGATCAACAACTTTTATTACTGCTCTTTTATTCGCAAAAAGAATTGGCGATTTACAAGTTTCTCTTCGACGATATTCCATCCTTCTCACTTCAGGACCAAACACATCACTAAAATACGACCAAACCCTCCCTAAGGTTTCGCATCAAACTGGTTCCTTCCATTACCTCCAGATCACTGAACAGAGTATTGAGAACCATCCCCGCAGCACCGTAGGCCACTGCCCTATCGGCAAAGGATGAGTACCAGATCGATTTTTTGATGTCGGGGGTGTACGGATAGGGCCAGGATTTCTTGATCTCCTGCTCAAAAATATCCTTGACCCGAGGCCCCAATTCGTCAAAAGCACCCCCGAGAATGATGTGACTCATATTAAAGACATTCACAAGCAAGCCGGCATGTGCGCCAAGTTCATGCAAGAACTTATTCATAACCGCATCATCATCAAAAATACGACGATGCTCGTCACTGGTTAATGAGAATTGACCGACAGAATCCTCAGTACGAAAAAGGCTGCGGAACTCACCTGCGGCGTACTGGTGTCCATAGTGAACATTGCCATTGATGACAATGCCTATACCTACACCTATTTTTCCGGTTTTCGTACAATCCCGGTCTTCGTTGGTTCCAGTCTCCCGAAACTCCAATAAAAGAAAGATGAAATCTTTCAGATCTTTCCTTCGATGAAAGGCAAGCTCACCCCAGACACAAGCGTTCGCATCGTTATCAATAAATAAAGGAATATCAAAGCGAGAGGCAATATTGGTGAAGAAATCAAACGTGCTGTCGATCCCAAAGGGTTCGGAATAACGAATGGTCCCGTTTTGGGCATTCACAACACCAGAGAGCCCCACACCGATGCCCAGAAGGTTGACCTCTTTTCGCTCCAGCTCATCAATGAGCATATGAAGAATTTCGATCACTACAGACGTAAATTCCTCGCCAGCTATTGCAGTCCGTTCAAATCGTGAATAAATAATATCACCTTCAAGATCCACTGCTACGGCCGTATAAGAATCGGGGCGGAATTCAACCCCCAAAACTGCTCCATACTCTCTATTCAATTTTATATGTACAGGTTTTCTACCGCCTTGAGGCCCTGAAGATCCCTCCGAGGACTCTATGATCACACCTTTTTCAATGAGTTCGTTTACCGCGTGAGAGATGGTGGACTTATCAAGACCAAGGGAACGGGCAATTTCCACACGACTGGTCTCGCGATTGATCCAGATCTCGCGCATAATCCGTGATCGGTTGATCATTTTTGTTCGCTTCATCAACATATGCTTCCTATTAGTTGGTTGATTTTACATCCAACCAACACAATTCTCCCATCGGTTATCCAAACTGTCAAGCTTTTTCGCTAAAAACTCGAAATTATCCCCGTTTTTTCTTGTCATCTTCAAACAAAGCACGCTACAATAATGTCGTTAGTTGATTTTTAATCTAACCAAGGATGTACCATGAAACAACGCATAATAGTCGAGCATTGGACCTGGAGAAGTGATACCGACGACACCTTGGTAGATGCCACTGTTCCAGGTGATAATATAACGGCACTCTTTGAAGCGGGAAGAATTCCCGATCCCTTTTACGGACAAAATGAGACACAGCTTCAATGGATAGGTGAAAAGCCGTGGCGCCTGGAGGGGGCATTTCAACTGGAACAGGCCCTTCTCGATGCATCACAGCTTTTTCTGGATATCGAACGGATAGATACCTTTGCTCGAGTCCTTGTCAATGAAGTCGAGGTCGGTTGTTGCGATAATATGTTCAAACGATATCGTTTCGACCTCTCGGCAGCGGCTTGTGAGGGAAACAACCGAATTACCTTCCTCTTCGACGCCCCGATAAAACGTGCTGCCGAGTTGACCGAAAAGCTCCCCTATCCCGTTCCCCACATGATATACCCTGTCCAGGCCATGGGCAGGAACCTCATTCGCAAGGCCCAGTGTCATGCAGGATGGGATTGGGGCCCTTGCCTCATGGTCAGCGGGATCTATGCCCCCGTTACCGTCAACGTCAGCACCTTCGAAAGGATCGAGACCGTACATACGAATATGCTCCGAAAAAAAGGGGCGTGGGAGCTTGAAGTTGTGACGGAACTCTATGCGCCATCGGAGGGTACCGTGACGCTGGATATCAGCTGTGCAGGTGCCAGCCTGCGGGAAAAGCTCCTGCTTCAAGGGGGAAGTTCAACCGTCAGAAGAACAATAAGCGTTAAAAACCCCGAGTTGTGGTGGCCTGCCGGTTATGGGAAACAAGCACGCTATTCCTTGAAAGTAACCACGGACAACGATGAGGTGGAAAAGCTCATAGGCTTTAGAAGCGTGGAGGTGATTACCGATCCGGACGAACGAGGCATTCCCATGCGCTTTCGGGTAAACGGAGTAGATATCTTTTGCAAGGGAGCCAGCTGGATTCCCGTCGATTCCCTCCCCGGACGTTACGACGACGAGAGGACAGCGGAACTTCTCGATTCGGCAGCGGCGGCAAACATGAATATGATCAGGGTTTGGGGTGGCGGCGAATATGAAAGCGATTATTTCTACCAGCTCTGCGATCAAAAAGGAATCATGGTCTGGCAGGACTTCATGTTCGCCTGTGCCCTCTACCCTTCTCAACCTGAGTTTCTGGAAAATGTAAGGAGCGAGGTTGAATACCAGATCAAGCGTCTGAAGGACCATCCCTCTCTTGTACTTTGGTGCGGGAACAATGAGGATGTGGGCGCCCTGGCCTGGTTCGATGTTTCAAAGGCAAACCGTGATCGATACATCATCGACTACGACAGACTTAACGAAGGGGTTATAGGAGACGCAGTCAAAAGAATCGACCCCCAGCGCACATGGTGGCCCTCCTCTCCATCGGCCGGAGAGGGAGATTATTCCGATTGCTGGCATGACGACAGCAAGGGCGACATGCACTATTGGAGCGTTTGGCATGAAGGTAAACCGTTCGAGGCATACCGAGAGGTGATCCCCCGTTTCTGCTCCGAGTTCGGTTTCCAGTCGTTTCCTTCCCTCTCTCTGATCGAGAGCTTTTGTGATGGCGATCAGTTAAATCTCACCTCGCCGGTTCTTGAACACCGGCAACGGAACGATCGGGGAAACAGCATCATCATATCAACCATTGCCCGGTACTTCAGGTTTCCCGAGGGGTTCGAACGTATTGTCTACCTCAGCCAGGTCCAGCAGGTCATGGCCATATCAAGTGCTGTGGAGTATTGGCGAGGCATGCGTCCGATCTGCATGGGTGCCCTCTACTGGCAGCTTAACGACACCTGGCCGGCCATATCATGGTCATCCATCGAATACGGGGGAAGGTGGAAACCGCTCCATTATGCGGCAAAACGCTTTTTTGCGCCGACGGCCCTCATCAGCTACCGGGAAGAGGATGGGAAGATCACCATAAAGGGAATCAACGACACCGAACAAGCACTTTCAGGAAGCCTCGAAATTTCGTTTGTCGATTTTGCCGGGAATCTTATCGAAACCATTCGAGTCGAATCCTGTATCGAAGCCCAATCCGCGACTACCCTTGAAGCAATGGTCAGGAACCATGAGCAATGGATAAAAGGGGAGAGTTTTCTGAAAGCAAGATTCCAGACATACAGGGAAACAGAAGCGAACAAAGGGGACCCGCTTGAAACCATCCTCCTCCCCCTTGCCCCCAAACGTTGTGCCCTGAAGAAACCCAATATCGAGGTACGTCTTGCACAGGAGAACGGGGAAAATCAGAGCATCATACTATCAAGCGATCTGCCTGCGTTTTACGTCGTCCTGGAACTTCCGGGCTGGAAGGGAAGGTTTTCCGATAACTGCTTTCATCTGATGGCAGGGGAAGAAAAACGAATCACCCTCTCGAAAAAGCGGCTTCCAAAGGATTTTACCCCCTGTGATCTTCGGATTACAACGCTTGGTGATGATTATGAAGGGTGCTAAGCTCGTTTCAATGCGTGTAGTACACGGGTATACAGGTCGGCAGCCCTGTATACCTGATCGAATTCAACAAACTCGTTCATGGTGTGTGCCTCGGAAAGAGTACCCGGCCCAAGGATAATCGGAAGGCATCCCGCATCTCTAAGCAGATTAGCGTCAGAATGGCTACGAAAGGAACCCGGCATCCAGGGCAACGATAGAGAATCAAACACATCTTTCAAAAGAAGGGATAATGGATCGTTCTCGGCCATAACATAGCCGTCGGCAATGAAGGGCATGCTCAGCTGGTAGCCGCTTGTCGAGATGGAGGAAAGCTGATCGCGAAGAAAGCGATCAAGTTCCCGGGCATAACGTGCGGCATCGGTGCCCGGAGCAATATGGAGATCAATGGTAGAGGAACAGCGGTCGGGAGAGGCGAAACCCGATTCCGAACTATGAAGATCCCGGATATTCAAAACCGTGTCGTTCTGCGAGGCCTCGATGAACGCTTCGAGGCTCAGAAGCAGACTGAGCATGGTTCTGATCGCGTGGGACTCACGGTCCGACATGGCCGCATGACGGCGATACCCGAAGATGGTTATGATCGTCTCCAGGTAACCGTAATGACTTGTACAGGGGACAAGTCCTGTAGGTTCCGCAACGAGGGCCCCTCGGAATTGATATGCATCGAGGAGGGCTTCCGTTCCGTCGCCACTCTCCTCCTCCCCGACGACAAGAGAAAGCAGGAGATTCGAAGGAAGGAAGCCGCCTTCGAAGGCTGTAACAAAGGCCTCAATCAAGGCTGCGCAGCCTCCCTTCATGTCCGCCGTTCCCAAGCCCCTACAAAGTCCGTTTTCCTCGAAAAATGAATACTCTTCTATATCGAAAGCGGGAACGGTATCGATATGCCCGAGGAAAAGCAACTCGGGAGTGGCCCCATCCGCCGAAATTTCGAGATTAAAGCGGGATTCGTCCACCTGCCGAAGGGTTACAGGTATTCCCTGCTTCACACAATAGTCGACAAGGAATCTGGCGAGGTGTTCCTCTTTCCCCGAAGGCGAGTAGATATCTACCATATCACGGAGAAGAGTGTAAAGCCTGTCCCGATTCACAAGATTACCGTTCAATGCATCCTCCTCAAAGTTGCATGGTGAGGTAAACATGACGCGTCGGATTTTCAAACCCCTTTTTTCTGAAAAAAGAGATGGCAGGTTCATTATCCGCCTGTGTATCGACCATAAGCATTCTCACACCCTGTTTTTTCATTAATCGCTTAAACCGATCGAAAAGCATGCTTCCCAGTCCCGATCGGGCATAGTCCGGTTCCACGCCCAGCCAAACGAGGTGACCGTAGCTCCAGGCCGATCGAGCCTTCTCGATCGTGGTCCCCATTGCAAATCCAACGACCTTGCCATCGTCTTCGGCAACAAGGACATTCTCTGATTCCTGGTTAAAAAATGTAGTCACCTCATATTCATCCCAGGTCCGGTACAGATTTGAGTAACCATGCGATGTAAAAACCTTTTCTCCGAGATGAAAAATGGAAGCGAGATCATCGATTCCCGCCTGTCTCACCTCATATTCGACACCTTTATTCACGGGACCTCCCCTATTTCCCTTTTCGAAGCGGCCTCCGCCGGAGGCTGCTTCGCTTCGGATAGAATCCCTCGTTGACAACGCGGACATCCTCAATGGTATAAAAAGCTTTCGGATTGTAACTTTTGATAATACCGACGAAGTGGTCGATATGGGAACGTTTGACCACACTGTAAAAGACGGATACCTTACCGAAATTCCCATTGGCATCGATGACCGTAACCCCATAGCCTTCGTCACGTAACTTTTCCACCACGTCATGGGCATCCTGGCGTGTTATGGTCCGAATAATACACATGCCAAAGGCAAGGCGCGCCTCAAGGGTGATCCCGATAAAATTCCCCATAGCAAACCCCGCTCCGTAGGCAAAGTAGGTAACGGGATTCCCCAGGTTCTGCATAATCTTCGTAAGGGCGATAAGCCATATCAGCACCTCAAAGAAACCGAGCAGCGGGGCAATAAGCTTCTGTCCCCGGGCGACAAAAACGATGCGCATGGTACCAATGGTAACATCCGCAATTCGCGCAAAAAAAATGAGAAGAGGAAGCACAACCCAGGAAAAGATTGGTTCAGGTATAAAGCTCATATAGGTTGATTATGATGAGGGTAAAGGTGCAGGTCAACTCTTCTTTCATTCCATGCTCATCATCTGGATGCACAAATCATCATATTTACTTCCCGGATAGACCGAAATCACTTCAAAGTCTAAACAGTTCATGTTCCCGCTGTCATCAAAAAGCGAAGAAAGGTCAAAGAGCTGTTCATCGCCGACATCCGCCACATCGAGAACAAGGGACCTGCCGTTCGCACGGTTCGTTACCCGTGCCGATCGTAAGCGGCTGTTCTTTGCATACAGATCGGGACGTTCCGCAAAGGTATATCCGTTGATAAAATGAAGCGCCGTTTTCCTTTCTTTTCCGAGATTGATCGTGATGATATCGCCGATCCCCTTGCCGTATGCGCTTGCCCAGGGAAGATTGCCTGCATGGTGCAGATTATCGGAATCATAGACCGTGCTCCCATCATCCTCGATGAGATGTGAGCTTGCCGTATAGATGGGATACTCGAAGGGAAGACCGAGAATGAGGGGAAAAGCCAAGTCATCCTCCGACCAGAGTAGAAAATCCACCAAGGCGGCATTCACCTTCCAGGAACGAAACTTGTGGTTTGTCGTTATGATCGCACCACTGGAGTATGAAGAATCGTTATCGGAGATAATGCAGAATTTGTTTTTATAGGTATACGTATTGACCGAATCCGGGTACCTACTGAAATAAAACGTTCGGATTCTGCCGTCATCCAGGGTAAAAACGGTGCGTCCCGGTTCGGCGTGGATATTAGAGACAGTGATCGTATTTTGATCGTACGAAACAATATAGTCGTGAGGCCTATCGGGGTCATAGGTTAGATTAGGGGGATCATCGGAATAATAGACATCGGCACCGGGAGTTCCATCATCATTTATGGTATGCCAGCAGCCGGTACCGGGAATAAAGGTTCGCGTTTCACCGTGATCACCGACAAGCCCGTTTAGGCTGCGGCTTACAATATAGTTTTCCCCCTCCCGCTTCCCCGTAATGGTAAGGTGTTCTATCCTTCCGGTCTTTTCCCATACCGTATGACGGTTGAAGGAGCTTATATAACCATCGGCATCGAAGAGTGCAGTTACAAAGACAGTACAGTCCGTCTCATTGCTTTCGTCGTAATAATATTCGCTTATATCGATATATTCGCCCTGCTGTGCATACAGCACGACAGAAGATAAAAAAGCAAGGTACATGAAAAGAAGGACCCGACAGGAACGTTTCATTGCTTTCGTTACTCCTACTCCAAATAGCCGCCGAAGCACCAGCCGCTCAGTGCGTCGGGCAGCGAAACCTGTACCCATCTTGCAGCAATGCCGTCGATGGTATCCTCGCTATCAAGTTGCAAGATACGTACCTCCCTATCTTTTGGTATTGTCCTGATGATATCACTCTCGATAGCAGGAGCCGCACGGAGACGGAGATTTGCCGTCGTACACATTGCCTTGCCGATTTTCAAGGAACAGATGCCCTTCTGCTTCCAATCGATATCCGAAGCATACACCACATCCATGGGAACTGCAGGGTGACTATGCTTCTCTATGGCACTATTCTCGGCAGCGCTTATTCGCCGGGCTCCGCAGGAAACAATCTCAGGGAAAAACAGCTTTGGGTCGACATAGCCGAACGAGGCATAGTCGAATTCACTCCTGCTACTGTCCGTTCGTTTTTCCAGTGCAGCACCAAAAACCCAGGCAGCGTGGCTTGTTTGAGTGTTTGAGGCAACACCGTAACGAGGTACAAAAAACCAGTGCGCCGTCACACCGTCTATGGTATCCTCTTTTACGGTATAAGCTTCCACACCAATGTACTCGCCGGGATGTATGCGGCAGCAGCCGGGATATACATACAGGTTTTCGGTACTCATGTTCTGATCGGAATAATATATCTGATTATAGTGATACACCGGAGATGAACGATCCGGAGCAGTATGTAAGATCTGTTCTTCTATTCCAACATAGGGAGCGGAGGCCACAACGCATTCATAACCGCCGATCAAGACATGCGCGCCCTCTTCAGGCGGTGTGGAATGATAGATATCAGCTTCGTTGGTGCAGTTTTCGGGAGAAAGATGGTACGTTGCTCCAAGGGTCGGCTCATCGGAAAATATCAGTATCGTTGTCCCCTCCTCGCCGGAAAGCGTCACCCGGGAACCCGATATACTAACACTACCCTTATCCACAGGAAAGAAACCGGCACCACCGGAATCTTCTATTCGAATTTCAAACTGCAGCAAGCCTGACTCGGAATCCGTCTCAAAGAAGAGGCTCTCTACATCCAAATCGTGGAACATCCGGAAAAAACGCTTCCCCGAAAGGGTTTCCTGCAGGGGCGATCCCGAGTCTCCGACAGAAATACCATGTTCTGCACATACTGCTCCGCATACCAGCAAAAGCAGGACTATACAGGCTGCCACAATCCGTATGTTTTTTATCATCTATTTTATTTCCTTTTTTATCTATTCTTTTTCCCTGCGAAACTGTCAAACGATACAATAGACACATTGCCAGGTTATGTAAAGTCAGATAAGCGGAGCTATATGTCTCGACGCAATATAACAGGATGGTGCGTATGAAACAGTATGGACATGATAATTCGTATTGTGAAAAACGGAAGTAGATTGTTGCGACGTGAGTATAAGATCATTCAGCCTCACCGTTCTCAATTATTGCGCTCTTCCTCTGATTTCCTTGTGCTATAACAAAAGAATCAGAGGAAGAGCATCTATAAATTCCCTCTATTAAACAATGACTACTGGTTTTATTAATTCCTTAGGTTTGTCCTTCATCAGAAACAATGCCTCTTCAAGATGCTCCATACCATTGAATTTGTGGGTTATAAGTTTGCCTAAATCAATTCTGCCTGTTGTGGCAAGCGCCGCAAGTTTCTCCATCCTAAGCCTGCCGCCCGGCATCAAGCCTCCGGCAATAACTTTGTGTCCCATCCCGCAACCCCAGTCAAGTCTATTAATCAAAACGTTTTCTCCGCTGCCAAGATAATTAACATTGCCAATTCTTCCGCCTGGCTTTAGTATTTTTAATACTTGATTAAAGGTTTCCGTTGCGGTACCGCCTGCTACAATTGCCTTATCGACACCTTTCCCATTGGTTTTGTCCATGATTTGTTCAACAAGATCACCATCGCGATAATTAATAATATCCGTTGCGCCATATTCTCTAGCAACCTGCGAACAAACTGGACGTGAACCTACTGCATATATATTGGCTGCACCTGATAAGGCGGCTCCTGCAACTGCCATTAACCCAACAGGCCCTATTCCGACGACACATACGTCATCTCCAAATTTGATTTCAGCTAATTCAACACCATGAAAACCAGTTGGTACCATATCACTTAACATGACAGCTTCTGCAACATCAAGTTCATCAGGCAAAAGGGCAAGGTTTCCATCAGCGTCGTTTACATGAAAGTAATCTGCAAAAACACCATCTTTAAAATTAGAAAACTTCCAGCCTGCCAGCATTCCTCCCGAATGCATGGAAAATCCGGCCTGAGATTCCGGGGAAGACCAGTCAGGTGTAATTGCGGGTATAATCACTTTGTCACCCGATGTAAAATCTTTGACCAGAGAACCGACTTCGACTACTTCTCCCACGGCTTCATGTCCCAGAATCATATCCGTTCTTTCTCCGATGGCGCCTTCCCATACGGTATGCACATCGGAAGTACATGGAGAAACAGCCAGTGGTTTTACGATTGCATCAAGCGGTCCACATTCAGGCGTGTCCTTTTCAACCCACCCGGTTTTACCTATTTTTCGCATTGCGAAACCTTTCATATAAAGCGCCTCCTAAAATACCACATGTAATCTGTCTACCTGCATGAAGTACTTATTTAATAAGTAATTTTATATCGATATATAAACACTCTATTGTCTATTTGTCAATCACTCGTTGATATTTTTGTAGTGTTCGGAATCCTGGTGATACGTATGCCATTTTGCTGGTAAAATACTTGTTTTTATCATCAATGCAATCAAACGAAAAACGACAGCCGTTTTTGATCTGTACCTTTAGTTGATCATACGCATTAAGAAATCAAAAGAGTCCTGTATCCTCTTACCGGCGGTGTCAACTCGTATGACCTCTTTATGCCATGGGTGGTACACTCGCTTCTGAATATCTTCCCATCCTGGTAAGGTCAAACCGGCAATTTCGTTGGTTCGATGCTGCGCCCTTTTTTGATGTTCCACTGCATCACTGCATACAACTTCAATATTAATAAAATCGGCACCGTTCTCCATCGCAACGTGTTCCCATTCGTTTCTGGTTAACACCCAGGGATTACAAGAATCGGCAATGACATGAATGCCTGATTTCAGATTATCGGCAGCAATGCTATAGGCCAAACGATACCCTTCCCCCTGGACATCACACGAGCAGAGATCACGCAGCCCCTGTTCGATGGTATCTATTCTTAGATACGCACCGGAAATCTTTTGTGCCAGTAGTTTCGCAAGGGTTGATTTCCCTGTCGCAGGCAACCCTGAAAAGATGTACAACCTTGGTTTCATTTTTTCTTTCAGCTATCAGTTTCCGTTCATTCTATCATATAAGTCGGGATAGTACTGAGGGCAAATGTAATGCCGTGTTCTGCACGGCGGATCGATATACGACAGCTTCAACGGCATAAGTCTTTTCTCCAATCTTTCTGCAACAAGAATATCGTCCTCAACAACATTATACCGACCGGTTCCAATTGATATTTTAATTCCGCCCAAGTCACACCATATGAAGACCTCCTCCCCAAATAGTACTGTATGGCACGGCTGCTCAATCCATCGCGTTCCGGGAATCAAGCGCGGGAATCTTGAAAATTCATCTCCGGTGTAAGATGTTCCCGGAACAGCTTGCTCAGGTTTCGTTGTAAATCGATTGTATCTGATCCCGATCCTCTCAAAAATGCTGATTAAATCTTCACTATCTGCGTACCGGATTGCCACGTCAACGGAATCGCCATCGTTTGCATGGCCCCCGTATGCTCTAAAAAAACGGAATAGTTTCATCCGAAGGGCCCAGTTTATGATGGTTTCTTTTGAGTGTGACTCATATACATAGCTGTCCCATCGGTCCAGAACATTGGATTCTCTCGATCTCGGTTTCATTTTTTACTGGCCCCTACCGCTTCTTCTGGTATCATTAATATAGCTTTTGAAGGCAGCATATCATATAGGTATGGCTTATTGACGTTATAGGTTTATTGTGGATAGCTTTGACTATGATCACACGTGAAACGGTAACCGCTTTTGGATTGTATCTCCTCACACAGCCCTTGTCGGTAGCCTTCGACTTTCGCGCAAGGGATTGGAGGGGTGCCGAAGGCAGACCCCGCAGGGGCCAAGGGCCCCGAGGAGGCCGGAGCGAGCAGCGGAGCCCCGCAAAGCCCGGTTTCTGCCGCAGGCAGAAATGCGCCCAAAAACATCAAATTCGAAGTTTATGTCTTGTCACCGATCCAGGTCCTGATCTTTTTAAACAGCAGCGGCTCAAGGATCGGCTTTGCGAGGAAATCGTCCATACCGGCTTCACGACACTTGTCGATATCTTCCTTGTATGAGTGGGCGGTAAGGGCAATGATCGGTACCGTAATTCCTTGCGCGCGTATCATCCTGGTCGCTTCAAGACCGTCGATCTCGGGCATACCGAGGTCCATCAAAATAAGCGAATAATCATTGCTTTCGGCCAGCCTAACCGCCTCACGCCCGTTTGCCGCTACATCGACCGCAAAACCTTTGTTTTGAAGGAGCGTTCCCAAATAGAAACGGTTGATGCCTTCGTCTTCGCAGACAAGGATTTTGCCGATACCGCTGTTGTTATCCGATGCGGTTGTCCTCTCCGTTTCTTCCGCTTCTTCCTGCGGGGGAGCAACGGGAAACGAAAGACTGACCGTAAAAGATGTGCCGCCGGGGCTGCTCTCCACCGAAATGGTTCCGTCCATGGCATCGACCAGCTGTTTGACGATGGCAAGGCCCAGTCCCACGCCTTTCGAACTTTTTGCGTATCCGGTATCGAGCTGGGTAAAGCTCTCAAAAATCGAGCCTGTTTTATCCTTCGGGATTCCGATTCCGGTATCGGATACGGTCACAGTATAGCTCCGCCTTCTCTGCGCTTCTGCCTGAGTAAGTTCTGCCGGGGCAATGGTTAGCTTTAGCGATATGGAGCCCGATTCGGTATACTTTAGGGCGTTGGAGACAAGATTGGTAACGATCTGTATGAAACGGTTTCGATCGCCAAGTACCTCTAAGGAGGGATCGGAGGCTTCAATATCCAGAAAGAAGTCCAGCCCCTGAGCCTTTGCACGCTCTTCAAAGAGATGGTAGACATAGGCAAGGGCCTTTTCAGGATCAAAACGGGTCTCATGCAGCGGCAGGGTCCCTGATTCGATGCTCTCGACATCCAACAAATCATTCACCAATTGATTCAGATTTTCTGCTGCAGTGCGTGAATAGTCGAGGAAGGAGCGCTGGTTCTGATTGAGCTTTGTCTTTGCCAACAGGGAAAACATGCCAAGCATTCCCGTCAGAGGGGTACGAATCTCGTGGCTCATGTTTGCAAGAAAGAGACTCTTGGCCTTTGTCGCTTCCTCCGCGACCTTCCGGGCCTTCTCAATCTCTGCGGTTCGCTCCTTTACCTTCTGATCGAGTTCTCGGTTGATTCGCTCCTGCTCCGCATAACGTTCTTCAAGGCGCTGACGGCGTATTCGGTAATGGTTAACCAGTAAAAGCACGAAGAGAAGAGAAACAAGCAGGTAAGCGGCAAAGGCCGGATGACTCAGCCACCAGGGGGGAAGGACCCGTATAGGAATCGTCAAGCCAGTTTCATTCCAGTTTCCTCTGCTGCCAGCCCCGATAATTCTTAGGGTATAACGACCGGGATCAATGTTTGTATAACGGACATAGTTACGGGTGCCAGAGTAGATGAGGGAATCATCAAAGCCTTCAAGCATAAATGCATACTGATTTCTTTCCGGCGAGGAATAGTCAAGTGCAGCGACCTGGAGAGAGAAAAGCTTGTCGGAAGGTGAAAGGAGAAGCTCCTCATAGCTCTTCTCTCCGGACTTCAGGAGCTTGCGTTCTTCGCCGAGGACCTCAAAGTGCGTCACTACTAGCGGAGGGATATAAGGATCCCCCGCGGTATCTTCACGGTCGATGATGGTAACGCCGCGAACCCCGCCGACATAGAGGTTTTCCGACCGGCCGAGGGTAAGGCCGGTGGTGAGTTCGCTGGTCAGAAGGCCGTTTTCGGCATCTATTGTGCGGAAGGTCCCCTGCTCCACATTATAGATGCATAAGCCTCGATTCGTGCTGAGCCACAACTCACCGGGATTTCGTTCAACCATGGCGAGTATGTGGTTACTAAGAAGTCCATCCTTTCGGGAAACTGCGGAAAAGGAATCATCTTTGCGGTTATAGCGATTCAAGCCCCCTCCGGCAGTTGCGATCCAAAGGGTACCGGAAGAATCTTCAAGGATCACTCTGATATTGTCACTGCTCAAGGTTTGCGGTTGGTCGGGATCATGATAGTAGCGGGAAAAGGTTCCTGTATTGGCATGATAACGGTTCAGGCCGTTATTGGTGCCAATCCATAGTATCCCATAGCTATCCTCAAAGACCGTCCTGACCAGATTGTCGCTCAGGCTTCCGGGGTCAGCAGCATCATAGGCATAGTTGATAAAACGCTCTTCTCCGGCCTTTTTGACAGCAGCCCCCGAAGAGTTTGTTCCAATCCAGAGATTTCCCTTACGGTCTTCGGCCATGGTATAGATGATGCTCTCCGGCGGTGTTCGATCACTACCATCGGCATATACGCGTTCGAACGTGTCACTATCGGGAAGATAGCGATTTAGTCCGTCGTTGGTACCGATCCAGAGATGATCCTCCCTATCGCGAAAAAGTACGTTGACAATATTGTCGCTGAGGCTATGGGTATCTTCCTTGTCGAAGCTATAACGGCGAACCATACCGGTAGCAGGATCATAGTGGTTGAGACCGCCGGAATACACACCGATCCAGAGGCTGCCGTCTTCATCTTCCAGGATTGAGGTTACCTTTCCCTCGCTCAGTGAGTTGGGATTCCCCGATTCATTGACAATAAAGCGATACCGGTTCGACCATTCGACATACTTGTTGACCCCACCCCCATTTGTCCCTATCCAGATGATACCGGAGTCATCCTCGAAGAGAGAGTAGACAACATTGTGGCTCAGCCCCTTCTGCTCCACCGCATATTCTTTGTCGCGGTATTGGATCGTCTCTCCGTTCTCCGGATTGAGGACAATAAGTCCATCGCCCCAGGTCGCGGCCCAAATACGCCCCTTGGAGTCGTTCATTATCTGATAAAGCATCTCCGAAGGAATGGGATAATGATGTATTCGGCCGTTTGCTACATCCAAAGAGCTTATGCCTCCGTCCCAGGTTCCGACAAAAATCGACGATGAGTCCTCATTATTCCTACACAAGGACATGACATAAGGAGAGAGCAGGCCATTGCCGTCTCCTGCAGTGTCGATCGGAATCTGTTCAAAGGCATCCGTTTCCGGGAGGTAGCGGGAAAGCCCGCCGTAACTGCCAATCCACAACTGGCCGAAATCGTCGACAAGGAGTGTTCTGATCACTTTATCGGGAACGGAGGAGGGATCATCGGGATCGGGATAATAGCGGGTAAAGCTTCCGGTTTTCGTGTCGAGTCGATTTAAGCCGTCAAGCGTACCGACCCAAAGGTTTCCGTCTCTGTCCCGTGTGATGGCCACGACAACATTATTGCTGAGAGAATCGGGACGCCGGGCGTCATGAATGTAGGCATCGAAATCTCCGCTTTTGGGATCGAAACGATTCAAACCACCGTATGTACCGAGCCAGATGATACCGGCCTCATCAAGATAGGTCGTTTGAATCAGATTATGAGAGAGAGAGTTTCGATTGAAGGGATCATTTTCATAATAGGTGAAAGAGTATCCATCGTATCGATTCAGACCCGCCTGAGTGGCGATCCAGATAATCCCATCCTTGTCCTGAAGGATGCCGGAGACGGAAGAGCTACTCAGCCCCTCCCTGGTCGTCAATGGATCAAAACGAATCTGCCGTGGCAGATCCAAGCCATGAAGCAGGAAGCCGGAATACAAAAATAGCAAAAATAGTAATATCCGGTGTATATCTCTAATCACTCTAAGGCGATTATAGGGCGAATAGGCCGACTGATCAAGAAAAACATGGGAAAATCAGTATATCCATTATGAGAGAAATTGATTTCCAAATCGGGATTTCCTACACTTAGGCTATATGAATTCAAAGTGGGAACAAGCGAGAAAAAACCAGCTTTCCATTCTGCGATTCACGGTTCTCCTTCTTTTTTTGTTTCTGGCGGCTCTCATGGGAATACTTTTCGGACCCGTCAGATCGGCACTTATAGAACGGGACCTTCACGAATTTCAGACAAGAAGCGAGTTGGTCCGTAACGCCGTCGACTCTTTTCTCTACCAGAGCAGTCAAATCGCCGCCCAGATTCCAAGCAGAACAAGGATCAGGGAGGAGCTGATTGCACTTCGGGAAGGGAAACGAAGTCTTGAATCATACATCACATTTGCCCGTCCCAAATTAGAAGATGCAGTCCTGTCCAGCCCGGAAATTGCCGGAGTCTATCGGTTTCAACCAGATGGTTTTCCCATTACCGGAGCAGGACTGAATAAGGAAGAATTTCCTCCGCTCGACTTTGATCCGGAGAAGACTCTCATCCTTTCCGAGACAGGGGTGATTGATGATCACCCCGTATTTTTCATCATGCTTCCCATCACAGACCCTTCCTTCGGCCTTGCAGGATTCGATCTGGTGGCAATCTCATTGAAGGCACTCAACCAAACACTTCAGATGGCAAGCCTTGCCACCAAAGGGCTGAAAAGCGTTCTTTTCTCGGAGGGCGAGGGCCTGACCCCCATCGCCAATAGCGGATTTACGGCTTACCGTTTTACGGATGTGGAACCCATCATACGGGGAGTCCTGCCAAAGCCCCTCAATCATAAGAGTCAGTTGCACTTTTCTCTTCAGGGAGTCGAGCAGCGTGGCGAACTGTATCATATCACCAATCACTGGTATCTGCTGGTTGCAAGAGATGAAGATGAACTGCTTCATGAATCCATACGCCAGAGTCGCCTTTTTGCCACAGTGATCTTTTCACTCGGAATCATTGCACTGGCCTTCAGTATTCTTGCCTTGAGATTCCTATCGGGAAGGACGCTTGCCGAAACAGAAGAACTTAGTCGTCTCGTAGATGAGCGGACAAGCGAGATTAATCTGCTGGTTCGGGAGGTGCATCATCGGGTAAAAAACGACCTCAACATGGTTCAATCCTTTCTTGCAATCCGCGAAAGCCAAAGCAATGATCCCAAGATAAAAGAAATTCTCCACGATGCCCAGGGTTCTATTTTGACCATGAGTAAGATCTACGAATACCTCTACCAGGCCGCCGACGACTATTCATCGGTCGACCTTCCCTTTTTTGCCCGTGGGCTGTTACAAAATCTCAGAACAGGGCTATCCGGTAAGGAGCTTCAGTTACACACCACCATCGACGAAATCACCTGCCAGAGGCAAAAGGCCATCGCCATCGGCATTATTATCAACGAGCTGGTGACCAATTCCCTAAAATATGCCGGAGACGAAAACGGTATAGTCGATATATCCCTTAGCATCAAGAAGCAGGAGGGAAATCGGTTGAGGATTGAGGTTACGGACAACGGCCCCGGCTTTCCCGACTCCGTCCTTCAGGGAGAGAAGAGCTTCGGATTGACCATGGTCAACGCTCTTGCCCAGCAGCATGGCGGCAGCCTTAGCTTCGCTAATAGCCCGCAACCCAAAGTGATAATCGACATCGAGATTTAGTGGTCCCGTAAGGGTGAGGCGTCCTCTTCCTTTATGGGAGCAAAGGTCTTCTCATACCATGCTCTTCCGTGGCTGGTAACCAGAACGGCCTCGGCAAGCCCCTGCCCCACCCTGCGGACAGTATCCATACCGACGGTATCTTCCCGAGCACCTTCGGCCTTTCGGTCTTTGGACCAGATGGTACCACCGTTATAGCAACCGCCCAGTCCTCCAAAGGCAAACATCTCATGCATCAGATAGAAGTTATGAATGATCTGCAGTGTGAACTCCTGACCGCCATGGCGGGTTCCGCCGCTGGTAAGAGCCGCACCAGGCTTGCCTCGCAATTTTCCGGGATGGACGAGATAGATGGGCCGCAGACGGTTGAAAAGGGCGGTCAACTGGCTTGTTATTCCCATGTCATAGACGGGAGAGGCGATAAGTAGGCCATCGGCCTCAAGGAAGGGGGCTTCGAGCTCTTTCAGATCATCGGCTATCACGCACATCGTCTTCTTTTTTATGCAGGTATCACAGTGGATACAAGGGCGAATTTTCTTTCCCCTTATGGTCCAGAATTCGGTCTCTATGCCGTCGACCGATTCGGCTGCTTTCAAGGCTTCTTTCAATGCGTATTCCGTTGCCCCGTTTCGGGGGCTCCCGCAAATACCAAGAATCTTCGCCATACAATGTCCCTCCTTCACAATACGAAACAGTAAAACGATTAACAAGCAAAATCAAGCTGCGGCCGGCTTGTATCGGGATCATCCTTCGGACTTTTCGCCGGCAACCTCTTCCCAGCGATGTCCGGCCATCATCAAGCCAAGCTGTTCAATGGTAACACAGGAACAGTCCACACTCCCCATGATCTCCCCCTCATACATGACAACAATCCGATCGGAGAGCTCAAGAATCTCTTCCAGTTCCGTCGATATGAGGAGAATGGCACAACCGCGATCACGCTGTTCAATGATTCGCTTGTGGATATATTCCGTGGCGCCGATATCCAGTCCCCGGACAGGGTGCATCGCAACCAGTAGCTTCGGATTCCGCTCGATCTCCCTGCCGAGAACAACCTTCTGCTGGTTTCCCCCGGAGAGGGTTGCCATCGGAACCTTAATACCGGGTGTCTTGACCTGAAACTCCTTGACAAGGGTCTCGGCACGGTGTTCTATGCGCTTCCAATCAAGATGAAAGGGCTTTGCAAACGGGCGATCGTGATACCGCATGAGCAGCAAATTCTCGACAACGTTCATGTCGCCGATCATCCCCCGAAGCTGGCGGTCGGCGGGGATGTGGCTGACTCCCTGATTGAGGATATGACGGCAAGAGGCGTTGGTGATATCCTTTTCATTCATGGTGATGGTACCGGATGTGACCCGACGCAGCCCCGTAAGCACCTCGGCGAGTTCATCCTGCCCATTTCCATCTACCCCTGCAACCCCAAGGATTTCCCCTTCGCGTATCGTAAGGTTAAGCTCCTTTAAGATGGCCATACCCTTTTCGTTCTCGGCGCAGACCCTTTCCATACGAAGTACCTCTCTGTTGTCGGCACAGGAAAATTTCTCACAGGAAAGGTCGATCTCTCTACCGACCATAAGACGGGCCAACTCCTTCGGATCGGTATCCGAGGTATGAAGGGTATGGGCCACCTTGCCAGAGCGCAGCACCGTAACCCGATCGCTTATGGCCATGACCTCTTTCAACTTGTGGCTGATGAAGATGACGGTACGCCCTTCCGAGGTAAAGGCCCCAATCATATTGAACAGACCTTTTACCTCTTGTGGGGTAAGCACCGCTGTCGGCTCGTCCAGAATCAGTAATTCGGCACCTCGATAGAGGGCCTTCAGAATCTCCAGGCGCTGCTGCTGTCCTACGCTCATCTGACCGACAAGGGTAAAGGGTTCGATTTTCATTGTGTAGCGTTCTGCAAGGGCGGTAATCTTCTCGGCGGCCGCTTTAAGATCGAGGACCCTGCCGTTATCCTTCATACCGAGAATCACATTTTCGACCACGGTAAGGGCAGGAACGAGCATAAAATGCTGATGAACCATACCAATACCGAGAGCGATAGCATCCCCGGGCCCCTTAACATGCACCTCTTGATCTTTAAAGCGAATATCTCCTTCGTCGGCCTCATACATGCCGTAAAGTACATTCATCAGGGTCGACTTCCCCGCCCCATTTTCCCCGAGCAGGGCATGCACCTCACCCTTTTCCACTCGGAGGTCGACATGATCGTTGGCAAGGACCCCGGGAAAGCGTTTAACGATTCCGTTCATCTCAAGAACCGGACTCATACTCTACCTCTCTGTTTCATTTTAAATAGGGCTTGCCCCTGGCCGCAGGTCCCTTGGCCTTACCGACCAGACCAATCAGCGCCGCTATCGTAAGGACATAGGGCACCATTAGCAAAAATTGATAGGGGATTTCCGTCCCTGAGGCCTGCAGCCTAAACTGAAGGGCATCCCCAGCCCCAAAGAGCAGGGCGGCAAAAAGAATGCCCTTTGGCTTCCACTTTCCGAACACCACCGCAGCCAGAGCAATAAAACCGCGCCCCGATATCATGTTCTCGGTGAAAAAACTCAAAAGTCCCAAACTTACATAGGATCCTGCAAGGCCGAGAAAAACCCCGCTGATGATAAGCGTTGCATAGCGGGTTCGGTAGACATTGATACCAAGGGTATCACAAGCCTGTGGATGCTCGCCCACTGCCCGTATTTTCAAGCCCATGTTGGTTCGAAAGAGAATAAAATGGACGATAGGGACCAAGACTATGGCAACATAGACCAACAGTTTTTGTTGAAAAAGGGCGGGGCCAAGCAGAGGGATCTTTTCAAGCAAGGGAATGGGGACAATCTTATAGGCGTCAAGCTGTGGCGGAGTAGTATTAACCCCGAAAAGGACCCTTGCAATGCTTGTACTCAGACCGAGTCCCAGGACATTTAAGCCGGCACCGACGACAATCTGGTCGGCGTAGAGGGTGACCGTAAGATAGGCAAACAGAAGCGCAATAAGGGCCCCGCTTGCCATGGCCACAAAGGCGCCGGCCCAGATGCTGCCGAAAAGAAAGGAGCC